>JANXYG010000056.1 GCA_025350245.1 Betaproteobacteria bacterium
CCGAAGAGCGCCGCTACGATCAGCCATGAGCGCCGCCGGGCCGCCCCAAGGCGCGAATTACGCCCCCTCGGGGGGTGTGGGGGCGCATCATCCGAGCGCTTACGCACGGGCGCTTCCCCTGCCGCCGCCGCGGCCCACCCACGCCGCCAGTCCGGCCAGTGAGAGCGCCGCGACCGTCAGCACGATCGACAGCACGCTGCCGAACGGCCAGTCGCGCGTCTCCAGGAACTGCTGCTTGATGACGTTGCCGATGAGGCTGTCGTCGGGGCCGCCCAGGATGTCGGGGATGGCGAAGATCCCCAGCGCGGGAATGAAGACGAGCGCGGCGCCGGCATAGACGCCCGGCAGCGAAAGAGGGAACGTAATCCGCCAGAAGCGCTGCCAGGCGTTGGCGCCGAGATCACGTGCGGCGTCGAGCAGCGCCGGGTCGTGCTTCTCCAGGTTTGCATAAAGCGGCAGCACCATGAATGGCAGATGCACGTACACGAGGCCGATGACGACGGCGATCGGCGAGAACAGCAACGGTACCGGCTCGAAACCGACGGCCCCGAGCATGGTGTCGAACATCCGGGCGAACGCCGACTGGGGCCCGAGGATGATCATCCATGCATACACCCGGATCAGGAAGTTGCTCCAGAACGGGAGTATCACCAGCAATACCAGGACTTCACGGTAACGCTTGGCGCTGCGGGCGATGGTCAGGGCCAACGGATAGGCCAGCAGCAGGCACAGCAGCGTGGTCACCGCGGCGTAGCAGAACGACTTGAAGAAAAGCTCGACATAGATAGCGTCGGTGAAGAAGCGCTGATAGTTCTCGAAAGTGAGGCCGGCGAGTTCGTCCGGGTCGCCGATGCCGAACAGCGGGGCGAGTCCGCCGAGCTCGCCCGGAAAACGAAACGACGCCATCACCATGATCAGCGCCGGCATCGCGAAGAACAGCGCCAGGTAAACGATCGGCGGCCCGCTGATCAGCCACTTGTTCGAGAGTCGGCTCATCGATTCGGATCACCAGAGGGGCCGACGCGGGAACGGCACGGATGAACCGGGCAGGCCGAGATCATCAATCGCGCAAAAAGCTGGCGGCGTCGTCGCGCCAGCCGATCTGCACCGCATCGCCGGGCTCGAAGAACTTCGAAGAGCGGCCGATCGCGTTGTTGGGCAGCATGACCTCGACCCGCGAACCGCCCTCGACCTCGACAATGTAGAGCGTGACATCGCCGGTGTAGAGATAGTCGAACACCTTGCCTGAGAAACGATTGACGCAGTCGGCGCCCGCCAGCTCGCGGCCGATCGACACCTTCTCGGGCCGCAGCGCGAGCGTGCCCTTCGCGCCGGCGACGGCGCCATCGGCGCCGGACGCCATCACCGTGCCGAGATCAGCCACGTCGAGGGTCAACCGGCCCTCGACGGCAGCGGTGACGCTGCAGTCCATCAGGTTGCACTCGCCGATGAAGTCGGCGACGAAGCGATTTTTGGGAAAGCTGTAGATCGTCGCCGGCTCGTCGAGCTGCTCGACCCGGCCATGGTTCATGACCGCGATCCGGTGCGAAAGCGCAAGCGCCTCTTCCTGGTCATGGGTCACATAGATGAAGGTGACGCCGACTTCCTTCTGCAGGGTGATCAGCTCGAGCTGCATGCGCTCCTTGAGCTTGGCGTCGAGCGCTGCCAGCGGTTCATCCAGCAACAGCAGGCGCGGCCGGTTGACCAGCGCCCGTGCCACGGCCACTCGCTGGCGCTGGCCACCGGATAGCTCGCTCGGATAGCGCTTCTCCATGCCCAGCAAGGAAACATCGTCGAGTGCTTCATGCACGCGGGCGGCGATCTGCTCGGCCGAAACGCCGTTCATCCTGAGCGGGAAGGCGATGTTCTGTGCCACGGTCATGTGGGGGAACAGGGCGTAGCTCTGGAACACGGTGTGGACGTTGCGATCCTCCGGCGGCACCCCGGCCATGTCCTTGCCGTCGAGGAGAATGCGGCCGCCATCGGGCTGGTCGAAGCCCGCGATCATGCGCAGCAGCGTGGTCTTGCCGCAGCCGGAGGGTCCGAGGAGGGTGAAGAACTCGCCGGCCTCGATCGAGAGGCTGACCGCGTCTACCGCGACAAAGTCTCCGAAACGCCGGGAGACCTGCTGAATCTCGAGAAGGGCCATCGAGGTGCGCTGGGGTGCGCTGCACAATGAACGGTTGATTGTACAAAAAACGCATCGGCAGAAGGGATCCGTATACATCCGGCGACCGGAAGGCCGGCCGCACGCCAGCGGATCAGGAACCTGGTGGCGGCGGGACCCCTGCCAGCCCTCCCGGCATCCACCCACCCCCGAGCGCCCGAACCAGGCCCACGGTGGCCCCCAACTGCTGACCACGAAGCTGGGCATCCGCGCGGGCCAGCGACAAACGGGTACGCTCGACGTCGATCACATCGAGCATCATCGCGAGCCCAGCGCGATGCCGGGTCTCGACCAACCGGGATGCTCGCACTGCGCCGTCCATGGCACGTTCCTGGGCGGCCCGCTGTTGTGCCAGAAGACGCAGCGTACTCAACTGGTCTTCGACCTCGCGAAAGGCCACCAGGAGGCGCTCGCGATAGCGCGCCACGTTCTCGCGATAGGCCGCCTCCGCGCGCTGGAGGTTCGCCCGATTGCGCCCACCGTCGAAGAGTGGCAGCGACACCGCGGGAAACAGGGCCCAGACCACGCTCTCGGGTCGCAGCAGCAGGCCCTAGAACGAAGTCCTCCGGCGTGGCGCCGACCAGGATCGCGAGCGCGTGCTCCTGGTCGGCGCGGGTCCGCAGCACCACCGCAACCTCGGCCTCGGCCGCCGCCAGTTCGGTCGCGGTGCGCGCGAGGTCGAGATCGGATGCCAACCCGCCCCGTTTCCTGGCGGCGACCAGACCCGCCGTTCGTTGCCGCAGATCGATGGCGTCGCGCAGCAACCGCTCTTCGGCCTCCAGCGTGCGCAATGCAAAGTACGTGTTGGCGATGTCGGCGGCCAGCGCCAGCCGCGCCACGTGCCATGCTGCCTGGCTCGCCTCCAGCCGGGCCGCGGCCGCCTGGTTCGCCCGCCGCACACGCCCCCACAGGTCGACCTCGTAACTCATGGTGGCGGGCACCAGATACCGCCTGGCTTCGTACTCGAACACCCCCTTGCCGGGCTGGTCGGGCCGGTTGCCCGAGAATCGCTCCCGGCCGGCGCGCGCGTCGAGCGTCACGTTCGGCAGTTGTTCCGCCCGGGCGAATCCCGCCGCTGCGCGGGCCTAGTCGACCCGCGCCGCCATGGCCAGCAGGCCCGGATTCGACGCCAGGCCGCGTTGCTCCAGATCGTCGAGCGTGGCATCGCCAAACATGCGCCACCAATCGCCACGAGTGCTGTCGTCGGCGGGGCGGGCCTCGCGCCACGGCCCCTGCTCCTTGAACGCGACCGGGATCGATTCAGCGGGGCGACGATAGTCGGGACCGACGATCGTGCAGGCACCCGCCATCGCGACGCAGGCGACGACGACAGCCCGACGGGCGATCACGGCTTGCCGCCGCTCGCCGGCGCCGATACGGTTGCGGCCGACTTGCCGTCGCTCTTCTTCTCCTCCTTCTTCTCGTGTCGCTCGACCAGGACCGCTTTCACCCTGGTGCCGTCGTGCAGGTCATCGCGCGGGTTGTTGACCACCCGATCACCGTTGGCGACACCCTCGATCACCTCGACTTCCTTGCCGAAGTCGCGGCCGAGCTTCACCTTGCGAATGTGGACCACATCGTCCGGCCCGACCATCGCGACCCGGATCCCGTCGCCACCGATGAGGACGGCATTGACCGGGACCGTCACCGCCGGCGCGGCCTGAGTCAGCTGGAACCTGACCTGGGCATACATGCCCGGCAACACGCGTCCGTCGGGATTGGGCAGGTCGAGCTGTACCATCATGGTCCGGGTCGCGGGATCGAACGCGCCGGCGCGTCGCGTGACCTGGGCGGCCAGCGCCGCATCGCCCAGCTCACGCACGATGACCTCGCCCTTGACGCCCGCCTTCACCAGCGCGACGTGGCTCTGCGGAACACTCACCATCACACGCAACGTGTTCGACTGCGCCAGCTTGAACAGCCAGGGTGAAGACGCGGAGGCGCCGGAGACCAGGGTCCCGAGATCGACGTTGCGGGCGGTGATGGTCCCCGCGAAGGGTGCTACCAGCTTGAGGAACGTGCGCTGTTGTTCGAGCTGACGCTGGTGCGCCGTCAATGCCGCGAGATCGGCGGTCCGCGAGCGCAATGCGCCGTCTCGTTCGTCGGCTTCCTGCGCCGACACCGCTTCCTGCAGCGCCAGCGACCGATAGCGATCCGACGTGGTTCGCGCCAGTTCGAGCTGTGCGCGGATCTGGTCCACCTGGGCCCGGGCTTCGTCGATCTGGCGATCAATGTCGGGCGCCTCGAGTTCGGCGAGCAGTTGTCCGGCCTTGACTTCGTCGCCGATGTCCACCAGCCAGCGCTTCACATAGCCGGTGGTGCGGGCATACAGCGTGGCTTCCTGGTAGGCGAGGATGCCGGCCGGCAGCGTCAGGTCTGCCTTGCCCTTGCCGGGCGTTGCCTTGATCACGGCGACGACGGGCAGGTCGCCCGCGCCAGTACCGGCGGCAAGGGCCGCTACGGAATGACGCCACATGCCCAGGGCGAACAAGACCACGAGGCCAACCGCAAGCGCCGCCAGCAAAAGGATTCCGCCGCCGCGGTTCGGTGGCGACTTGGTCAGTGGTCGTGGTGATTGCATGAGCCCTCCCCGGTGGCCCGGCGCGTAGCCATCCGGTCCCATCGAACCTGCCGGATGGTGCGTCGCATGAACCATTGTGGCTATGCGCGGGACCCGATCTTTGTAACACTACTGTCACAAAACAACAAACGGCAGGCAGAGGAGAACACGGCATGTGGCTTGTGAGACTGGCGCTGGCGCGGCCGTATACGTTCGTGGTCGCGGCGCTTGCCGTGCTGCTCGCCGGCTCACTCCAGATCGTCGGCGCGCCGGGCTGGCGCGCGATGCCCAAGGACATCTTTCCCGAGATCGCCGAACCGGTCGTCACCGTCATCTGGCAGTACGTCGGCATTCCCGCCGACGCGTTCGAGAAACAGATCACCCTGTTCGCGGAGCAGCAGATCAACACCACGGTGAGCAACGTGCGCCGGATCGAGTCGCACACGATCTACGGCAAGAGCCTCATCCGCATCTACTTCCAGCCCGGCGTCCGCATCGACCAGGCGCTGGCCGAGATCACGGCGACCTGCCAGACCATCCTGCGCCGCATGCCGCCCGGGCAGACACCACCGCAGATCGTGCAATACAACGCGTCGAGCGTGCCGATCCTCCAGATCGCGCTCGGCAGCGACACACTCACCGAGCAGGAGCTTTACGACAAGGGCCTGTGGCTGGTGCGCAACAACGTGATCCCGGTTCCGGGCACCACCGTGCCACTGCCATACGGCGGCCGGCCGCGGCTGATCATGATCGACTCGGATCCGGCGCGCATGGCCGCGCGCGGCGTCACGGTCAAGGACATCAACGACGCGCTCCTGCGGCAGAACGTGAACCTGCCCACCGGCTCGACCCAGATCGGTAGCCGCGAGTACGTTCTCGGCATCAACAACAGCCCGGAGAAGATCGAGCAGATCGGCGACATGCCGATCCGCACCGCAAACGGCGCCGAGATCTTCATCCGCGACGTCGCCGATGTGCGCGACGGCTACAACGAGCAGACCAGCCTGGTGCGCCACGACGGTCGCAAATCGAGTCTGCTAACCGTGCTCAAGAGTGGCGGTGCCTCGACGCTGGATATCATCCGTGAAGTGCGCGAGCGCATCGCCGCGGTCGAACTGCCCGAGGGGATGCAATTGTCGTTTCTCTTCGACCAGTCGGTGTTCGTGGTCGATGCCATGCGCGCCGTGGCGGTCGAGGGCGTCATCGCGGCCGGGTTCACCGGGCTGATGGTGTTTGCGTTCCTGGGCAACCTGCGATCGACGCTGATCGTGGTGGTGGCAATCCCGCTGTCGGTGCTGTTCTCGGTCATCCTGCTCGGTGCGTTCGGTCACACCCTGAACCTGATGACGCTCGGCGGACTCTCGCTTTCGGTCGGCATCCTGGTCGACGACGCAACGGTCGCCGTCGAGAACGTGCACCGCCATCTGGCCATGGGCAAAGCGCTGCGCGAGGCGATCCTCGAGGCGGCGCGAGAGGTGGCGGTACCCGCCTTCGTCGCCATGCTCTGCATCTGCATCGTGTTCCTGCCGGTGCTGCTGCTAACCGGCGCGCCGCGCTACCTGTTCGTGCCCCTGGCCCTGGCCGTGGTGTTCGCGGTGGTGGCGTCCTGGTTCGTGTCGCGCACGCTCGTGCCGGTCATGAGCCGCTACCTGTTGTCGGCTGAGCACGCGCCGACGGATGACAACCACGTTCGCGCGACCGGGTTCGCCAGGATGCATGCGGCCATCGAATCCGGATTCGGCCGCCTGCAACGACGCTACGATGGCATCCTCGACTGGGCCCTGGGCCGCCCGGCGATCGCGACCATCGCCTTCGCGCTGGTGGTCGTCGCCGGTGCCGCGGCGATACCGTTCGTGGGGCAGGACTTCTTCCCGGTCGTGGACGCGGGCCAGATCCGCCTGCACATCACTGCCCCAGTGGGCACTCGACTCGAGGAGACGGGTACCATCTTCTCGGAAGTGCAGAACGAGATCCGGCGGTTGATCAGTGCCGACGACCTCGATGTGATCATCGACAACATCGGGATTCCGCCGTCGACCAATCTGGCTTACAGCGACAACGTCACCATCACGTCAGCCGATGGCGAGATGCTGGTCGCACTCAAGCCCGAACACGGCACCTCCACCGCAGAGTACGTGCGGCGCCTGCGCCAGCAACTGCCGAAGCGCTTCCCGGATTGCGCGTTCTATTTCCAGCCCGGGGACATGATGAATCAGATCCTCAATTTCGGGCTGCCGGCGCCGATCGACGTGAGGGTGCTGGGCGGGGACCTCGGCAACTACGCGCTGGCGCGCAAGCTGGCAGCTGCGATCCGCGCCGTGCCCGGGGCCGTCGACGTGCATATTCACCAGATCATGAACCAGCCGGCGCTGCGGCTGGAAGTCGACCGCACCCGCGCGCACGAACTGGGCATCAGCCAGCGCGAGATCGCCGAGAACTATCTGATCTCGTCGAGTTCTAGCGTGGTGCTGACGCCCACCTACTGGAACGATCCCAAGTCCGGCCGACCCTACCAGGTGGTGGTGGTGCAGCCGCACCACACCGCGCTCGATTCGCTGGACGCGATTCTCGGCATCCAGTTGCCGGGACGAGGCCAGTCGCCGACGATTCCACTGGGCAACGTGGCCACCATCAAGCGCACCGAGGTGCCGGCGATCATCAACCACGTCAACACCGAGCTTGCGTTCGACGTGTATGCCAATGTGCAGGGCCGCGACCTCGGAGGCGTGAGCCGCGACGTGCGCGCCATCGTCGCCGACTTGCAGGTCGCGGCCACGGCGCTCAAGAACAACACCCGCATCGAGCTGGCCGGCCAGGCGCAGAGCATGGCCGACACGTTCGTGCGCATGGGCCTGGGCATGGCGTTCGCGACGCTGCTGGTCTATTTCGTCCTGGTGGTCAACTTCCAGTCGTGGACCGACCCCCTGCTCATTCTTGCGGCGCTTCCCGGCGCACTGGCGGGCGTGGTCTGGATGCTGTTCCTGAGCGGAACCACCTTCAGCGTGCCGGCGATGCTCGGCGCGATCATGACCATCGGCGTGGCCACCGCCAACAGCATCCTGATGATCAGCTTCGCCAATGCGGAACTGGCGGCCGGCCGGGATGCGCGCTCGGCAGCACGAGAAGCCGGCCGGACCCGGTTGCGCCCCGTGCTGATGACGGCGGCAGCCATGATCGCCGGCATGCTGCCGATGGCGTCAGGCCTCGGGCACGGCGGTGAGCAGAACGCCCCGCTCGGCCGTGCGGTGGTCGGCGGCTTGTTGCTCGCCACGGTGACCACTTTGCTGTTCGTGCCGGTGGTGTTTGCCTGGCTCCGCCGCCACGGCCCGGCGAAACTCAGATTTCCGCTGGATCGCCAGCTCGCCTGAAGCACCCGGCGCGCACAGGCCGCACGATGATTCCGGAAGACGCTGCGCCGCTAACTGGCCAGGAGCAGTTCCGCGCCCTCTTCCGGGCGGGCCGGCTCCCAGCGACGCCTCAGCAAGCTGAAGACGACCGGGACGAAGATCAGCGTCGCGAGCGTCGCCATCACCAGCCCGCCGATCACCGCGCGGCCGAGCGGGGCGTTCTGCTCGCCGCCTTCGCCCAATCCGAGGGACATCGGAATCATGCCCACGATCATGGCGAACGCGGTCATCAGGACCGGGCGAAGCCTGGCGAAGCCGGCTTCAATGGCAGCTTCCACGGCGTTCTTGCCGCTTGCGAGCTGATCGTTGGCGAACGCGATGACCAGGATGCTGTTCGCCGTTGCCACGCCCACGGTCATGATCGCGCCCATCAGGGATGGGACGCTGAACGTGGTGCCGGTTGCGACCAGCAGCCAGACGATGCCGCAGAAGGCCCCCGGCAAGGCCATGATGATGATCAGCGGATCGGTCCAGGATTGAAAATTGATGACCATGATGAAGTAGACCAGCAACACCGCGCCGATCAGCCCGAGGCCGAGACGAAGGAAGGTGTCGTCCATGGTCTTGGCCTGCCCCGTGATGTCGACCGTCACACCCTTCGGCAGCGACGGCGCCAGTTCGTCGACGACCTTGCGAAGGTCGGCGGCGACGCCGCCCAGATCGCGGTCCTGGACATTTGCCATGACATCGAAGGTGGTCTGCACATTGGTGTGCGTGACCAGCGTGGACACCTGGCCCTTGTGGATCTGGGCGACGCTGGACAGGTATTGGACGGGGCTCTGCCCCTGGCCCGGCAGGGGCGTATTGGCAAGATCCTCGAGGGTCTCCAGGTTGTGCGGCGGTGTCTGCACGACAAGGCTGTAGTTGCGCCCCGAGCGCGGGTCGGTCCAGTAGTTGGGCGACACCATCAAGCTCGAGCTCGCCGAAATGAGGAGGTTGTCGGACACCTCGCGCTCGGTCATGCCGACCTCCGCGGCCCGGGACCGGTCCACGTCGATCTGCAGTGCAGGTTGATCGAGTCGCTGTTGCAGATGGACATCGACGGCACCCCTGATTGCCGCAAGGCGATCCTTCAGCTTGGTCGCGATGGCGTACAGATCGGCATCCTTGGCGAGGCCGAAGACCTTGACGTCGATCGGCGCGGGCAGGCCGAAGTTCAGGATCTGGTTCATCATGTCGGCGGGCTGGAAATAGAGTTGCAGGGTCGGAAACTCGCGTGGAAGCACCCGGCGCAGCTCGCTGATATAGGCCTTTCCTCCCTTCGAACTCTCGGGCTTCAGGGCGATCAGCAGCTCGCCGTCGGCCGAACTGCTGGTCACGTTGTCGCTGGTGGCGAGGTTGGTTCCGGGCGGGATGCCGATGTTGTCCACGATCACGTCGAGATCCTCGCCCACGACCCGCCGGATCGCATCGGACACGCGGGAGAAATACACGCCGGTGTCCTCGATGCGTGTGCCGGTCGGCGCGGCGACGTGCAGTCGTATCGCGCGCGCATCAACCACCGGAAAGAAATCGCGTCCGGCGAACGGGACCAGCACGGCGGCGCTTGCCACCGCGATCGCGAAGACCACGATCACCAGCACCGGACGTCGCAGGCACAATCGGAGAAATGCCACGTACCGGCGGCGGAAGGCTTCGAAGCGCCGATCGAATCCCAGGTAGAGCCTGCGGCCGAACCCGGGCGTCTTGCCTTCGTGCGCATGCCCGTGCCCGGCATGCCGAAACAGGTAGTGCGTCATGACCGGCACCAGCGTGCGCGAGAGGGCGAACGAGATGCCGACGGAGAACACCACCGCCAGCGCCATCGGGATGAACAGGTATTTCGGCGCGCCCGACAGCAGCGCCACCGGCAAAAAGACGACGCAGATGGACAACGTGGCGACAAACGCCGGCACGGCGATTTCGTTCGATCCGTCGAGGATAGCCTGGATCAGGCCCTTGCCCATATCCATGTGGCGATGGATGTTTTCGACTGTCACCGTCGCGTTGTCCACGAGAATGCCCACGGACAGCGCGAGACCGCCGAGCGTCATGAGGTTCAGGGTGTGCCCGAAAGCGGACAGGCACACGATGCCGGCCAGGACCGATACCGGTATCGACACGACCACGATGACCGTGCTGCGCCAGCTGCCGAGAAACAGCAGGATGAGCAGGCCGGTGAGGCCCGCCGCGATCAGGCCTTCGGTGACCACTCCCTTCATCGCGGCAACGACGAACGTCGACTGGTCGAACAACACGGTGAGTTTCAGGTCACCGGGAAGCGGCACGCTGTCGAGCATCGCGCGTGCATCTTCGACGACATCCAGGGTCGATGCCTGACCGGTCTTGAGAACCGACATCAGCACGGATTTGTGGCCGTCGTAACGCACGAGATTGGTCTGCGGCATGTAGCCGTCGCGCACGTTGGCGACGTCGCGGAGATAGATGGTCCGGCCGTTGACGCGCTTGAGCGGGATCTCGTTCAGCAGCGAGACCTGCGCGGGACTGGTGTTGAGCCGCAGCACATATTCCGTCGGGCCGATGAAGACGGAGCCGGTAGGCCCCACCAGATTCTGCTGGTTGAGCGCCCGATTGACCTCGCTTGGGGTCAAGCCCTGAGCCGCCAGCCGCCCAGGGTCCAGGTCGGCCACGATCACCCGCGGATTGCCACCATACGGCGTTGGCAGGAGTGCACCCTGTACCGGGGCGAGCGCCTGCCGCACCGTGAACTGAGCGAAGTCGAACATCTCGGCTTCGGTCTTGGTCTGACTGCCGAGCGCGACCTGCATGATCGGCACGCTCGAGGGATCGTAGGCGAGGATGATGGGGGGCGTGGTGCCGACCGGCATGCGCTTCAGCACCGTCTGCGACGTCGCGGTCACCTGCGCCACGGCCTGGTCGATGTGAACGGTCGGCTGGAAATAGATCCGGATGACGCTCTTGCCGAAGACGCTTTGCGACTCGATGCGCTTGATGTCGCTCACGAACTGCGTGAGCGTGAATTCGCTGAACTGGGTGATCTGGTTGGCCATGTCCGGCGCGGGAAAGCCGTTGAACTGCCAGATCACGGTGACGATGGGTTCGTTGATCGACGGGAAGATGTCCTTCGGCGTACGCAGTATCGCGAGCGCACCCGCGAGGACGACGACCAGACCAACGACGATGAACGTGTAGGGTCTGCGCAGTGCGAGCTTGACGATCCACATGGATGGGTGACCTCGGAGTCAGTCGCGTTGATGAGCATCGCGGGAACGGCTCGAAATCATCGTGATCTCTCGATTGAAGGTCAAGGCGATGAGCCGAACAATATTTGCCTGGCCGAAAGGCTGAAGTAAGGTTGCATCCTGATCATTCATACGCCTTTGTCGGCGAGGCGCGGTCGCGCGCATTCGCACATTGCCGCTGGCACATGCAGGTCGATATATTTGACGTGAAATAGCGACGGCCGCAAGCTGCTCATCCGGCCGACAGCTGTTCGTTTGGCCAACTAGGAGATCCCCATCCGAATACCTGCCGGACTCATGCAATCTTCGCGAGAATTCGTTGCTGCATTGTTTCTGGGCATTCTCGTACCGGCAATCGGCATGTCATGGTCTTGTGTTGCCGGATCTGCCGGGTTTGTGCAGGAGCCACCTCTGGTCACGGCGGTGAAGGCTTCGCGCGGAGTGCCCGAGCGAACGCTGCGCTTGCCCGGAACCGTTCACCCATTCGAGGAAGCCGTCATCTTTCCCCGGGTGAGCGGCTACCTGAAACGCTGGCTCGTGGACATCGGTGATCAGGTGAAGGCCGGGCAGGTGATCGCGGAGGTCGACACACCCGAACTCGACCAGCAGCTTGCCGAAGCGCAACAGCGCCTGGCCCAGGCGGAAGCGAACCTGCAACTCGCGCGAGTGACAGCGGAACGGTATCGCTCATTGCGCGCGCAAGATGCGGTATCGGCGCAGGAAGTAGACGAACATTCGTCCGATCTCGAAGCCAAGACGGCGATGTTCCGCGGGGTGAAGGCGGAGATCGAGCGATTGCGCGACTTCGCGGCGTTCAAACATGTGCGAGCCCCGTTCGCGGGTGTCGTGGGGGCGCGCAACCTCGAAAAGACCGCGCGCGGTGCTTTGCTCGATGCCGGTAGCCGGGACGCGGCGGCGTGGCTCTACAAGATCAACCTCATCGATCCGCTGCGGGTCTACGTCGCGGTCCCCCAGACCTACATGACCCTGATCCGCAAGGGCACGGACTCCGAGATCGAGATCCGCGAGTTTCCGGGGCGCGTCTACAAGGGAACGGTCTCGCGCACCAGCCAGACGCTCGATGCGGCGTCGCGCACGTTGCTCACCGAGGTCCAGATTCCGAATCCGAAGGGGCAGTTGTACCCCGGACTCTACGCGAACGTGAAGTTCGTCCTCACCGATGAGATCGCTCCGGTGGTGGTGCCAGGGTCCGCCGTTCTGTCGAGTTCAGGCGCTGCGCGTGTCGCGGTTGTGGATGAGCGAGGGCACGTGAGCATGCGCAAGGTTGTGCTCGGTCGCGATCTCGGCAAGGTGGTGGAGATCATCGAAGGCGTGAAGGAAGGCGAGCGGGTGATCTCAAACCCTGGAGACACCTTGGCTGACGGCGCGCCGGTCCGGCTGGTCAATGAAGGCGGACGGCCGCCCGCACCTGCGGTCCCGTCTTCCGTCAACAAGGCAAAACAGCAACAATGACCGTTGCCGCATGTGCGACCCGGACGGCCCGCACGATCGCTGCCGCGTCTGCGCTGGTCTGCACGGTGCTGTCTGGTTGCGCAAGTGTCGGACCGGACTACCAGCGACCTGTGGTCCAGACACCGGCGACGTTCAGCGAGCAGGGTCCGTGGAAGGCAGCGACACCGGGTGACCTGATCGCCCGCGGCGACTGGTGGGCGGTGTTTGGCGACCCGGTCCTCGATGGTCTCGAGAAACGTGCACTGAACGACAGCCCGACCCTCATGGCCTATGCAGCTCGGGTCGACCGGGCGCGAGCGGTGGCGGGCATAGCGGGCTCGTTCATGAGTCCCGAAGTGGCCATCGGCGGGACCGCGGGTCGCTACCGCGCCTCGCGCAACCGGCCCGATCAGCCGGACAAGACCCCCAACAACCGGGATTACGAGAGCAATGTCTTCCGTGCTCCCCTGGTGGCCTCTTACGAGGTGGATGTCTGGGGCAGGGTGCGACGCATCGTCGAATCGGCACGGGCGCAAGCGCAGGCGTCGGTGGCGGAGTACCAGACCGTGGCGCTCACGCTGGAAAGCGAGATCGCGGGAACCTACTTCCGTCTCCTCCAGACCGATGAGGAACACCGGATCCTGGGGCAAAGCATCGTGTTGCAGCGGCGTGGGCGCGATCTCGTCGCCACTCGCAAGGCGGGCGGACTGGCGAGCGAACTGGACCTCACCCGTGTGGAAACCGAATTGGCATTGACCGAAGCCGGTGCCGAGGACGCCAACCGCCGCCGCGACGATCTCCAGCTCGCGCTCGGCCTGCTCGTCGGGGCGTCGGCCGGATCATTCCAGTTGCCCGCAGCGAGCTTCGAGGCATCGCCACCGCCCATCCCGATCGGTCTTCCCTCCGACCTGCTCGAACGCCGGCCAGACGTGGCCGCTGCCGAACGCACCCTCATGGCAAGGAACGCGGAGATCGGTGTCGCGACGGCGGCGTACTACCCCTCGTTTCGCCTGACAGGCGGCGCAGGGTTCGAAAGCAGTGACCTCAGTCAGTTTCTGCAGCCCGAGAGCCTGATCTGGAATCTGGCCGGCTCCGTATTTCAGCCGGTTTTCAATGGCGGGCGGATCGGATTCGACGTCGCGCGGGCGAAGGCGGCTTACGCGGAAAGCGAGTCGAATTACCGAGGCCGTTTGCTGCAGGCATTCCGCGAAGTCGATGGATCGCTGGCCGGATTGCGCAATCTCGACACCCAGGCGCAGTTTCAGACGACGGCGCGACAAAAAGCCACGCGCTCGGTGCAACTCGCGGAGATCCGCTATCGGGCCGGGCTGGTGAATGTCCTCGAAGTCATCGACGCACAGCGCACCGCGCTGCGGGCGGAACGCGAAGCCCTGTCGGTAAGGGGCGACCAGTTCGCGTCCACCATATCGCTCGTGAAGGCCTTGGGGGGTGGTTGGTCGCAACGCGCCGCGGCCGCAGTCAACGGGCCGGTGGCGCTTCAGAAATGAACCCCCGAAACGCCTGATCCCATGGCCGTCTATCGGCGGATCCTCGTCGCGATCGACGCGAGCGTGCAGAGCGAGCGCTGCCTCGACCACGCGATCACGCTGGCACTTGATCAGGGCGCGGTGCTGCGCATCGTTCATGCAGTGGACTACATTGCTCCACCCTTCGACACGACGAACGTGGCGGAGGGGCAGCTCCACGACGCCTACATCGATGCCGGAAATGCAGTGGTGGCATCCGCCCTGGCGCGGGCAGGCGCCAGGGGCTTGACCGTGGACGCGGTGGTCATCGATACCAACGATCCCCGCAGGCCCGCAGCGGAGACCATCCTTCGCGACGTCGCGGACTGGCAGCCGGACATCGTGATCGTGGGATCCCACGGCCGCACCGGGCTGGCCCGGATGTTCCTCGGCAGCGTGTCCGAGTCGATCCTGCGGACGGCACCGGTGCCGGTTCTCGTCCTGCGGACGGCGGGCTGAGCTTCCCTAAAAGTCGTAGTTGGCGCGCACCGTGATCGCCCGCTCGCGATCGGTCACGAAACTGGTCAGCCCGCCATAGTTGGGATTCACCGTGACCGGCGTGTCGAACCGGGTATCGACGTAGTTCAGATAGAACCTGAGGTTCGGCGTCCAGGTCCATTTCAGCTGGGCGGTGAGGGCATTGGCCCGGTTGGTCGACACGGCTGCAAACGCGACATTCGTTGCACCGGTACCGGTCCCCAGGCGTCCCGTGCCGACCGCATTTGCCGTGGTGAAATCCGATCCGTCATACGATGACAGCCGCAGGCCAAGCTCCCAGGCGCCCAGGCTCTTGCCACCCGGCGTGTAGTTCTGGATCGGCACGATGCGTCCGAACACGCCATTACGATACGCCTCGGCGTAGCGTTCGCCGGTGAGCATCCACAGGACCTCTACGTACGATGCCCGGATGTTGCGGTCATACGATCGATTGGCGATCGACGTTCCGGAAAAGTTCGACATGACGTACTCGCCCTGCACCTTGACCGGGCCATACGCGATCGCCGCTTCGACGCCTGCGCGGGTACGGGTGACAGACTGACCGCTGAACGGTTGCGTGTTGAAGAACGTGATGCCGCGACCCTCGGTGCGCTGGTTCAGACCGAAGCCGGTCGGCAGGTCGCCGACCGAGAACGCGCCAGCGAAATGCAGCACCGAGTTCGCTTCGATTCCAGCCAGTTCGGAAATGTTGATGGTGGCACGACCAATGACATCGTTGTTGGCCTTGACCGCGACCGCGTCGTTGTTGTTTTTCCCCTGACCGGTCGAGAGGGCAAGTCCGTACGTCAGGCCGGGCATCGGAACGCCGTGCATCATGAAACCGCGCTCCTTCTGCGGCACCAGGTTGTTCACCAGTGACCGTTCCTGGAAATCCAGCCAGCGATCGCTTTGCTGTTCCTCCATCGAGAACGGCATCGTGAACTGACCCATGCGGAACTGAAGCGAATCGTTGTAGGCGATGTTGACCCAGGCAAATTCCAGATGGGAATTGTTCACGAGATTGGCCAGGTCCCCGGTGATATCCCAGGTGAGATACTCGTTCCACTTGCCCTGGAGCGTAACGAAGGCCCGACGCACATCGAAGGTGTCGGCAGAGGTGTTTTCGGAGAACCTCCGGTAGTCGGCCTGGACCCGGCCGCTCAGTGCGAACGCGTTGCGGCCATCGCCGGACTGGAAGTTGATGCCGTTGTTGAATCGTCCGGCGAACTGCTCCTTCTGCGCCTCGGCCTGACTTTGCTGCTGGGCCTCCTGGAACGCCTTGCGGCGGCGTTCGGCGCGGGTGGTGGCGGATTCATCTCCGGTTTCGCCGGCGACCTCGTTGAACTCTTCTTCGGTGATGATGCCCTTGTCGCGAAGCTTCTCCAGCAAGCGGACGGTCTTGTCGCGCTTGGGTGGCGGCGTCGCGGGCTCGTCTTCAGCGAGCGCGCTCAGCGGCGACAGGATCAGACCGACCACGGCCGCGATGATGGTCCGGTAAAAAAACTTCGTTTGGGGCTTCGCCACTGGATATTTCCGCTGCATTGCGCTGGCTCCGTCGATGGGATCGGGTGGTGCCGGCATCCGAGGAGCCGACAACCAATGCGCAGGATTCTGATTTCCGAATATGACGACTTAATGACAAACAACTTCTTGATAGGCTGAAAGGCCCATGGATTCGGCGGGAATCGCCCCCAGGCATCCCTTGAATCCTCGGCTTGGCGCTACCGGGAGATGCAATTGGCGCGGGTCAGCGCAGCCAGAGCATCAACAGCAGGAACGAGACGGCGGCAAGCAGGCCCGACATCACCAGCAACAGGCGGGCAAGCCTCGCCTGTTGCCGGACCAGCCGGATGACCGTGGCATCGAGCGGGTGGCCGGCCGACGCCGACAGGGCGCGATGCACCAGGCGCGGCAACTGCGGCAGCAGCACTCCCCACTGGGGCGCTTCGTCCTTCAAATGCCGCAGCAGGCCGCGCCATCCGATCTGGTCCGACATCCAGCGCTCCAGGTACGGCTTGGCGGTTTTCCACAGATCGAGATCGGGATCGAGTTCACGTCCGAGGCCTTCGATATTGAGAAGGGTCTTCTGCAGCAGGACCAGTTGCGGCTGCACCTCGAGGTTGAAGCGGCGAGCCGTCTGGAACAGGCGCAGCAGCACCTTGCCGAACGAGATTTCCCGTAGCGGCTTGTCGAAGATCGGTTCGCAAACCGCCCGGATCGCCGACTCGAACTCATCGACACGGGTATCGGCCGGCACCCAACCGGCGTCGAGATGCGCCTGGGCGACCCGCCGGTAGTCCCGCCGAAAGAACGCCAGAAAATTTTGCGCGAGGTAGTTCTTGTCGGTCTCGGTCAGCGTTCCCATGATGCCGAAATCGAGCGCGATGTAACGCCCGTCGGCACCGACCATGATGTTTCCGGGGTGCATGTCGGCGTGGAAGAAGCCGTCGCGAAACACTTGCGTGAAAAAAATCTCGACCCCGGTGCGCGACAGCATGGCGATATCGATTCCCTGGTCGCGCAGCGCCCCGACTTGGGAGATCGGCGTGCCGTGCATGCGCTCCATCACCAGCACCTCGGTATGGCACCAGTCCCAGTGCATCTCGGGCACGACCAGCAATGCCGAGTCACGGAAGTTGCGCCGAAGCTGGCTTCCACCCGCCGCCTCGCGCAGCAGATCGAGTTCATCGTGCAGGTACTTGCGGAATTCGCCGATGACTTCGCGCGGCTTGAGCCGTTTGCCATCGGCCCACATCGCCTCGACCAGCCCGGCAGCGGTGTCGAGCAGGGCAAGATCACGGTCGATGACGCGGGCGATGCCCGGCCGCAGGATCTTCACCGCCACCTCGCGGCCGTCGGGCAGCGTCGCAAAATGGACCTGCGCGACCGAGGCGCTCGCCACCGGCTCGCGCTCGAACGCGGCAAACACCTTGTCCACGGGTTTGCCATATACCCGTTCCAGAACGGCGAGCGCCTGGGCGGAAGGAAACGGGGGCACGCGGTCCTGCAGGGCGGCCAATTCATCGGCTATGTCGTGCGGGATCAGGTCACGCCGCGTCGACAGCACCTGACCGAACTTGACGAAGATCGGACCCAGACTCTCCAGCGCCTGACGCAAACGTTCGCCGCGGGGGCGATCGAGCCGGCGCCAGAAGAAAACCACCCCCACCACCGGGCGCAGCCAGCGCAGACGGACGTGTCCGAGCACGAATCCATCGAGCCCGAACCGAAACACCACGAGCAGGATGCGCGCTAATCGCAGGAGACGCAGCACGATCCCCGCGCCGTCTGAAGCTTCAGACGGCGCCGGGCGTTTCGAGAAGCGCGAGACGCTTTTCGAGCCGCTCGACAGCGTCGCGGAGTTGGTCGACGTCGTCGAACCAGGATTCGACCTCGGCGCGCGGCGGCAGGATCCGCGCTTCCTCGGTCATGTATTCAGCCGCGCCCTGAGACCAGCGAACGGCTGCATCCCGCCCCCAGAGATTGGCGCTGCGGCCCGCGTTGGCAATGCGGTGAGCCGCGATATCGCCAACGACCCGCGACAGGCCTTCCTCGAGATCACAGCGGCGTTGTCCGGCCAGTCGCCGCACCGTGGCGGCAAACGCGGCATCGCCATCCACATCGGCGATCTCGGCAGCAGCCCTGTCGCCGGCAAGCACGCGCAGTGCCGATGGCACTGTCAGACGAATACGCAGGTCCGGCTTCGCATCCGCGTTCGCGGGAGTGACCGTGCCGTCGCCCATCACCGATAACACGATCGCCACCGGCGGGATGGCGAACGCCGCAGTCTGGCCGACATGCGCGACCAGCGCCGTCCGTGCCTGCTCATCCGCGGCAAGCAGACGATTGACCAAACGCGCGGCCACCAGCGACAACATCAGCGCCCGCCGGGCCGATACCAAGAGCGCTGACCGATAGCCACCTCAGCTTGCCCAGCCTCGATGAACGGCAACCACGCCGGCGCTCAGATTGAAGTATTCGACACCGCCGAAACCCGCCTGCCGCATCAGTGCGGCCAGCGTTTCCTGGTCGGGATGCATGCGGATCGACTCGGCCAGGTAGCGGTACGAATCGGCGTCGCGGGCAATGGCCTTTCCGATGCGCGGCAACACCGAGAACGAGTAGAAGTCGTAGATCTTTTCGAGCGGCTTCCATACGCGCGAGAACTCCAGTACCACCAGGCGGCCGGCCGGTGCCAGCACCCGGCGGAACTCGGCCAGCGCCATTTCCTTGTGGGTCATGTTGCGAAGGCCGAAGGCAACGCATACGCAGTCGAAGGCGGCATCCGGAAATGGCAGTGTCTCGGCGTCACAGCGAACAACCGGCACGAGGCGTCCGGCGTCGGCCAGCCGGTCTCGACCCGTCGCCAGCATCGGCCCGTTGATGTCGGTCAACCAGACCCGACCTTCCGGGCCGACCCGGTCGAGCAGCAGACGGGTCATGTCGCCGGTGCCACCGGCGACGTCCAGTACCCGGTGGCCGGGGCGAACCCGCGCGACATCGACGGCAAATCGCTTCCAGAGCCGATGCAGGCCGACCGACATGACGTCGTTCATCACGTCGTAGCGGGGTGCCACCGAATCGAATACGCCACGGACCCGACGCGCCTTGTCGCCCGCGTCGACCTGGGTGAAACCAAAGTGGGTCTTACTCATCGGAAGGTGGGCGCTTGAACCGCACGGGGGGATCCATGCGTCGCAGCTTGTGCACCTCTACCCGGGCCGATGCCTCGCGGCTCGCGCCGGCGGCCTTCAGGCGTTGCAGGTACTGCTGCCACAGGGCATCGGCATCGACCCCGAGATGATGCAGATAGTCCCAGGTGTACAAGCCGGTATCGTGGCTGTCGGAAAACCTCAGCTTCACGGCATAGGCGCCGACCGGTTCGATTGCGGTGATGTTGACGTCACGCTTGCCGGTCTGCAGCACCTCCTGCCCCGGACCATGACCCCGCACCTCGGCTGACGGACTATAGACGCGCAGCAGCTCGCAGGGCAGCTGGAACCGGGCGCCGTCGTCGAAAGCCACCTCGAGCATGCGCGACTGCTGGTGCAGCACGATGTCGGTCGGCAGAGGCGACGCCTTATGGATAGGGGCCAAAGACAGGAACTCCGAAGCGGGAACAAGGCGACGCAACAGCGGCGCCTCACAGTGGCGGATGATAACCTGCATGCTGGTCGCGCCGACATGTCATGGCCTTGTAACAATCGTTACATAGCATCGCAATTAACTTAAAATTCAAGGAGTGATGCATGGCTGCGACCATTCTAGTCGTCGAGGACGAGCCTGCGATCCAGGAACTGATCTCGTACAACCTGAAGCAGGCGGGACACCAGGCGCTGAAAGCCGACAACGCCGAGCAGGCGATGAACCTGGTGCAGAACGAGCTGCCCGACCTGATCCTTCTCGACTGGATGCTGCCGGGCATGTCGGGCGTCGAACTGGCCCGGCGCCTTCGCACCGACAAGCGCACCCGTACCATTCCGATCATCATGCTGACCGCTCGGTCCGATGAGCAGGACAAGCTGACCGGCCTCGAGACCGGCGCCGACGACTACATCACCAAGCCGTTTTCGCCGCGAGAACTCAACGCGCGGGTCAAGGCGGTGTTGCGCCGGCGCGCACCGCAGATGACCGATGATGTCGTACAGGTCGGCGCCCTGAAACTCGATCCGGCCAGCCATCGCATCACCGGTAACAATGTGCCGGTGGAGCTCGGTCCGACCGAATTCCGGCTGCTTCACTTCCTGATGACGCACCCCGAGCGGGTGCACTCGCGCACCCAGTTACTCGATCAGGTGTGGGGCGACCATGTGTTCGTCGAGGAGCGCACGGTCGACGTCCACATCCGGCGCCTTCGCAAGGCCCTTGAACCGACCACGCTCGACAGCCTCATCCAGACTGTCCGCGGCACCGGCTACCGGTTGTCGCCGAACTAAGGTGACGGCCACCCCCATTCTGGGATAATCCGGGTCCCTCCCATCCGGGCTGCCTTCGCGTGAACGGGCACTGGCGCAAGCCGCTACTCACCGCAACGCTGATCGTCTTCAGCGCCTTGGTCCTGTGGCCGATCGCCGGGGCAACGGCAGCATCGTTGGCCGCGGCCACCGCGTTCGGTCTGCTGCTGGTCCACCACCTGCACAATCTCTCCGAGTTCCATCAGTGGCTGCTCGCGCCGAAGCTCGAGAACCTCCCGAATGGCAGCGGCAAATGGGAACAACTGTTTTCTTATCTCGCCCGAATGATGCGGCGGCAGGGGCAGATCGAAGCCCAGCTTCAGGAAGCCCTCACCCGTTTCCAGAAGGCTGGCGCCGCGTTGCCGGAAGCCGTCGTCATTCTCGACAACGACAACCGCATCGACTGGTGCAACCCGAAGGCCGAGGCTTATTTCGGACTCGATCTCGACCGCGACCGTGGCCAGCAGGTCACCTCCCTGATGCGCCAGCCGCAATTCGTCGAATACCTGCGGCAGACCGATTTCTCACTGCCCCTCAACCTTCGCGTGTCGCCGGCCGGCATCGGTGATGCCACGCTGTCGATCCAGATGGTGCCCTACGGCGACCGCGAGACCCTGTTGCTCGGTCGTGACATCACCCGTTGGGAACGCCTCGAGATCACGCGCCGCGATTTCGTGGCCAACGTGTCGCACGAACTGCGGACCCCGCTGACGGTGCTCAACGGATTTCTCGAGACGCTTTCCGACATGGAGCGCCCGGATCCCGAAATGACCGCACGGTCGCTGCTGCTAATGTCGCAACAGTGCGTGCGCATGAATCGGCTGGTGGAAGACCTGCTCACCCTGTCGAGGCTGGAAAGCTCGGTCGCGCCCCTGCGCGAGGAGACGGTGAACGTCCCTGAACTGGTGCAGCACCTGTACCAGGACGCACTATCGCTTTCCAATGGCAAACACGAGATCCACCTCAAGCTGGCGGATCGCGCCTGCGTCAGGGCCAACGCCGACGAAGTCCGCAGCGCTTTCGGCAACCTGGTCAGCAATGCCATCCGCTACACGCCGGAAGGCGGGCGCATCGAACTTCAGTGGACCCTGCGCGGTGATGAGGGCATGTTCTCGGTCACCGACACCGGGATCGGCATCGAGATGCATCACATCGATCGCCTGACCGAACGCTTCTACCGGGTCGACCGCAGCCGGTCGCGCGAAACCGGCGGCACCGGTCTGGGACTCGCCATCGTCAAGCATGTATTGTCGCGCCATCAGGCGCATCTTGAGATCGTCAGTGAACCCGGCGAGGGTAGTATCTTCTCGGCGGTGTTTCCCGCCGATCGGATGGAGGCCGCACCGGTCGCGGCCAGGCCGAGCCAGGCAGTGGCTGTTTCGTAGCCGCCCCTGCCCGAGACATCATGCCCGCCCGGTTGCCCGACCTGCAAGGCGTCATTCCGATCCTCGTGACGCCATTTCACGTGGACGAGTCCGTCGACCTCGAATCACTCGATCGTATGGTACGGTTCATGATCGATGCCGGTGCCGACGGCATGACCGTTCTTGGCGTCCTCGGCGAGTCGAACCGCCTCGGCGACCGAGACCGTGAAGCGGCCATTCGCTGCGTTGTCGGGGCAGCGGGCGGACTGATACCAGTGATCGTCGGTGCCAGCCACGCCGGCACACAGGCCACGATCGATCTGGTGGCGATGGCGGCCGATCTGGGGGCGTCCGCCGTGATGATCGCCCCTACCGCGGAGGCGGTGCCGAACGACGATCGCGTCCTCGAGTACTTCCGGCGTGTCGGCGAAAGGACCCGCCTGCCGATCGTGTTGCAGGATCACCCTGCCTCCACGGCGGTCCACATGCCGCTGCCGCTGATGCTGAAGATCGTGCGCGACGTCGGTCACGTCGTCGCCATCAAGGAAGAAGCCGTACCGACGGCGCCCAAGGTGCGCGCGTTGATCGCCGGCATGAGCGACCGCAAGGTACGTTTGCTCACCGGGCTCGGTGCCCTCTACGGCCTGTTCGATCTCGAAGCCGGCAGCGATGGCTTCAACACCGGATTCGCGTTTCCCGAGGTGTTGAGCGCGATCGTGCGCGCCGCGCGCGAACAGGATTGGGATCGCGCCCGAGCCTTGTACACGCGCTTCCTGCCGCTCATCGTGTTCGAACAGCAGCCCGGAGTGGCCGTTCGAAAGGAGATTCTCCGGCGGCGCGGACTCCTTTCCGCCGCCACCGTGCGGCATCCGGGTGGGGCGCTGCCACCGGGGGCCGATCGCCAGCTCGATGCACTGATCGCCGCGACGCTGGGCACAATCGACATCACCCGCCCGATCGCTCTCTAGCTCGACCCGCGCCGGCCTGCGTTTCAGGACAAGACCCGCAGACGTTCCGAGACGCGAACCGCAAAGTCCGCGGGAACCCCTCGCACCGTATCGCGCCGCCGCGGCCCCCAGATCGGATCCGGGAAGTGCGGATCGTCGCGGTACCGGGGAACGACGTGCCAGTGCAGATGCGGAACCACGTTGCCCAGGCTCGCAACATTGATCTTGTCGGGCTGCAACACGTCGCGCAGGACGCGCTCGCACGAGAACACGGCGTGAAGACATGCCGCCCGGTCGGCGGCGTCGAGGTCGGTCATCTCCCTGACGTGACGGTTCCAGATCACGCGCAGCATGCCGGGGTGGTTCGTCTCGCCGGGCGCGACGATGCGCAGCTGGTCGTCGCGCCACAGCACGGCTCCGCCGTCACCGTTGCAGAGCGGGCAATCGGCGTTCACAGCAGGACGCGCTCGATGCCGCCGTTGTTGGCCTTGCGAACGAAATCGTCGAGCCAGTCGGCGCCGAGCGTGTGTTTCGCCAGTTCGACCACGAGGTAGTCGGCCGACGTGCCCGAGTCATCGTTGAAGCGGGACAGTCCCTGGAGACAGGAAGGACAGGACGTGAGCACCTTCACCTCGCCGCCGAAACCGTCGGCACGCAAGGCGTCGGCGCCCTTGCGCATCTCCGCCTCCTTGCGAAATCGCACCTGAGTCGATATGTCCGGTCGCGTCGCCGCGAGCGTTCCCGACTCGCCGCAACAGCGTTCGTTCAGGGTCACGGGGGCACCGAGCAGACGGGTGGCCACGTCCAGTGGCTTGTGGGTCTTCATCGGCGTGTGGCAAGGGTCATGATAGAGGTAGCGCACGCCATCGACACCATTGAGCCGGACCCCTTTCTCCATCAGGTATTCGTGGATGTCGAGCAGGCGGCAGCCAGGGAATATGCGATCGAACTGGTACCCGGCGAGCTGATCCATGCAGGTGCCGCACGACACGATCACGGTCTTGATGTCGAGATAGTTGAGGGTGTTGGCGATGCGATGGAACAGCACCCGGTTCTCGGTGGAGATCGCCTGGCCCTTGTCGGCTTCGCCGGCCGAAGTCTGCGGATAGCCGCAGCACAGGTAGCCCGGCGGCAACACCGTGATCGCGCCGACCTCGAACAGCATGGCCTGCGTCGCCAGACCGACCTGACTGAACAGCCGTTCCGAGCCGCAGCCGGGAAAATAGAATACGGCATCGGACTCATCGGTCACCCTGGCGGCGTCGCGGATCACCGGCACGATGTGCTTGTCCTCGATGTCCAGCAGCGCGCGCGCCGTTCGGCGCGGCACCGTCTTGGGCATGGGCTTGTTGATGAAGTGGATGACCTGCGCCTTGATCGACGGCTTGCCCAGCGTCGGTGGCGGCTGCCGCACCTGCGCCTGGATCAGGCCCAGACGCTTGCCCACCGCGTGGGCTGCGCGCTGCACCTTGTAGCCGACGCCGATCATCGCCGCGCGCACCAGCTTGATGGTCATGGGGTCGGTTGCATTCAGGAACAGCATCGAGGCCGCGGTGCCGGGATTGAACTTCTTCTTGCCGTGCTTGCGCAGGAAGTTGCGCATGGCGATCGACACTTCGCCGAAGTCGATGTCCACCGGGCACGGGTTCAGGCACTTGTGGCACACGGTGCAATGGTCGGCGACATCGCTGAATTCATCGAAGTGCGCCAGCGAAACCCCACGCCGTGTCTGTTCCTCGTAAAGAAACGCTTCGATCAGCAGCGAGGTCGCGAGAATCTTGTTGCGCGGGGAGTACAGCAGGTTCGCCCGCGGCACATGAGTGGCGCAGACCGGCTTGCATTTACCGCAACGCAGGCAGTCCTTGATGGAATCCGAGATGCCACCGATCTCGCTCTGCTCGAGGATCAGGCTCTCGAGTTCGAGCAGTCCGAACGAGGGGGTGTAGGCGTGGTCGAGGTTGGCGCCAGAGAGCAGCTTGCCGCGATTGAACCGGCCCTTCGGATCGACCTCGTTCTTGTAGCGCCGGAAGGCGTCGATTTCGTCCGTATCCAGATAGTCGAGCTTGGTGATGCCGATGCCATGCTCGCCGGAGATCACGCCGCCGAGCGCCTTCGCCAGGCGCATGATCCGGGCGACCGCCGCGTTGGCCTCGCGCAGCATCTCGTAGTCGTCCGAGTTCACGGGGATGTTGGTGTGGACATTGCCGTCGCCGGCATGCATGTGCAGGGCAACGAACAACCGGCTTTTCAGCACCCGCTTGTGAATCGCGTCGATCTCGGCACGCACGGCATCGAAGTCGCGGCCGTCGAAGAGTTGCATCAGCGGCTCGCGCACCTCCTGTTTCCACGACACGCGCAGCGCATGTTCCTGCAGCACATGAAAGACCGTGCCTTGTCCAGCAGTCTCGATGCCGAGGTCACCGGCCGATGGGTCGCGAGCCGATTGCGCCGCAAGCCATATAGGGAATCCGGAAAACGGTTGATCGAGGTGCTCCAGCAACCACTGCCAGCGCGAGCGGGCGGTGAGCAAAAGTTCGCGCGCCGTGACCGCGGGGCCATCGGGAGCCGTCGCATCGACGTCCGAAGCGCCCTTGGCGACCCCGGCCACGTACTCTTCCAGTTCGTCCATCAGCCGGATCTTGTTCCGCAGCGACAGCTCGATGTTGAGGCGCTCGATGCCATCCGAGTAGTCGCCAAGACGCGCCAGCGGGATAACCACATCCTCATTGATCTTGAACGCGTTGGTGTGTCGGGCGATCGCCGCCGTGCGGGCCCGGTCGAGCCAGAACTTGCGCCGCGCCTCGGCGGATACGGCGATGAAGCCTTCGGCACCACGGGCATTGGCGATGCGCACGACGCGCGACGCGGCATCGCCCACGGCGGCTTCATCGTCGCTAGCGAGATCGGCCAGCAGCACCATCTTGGGCCGCACCCCGCGCTTGGCCTTGGTGGCGTAGCCGACCGCCTTTACATAGCGCTCGTCAAGATGTTCGAGGCCCGCGAGCACGGCGCCCGGGTGTTGGTCCATCATCGCCTTGATCTCGACGATCGACGGGACGGCGTCGCGTACTTGGCCGAAGAACTCGAGGCACACGGTGCGGACGTGACGAGGCATCCGATGCAGGATGAAGGTGGCGCTGGTGATGAGCCCGTCGCAACCCTCCTTCTGAACCCCTGGCAGCCCGGCCAGAAACTTGTCGGTCACATCCTTGCCCAGACCCTGTTTGCGGAAGCCGCCCCCAGGAATGTCGAGCATGCGCGCGTCACCGTCAGGGGTGACGCCATCGTCCCGATAGCGCTGCACCGAAAAGCGGGCACGGTCGGCGTCGTGGATCTTGCCCAGGTTGTGTCCGATCCGGGTGATCTCCACCGGACGACCGTCGGGGTCGACCATCCGCCAGGAGGCGAGGTTGTCGATGGCCGTTCCCCATAGCACGGCCTTTTTGCCGCCGGCATTCATCGCGACATTGCCGCCGATGCAGGAGGCATCGGCCGAGGTCGGGTCGACCGCGAACACCAGGCCAGCGGATTCCGCTGCCTCCATCACGCGGCGGGTCACGACACCCGCCCCGCAACGGATGACGTCGACCGGTTCAGCGACGCCCGGCAGTGCAACACGTTCCGGGGCACCGAGCTGTTCCAGCTTCTCGGTGTTGATGACCACGGCGTCGCGCGTCAACGGAATGGCGCCACCGGTGTAGCCGGTACCGCCGCCGCGCGGGATGATGGTCAGGCCCAGTTCGATGCTGGCGCGGACCAGAGGCGCGATCTCCTCTTCGCTGTCGGGATAAAGCACGACGAACGGATACTCCACGCGCCAGTCGGTGGCATCGGTCACGTGGGAAACCCTTGCCAGCCCGTCGAACGCGATGTTGCCGCGACTGGTGTGGCGCCCGAAGTATTTCAATGCCTTGCGCCGCAAAGTGAGCGTCTGGTCGAAACCGCTCGCGAAGGCCGCGACGGCGGTCGCCGCGGCGGTCAGCAATGCAACCACACGCTGGTCGTCGGCGTTGCGCCGGATCTCGATCTCGTGCAACCGGTGTCGCAACGCCTCGACCAACGCGAGGCGGCGCTTGCGGTTGGCCAGCAGGTCATCCTCGAGATACGGGTTGCGGCTGACCACCCAGATGTCGCCGAGCACTTCGTAGAGCATGCGCGCGGAGCGGCCGGTGCGTCGCTCGCTGCGCAACTGGTCGAGCAGCTCCCAGCTGTCCGGGCCGAGTAGCCGGATCACGATCTCGCGATCGGAGAACGAGGTGTAGTTGTACGGGATTTCGCGTAGCCGCGGCGTGATGGCGGGCGCGTGTTCGACCAGATTCATGGATCAGGCACCGGTTGGGCCAGCGCGGCGCGCAACTGGATGGTGATTCTAGCTTCCGCTTCGCACCAACGGGGGGTCGGACATTCACCTGCCACGGCCGAACCGATCGTGAACCGGCCGCGCTACCACCCGGACGGCGCCAACGAACTCAACCACCGCAATACTTTACGAACAAGGTCACATCAAGGAAAATAGATCGA
This sequence comes from Betaproteobacteria bacterium, assembly GCA_025350245.1. Taxonomy (GTDB): domain Bacteria; phylum Pseudomonadota; class Gammaproteobacteria; order Burkholderiales. The sequence goes on from JANXYG010000056.1 coordinate 27,579, forward strand.
TATGATATCGATCATAGTTTTTAATCTATGAAAAAATCGCCACCCGTCCCTGCGTCATTGCACAGCGCCCCCAGCCGCCCTTCGATGCATGTGACCCTGCGCCAGCTCAAGGTGTTCGAGACCGTGGCACAGCTCAGCAGCTTCACCCGCGCAGCCGAAGCGCTGTTCCTGTCGCAACCGACGGTCTCGATGCAGGTGAAGCAGCTGTCGGAGGCGGTGGAACAGCCGCTGTTCGAGCAGTTGGGCAAGAAGATCTTCCTGACCGACATGGGTCGGGAGTTGCACGCCACCTGCCGCGAGATGTTCGATACGTGGTCACGGTTCGAGATGACGGCGGCCGACATGAAGGGTCTCAAGCGTGGCCGCCTGCGCCTGGCATGCGTCTCGACAGCCAAGTACTTCATCCCGCGCCTGCTGGGTCCGTTCTGCGACCGGTATCCGGGCATCGACGTCCAGCTGGAGGTCGCCAACCGCGACGCGGTGGTCGAGCGACTCGCGAAGAACCAAGACGATCTTTACATCATGGGCATGCCGCCACAGCATTTCGACATCGCCCTGCACCCGTTCCTCGACAATCCGCTGATCCCGATCGCGCCGGCCAACCACCCGCTGGCGAACAAGAAGCGGGTGCCATTGAAACGTTTCGCCGAAGAACAGATGCTGCTGCGAGAGCGCGGGTCAGGCACCCGCATGGCCACCGAGCGCCTGTTTCGCGACCACGGGATCGTGATCAAGGCACGCATGGAGATCGGCTCGAACGAGGCCATCAAACACGCGGTGGCCGGCGGCTTGGGGGTCACGGTGATCTCCACCCATGCGCTGACGCTCGAACCACTGCACGGGCAACTGGTGGTCCTCGATGTCGAAGGGTTTCCGATCCGGCGCTCGTGGTATGTGGTGCATCCCGGCAACAAGAAATTGTCGGTCGTGGCAAAGACATTCTTCGAATATCTGCAGAGCGAAGCGCCGCAGCACCTGCAGGAATCCATCGCCCTGCCACCGCACCGTACAGTGCGCACGACCCCGGGCAAACGTAACGGCTGAGCTGGTGGAGTCGGCGGGGGCTGCGCCGATCGCTATGCAGCCGCGGCGCGCAGCAGCTACCGGTCGAGTTGCGAGGCGAAGGCTTGGCGATCCGCCTTGCCGAAGCTCGCCGGTCCGCCGGTATCGACACCGCCCGCGCGCAGCGTATCCATGAAGTTTCTCAGGTCCAGCAGGCCACGCACATTGTCGGTGGTGTAGATCTCACCGCGCGGATTCAGGGCTTCGGCACCGCGTTCCACCACGGCCGCCGCCAGCGGGATGTCGGCGGTGACCACCAGATCCCGAGGTTGCACGAGTTCGACGATGCGGGCGTCGGCCACATCGAAGCCGCGCGGCACCTGCATTGCCCGGATCCAGGGCGATCGCGGTACCCGCAGTTGCTGGTTGGCAACCAGCGTGACCATCGTGAAGGTGCGCTCCGCGGCCCGGAACAAAATCTCCTTGACGGCGGCCGGACACGCATCGCCATCCACCCAGATCGGCATCGCCGCCGCTACCGACCGACGGAAACCAGCACGAAGTCCTGCCCCGCGTAGTGCACCCGTTGCCCAGGCCGAAGCTTGGCTCGCTTGCGGGTCTCGACCTTCCCGTCCACGGTGACTTCGCCCGCCGTGGTGGCTGCGTGGGCCGCACCACCCGATGCGACCGCGGCTGTCGCTTTCAGCAACTGATCGAGCTGAATGTAGTCGCCACGGATCGCGAACTCGACGCTCATCGAGTTGCGTCCATCAACCGAACGGCTGCACGCCGATCAACCAACCGTGCAACGCAAAAGCGAATGCGGCCCACGCCACCAGTCCCACGGCGATGGTCACGAGCGTCAGTGAGGCGGGCCCCGACGGATAGCGGGTGCCCGCGGCGCGGTCACGCCGCCGGGCGGCGCGAAATGCGAATACCGCCCAGACCAGGAAGCCGCCGAACAGGAACAGATCCGCCAGGTTGCCATTGGCGAGAAGGTGCGCCAGCGCCCAGACCTTGGTACCGAGGATCATCGGATGCCCGATCGCGGCCTTGATACGGTTGCGCGGCACATACGCGGCCGCGAGCAGGATGAACGCGGGGATCGTGAGTAGCGCCGCAACATGGCGGGTCCAGATCGGCGGATTCCACAGCACCACCGGGTCGGTCCGCGCGACGCCATAGCCATAGACGAGGAGCACGAAGCCGACCAGCGACAGGACGGAAACCATCCCTTTCCAGGGACCCTCGCCGAGTTTCGCGATCATCGATCCACGCCAACCATCGGCGACAGCGCGCGTCGAGTGAGCGCCGAGAAACAGGACAAGACCGAGGATCAGGAGAGTCATGGGTCAGCTTTCGGGGCGGGGCATGTGATCGAAGGTCGGACACGCGCGAACGGCGTCCGCGATCGCGACTCGCGGCCCGCGAACGACCGCCGCCGAATCGCGGCAACCGCGACGATACATCAAGCCAACCGCTGCCGATGCCGGATGCGGTGGTCGCAACCGTGAACGAACCCCGCCGTCCACGCCGGCGCATCGCGCCGGGCACCACGGCTTCGCGGCCGTTGCCTTATTCGATCACGTCCCCCACCCACACCCGCTCGAACGGCGCGGCAGCCTGCCGCTGCACCTTGCGCACGGTCTCCGCGTCCGCCGCTTCGTACTCGCACACCATCCGCATCCTGTCGGCGGACAGGACACTGCGTTTCCAGGAGACGTTGTAGATGCTCAGGCAGGGCCGCTCGCGATCGGCAACGACCTGCATGTCCTGGTCGGTCTGGGGCTGGGCGAATGCCCGTTCCACGATGATGCGTCTCATGGTTCACCTCCGTTTGGGTTGCGACCCGGATACTCGCGCCGGACCGTTGAATCCAGCGTTGGAATTCCGCTTCCCTCGGCTTCGGCTTGCATCGACGCGCCCAAGGCACGCGCATTGAGCCGGCCACTGGCGCCGGCTTCGTCCAGGCTTGCCAGCAGCGCGCGCACCCGCGACACGTCGCCGGTGCGCGCGGCGACCCGGGCGAGCATCGCCGTGGCGACCGCCATCTCGGTCGGGCGATTCACTGCCCGGGCAAGGTCCAGCGCTTCTTCGGACATGGCCCGTGCTGCGTCGAGCGCCCCGGCGACAAGCTCAAGATCGCCCGCCGCGTTGAGTGCGTAGGCCAGGTGTGCCTTGTCGTCCGCATCCCGCAATGCAGCGAGGCCCGCCGTGAGTGCGGCCGCCACGGGTTCACCCCGATGGAGGCGGGCCAGCGCATCGAGTACCTCGGCAAACGGTGCGCCGGTATCCCACATGCGGCGGGACGCCTGCACTACCAACTCGCAGAAACCGCAGACCGCGTCGAATTGCCGGTCCTCCAAGGCAAGTTGCGCGAGCCAGACCAGACACTCATATTCCCGCCAGCGATCCTCCTGCAAACGGGCCAGGGATACGGCCGCGCCCAACCGGTCGCGCGCCACGTCCATTTCGCCATCCACCCGTGCGAGCAGGGCGAGGCCCCAATCGAGCTCGATGAACCTGAGGTTCAGGGTCGCCGCGAGCCGGGCCGCCTCGTCCAGCAGATCGCGCGCGAGGGGCACGTCCGAGTCGACCTCGAGCAGACAGCGGCCGGTGTTGGCGAGCTGCTGGCATCGGGTGGCCTGATCGAGCGAGCGCGTTGCGCGTTCGGCCTCCAGCGTCGTTGCCAGCGCACGCTCGATGTCGTTCGACTGCTCGCGCATCCACGACAGGATGTGTAGCCCGGCCGCGGCGTCGGCGTGGAGCCCGAGCGCTTCGGCCGCGGCGACGGCATGCTCGAGCTGCGCGGCCAGCACCTGTCTCCCCTGGCGGGTTCCGGGGCTGGCGTCGGCAACGACACGAAGCTTGAGCAGGCCGATGGTGAGCTGTATCCGTTCCGCACCGGCGGCGATAGCCGGCAACTGGGCGATGCCTTGATCGGCAACCGCAATGGCCTGGCGATTGGCGAATACCCGCAGGCAATGCTCGCCCGCCGCCAGGCATGCCCGCGCCGTCAGCAAACGGTCCTCGGCGATGGTGGCGTGGCGCACCAGATCGCCATGCAACCGCGGGTCGCGAACGCGCGCTGCATCGAGCGCAAGCGCGATCTGCCGATGGATGGTCTTGCGCCGCGTGCCCGAAAGACCGCGGTACACCGCATGCCGGATCAGGTCGTGCGAAAAGTCGAAATGATCATCCCCGGTGGGCTTCATCAATCCCCGCCGCTCCAGCCGCTCGTAGCGCGCGAGGATGTCGGCGACGCCAAGGCCGGACGCGTGCGCCATGAGTTCGGGCTGGATCTGCCGGCCCATGGCCGCGGCCCAGGCAAGCGTCTCCCGATCTTCCAGGCCGAGGGCTTCGAGCCGGTCCGCAACCAGGGCGTCGAGGCTGCGGTCCCCGGGGTTGTCCGCCCGCCCGCGGGCCCGCACCAGCTCGAGCAGGTAGAGCGGATTGCCGCCAGCCTCACCCAGGGCGAAGCTGGCATCGGTGGTGCCGAGCACGGCATTCACCAGGGCCGCCGCCTGATCGGGATCCAGCGGTGCAAGCGGCAACCGTTCGATCCGTTGCTCGCGTGCAAGCGACTGGACCAGCCCTCGGGCCCAGGGATTGTCATCGATCTCGCCCGAGCGGGCAGCACCGGCCAGCATCAGCCGCCCGCCAAGGTCGGACGTGCGCGCGAGAAAATGCAGCAGCGCTGCCGAGCTTTCGTCGATCCATTGCAGATCGTCGAGGGCGATCGCGAGTCCGCTGCTCCCGGCAAGCGATCGAACCAGCAGCGCCGTGGCGCTGAACAACTGTGAGCGATCGCCTGAAGGTGCGGCCACCGGCGACAAGCCCGCGTCGAGCAGCGGTGCGGCGGCAGCGGCCACTTGCTTCGACACGGAAGCCAGCGAAGCACCTCGCAACGCATCGACCCACAACCCATAGGGTCGGACGGTCTCGGCCTCGAAACAGCGGCCCCGCAGGACCCGGAATCCGAGTGCGGCGGCGCGATCGCAGAAGTCATCCAGCACCCGTGTCTTGCCGATGCCGGGTTCACCCAGGAACAGGAGCATCGCGGCGGATGCCGTCGGTGCCTCCAGTGCCCGATCGATCGCCGCTCGTTCGACGCCACGCCCGACCAGCAATGGAACAGGTGGAATGTCGAGACCCGGCGACGCATCGGTAACCGCGGCAGCCTGCAGCGCGGGAGCGGCGGCACCGGCATCGGTGACTTGACGGCGGACCATCCGGATGGCCGCGTCCAGCGGACCGCCGGGAGGCAACGACAACTCGCGGCGCAGGAGGTCCCGGGCGTACTGGTAATGCTCCTCGGCGGCACCGTATCGGCCGGCGGCGGCAATGAGCCGGACCACGTTCGCATGCGCAGCTTCGGCCAGCGGATCGAATGCCAGCAGGGCGCGGGCATGCTTCAGGGCGCGTTCGGGCTCGGACTTCAGTCGCTCCACCAGCGTGGCCAGCACGTCGCGGCGCAAGGCGCCATGGCGTTCGCGTTCGGCCATGCACCACTGGTGGAAGCGGTAGCACGCGGGCAACTCGAGGCCGCCGAGAAATTCACCGGCGAGCAACTGCGCCGCCTCTTCCAGCGCAGGCAACGCGACGTTCTCGCACCCGGCTTCGAGCAGGCGCTGCGCCCGTTCGATATCGACAACGGCACCGAGCGGCAGAAACGCCACTCTCTCGCGATCGGCGACCAGCCGGACCGCGTCAGGCGCATCGACAACGCCACGCAACTTGGTGAGGCTCCATCGCAAGGCCGCGCGCGGATCGTCCGGGCCGTCCCACAACAGATCGCACAGCGCCTGGCGCGAATGCGCGCGTCCGGTGGCAACGAGATACCCGAGCAGCGCGCGCGTGCGGCGGGAGGCCGGCAACGCTGCCGACACGCCGTCGACCGCCACTTCGAGTTCGCCGATCAACCGCAATTGCAACGACGGCTTCGGCGTTGAAGCAACGAATGTCCGGGCTGCCACGCTCGCTCCAACGGTCGTTTCAACGATGCCAGCGGATCGTTCGCTCCGCACCTACCGAAGGCAGGTTCCAAACACTTCCTGCCAACGACGGTAGCACATGCCGCTCGCGGCCCTCAACACGAAACCAAGGAGAGACAACATGCTCATTGCTCGCTGGCAGATCGATGCCCGGTTCGGGCACCGGCAGCAGGTCATCGACCGGCTGCAGTACTGGGCGGACGAGATCGCGCCGAAAGCCGGCCTCACCCACGGCCGGATCCTGACCGGGTCGGTCGGCGCGCTCGAGGCCACCGTCATCCACGAATGGGAAATCGCCGACCTCGGCGCGCTCGGCAGCGCGTGGGATCGGCTTGCCACCATCGACGCGCACGCCGTGTGGGGCAAGGAACTGGAGGCGGTCGTCGTTTCGGGAACGGCGCGGTGGGAAATCTTTCGGGTGCAGTGACCGCATCCCGGTGCCCGCCGTTTTCGAACAACCAAATTCGAAGGAGTCCGAACATGAATATCGATGAAGCAAAGCTGAATGCGTTCATGGGCAGTTTCGTCCATGACCTCGGTGCCGTCATGCATGCCGCGACCATCGTCGTCGGCGACAGGCTCGGGCTGTACAAGGCACTGGCCGTGGAGCCATCGACACCGGAAGCGCTCGCAACCCGCACCGGAACCGACGCCCGCTATGTGCGGGAGTGGCTGTCGGCGCAGGCGGCGAGCGGCTACGTGCGGTACGAGGCGGACACCGGCCGCTTCAGTCTCGACGACGAACAGGCCTTCGCGCTCACCGTCGAAGGCGGGCCGGCCTTCATTCCCGGGGCGTTCGAGATCGCGGTCGCCCAATTCAAGGCGATCCCGCAGATGATCGAGGCCTTCCGCAGCGGGCAAGGGCTCGGCTGGCACGAGCACGACGCGGCGTTGTTCCACGGCACCGAACGCTTCTTCCGTCCCGGTTACGCCGCGAATCTCGTCGCCAACTGGATTCCCTCGCTCGACGGTATCGAAGCGAAATTGCTCGCAGGCGCGTCGGTCGCCGATATCGGCTGCGGTCATGGCGCTTCGACGCTGATCATGGCCGAGGCGTTTCCCGCGAGCCGGTTCGTCGGCTTCGACTACCACGAGCCATCGATCGGTCACGCGACCGACGCGGCGCAGCGCGCCGGTCTCGGCGACCGCGTGCAGTTTGCAGTCGCCAGCGCCAAGACCTTTCCAGGCAACGACTACGACTTCGTCGCCATGTTCGACTGCCTGCACGACATGGGCGACCCGGTTGGCGCGTCGAGTCACATCCGGTCGGCATTGAAACCCGATGGCACCTGGATGATCGTGGAGCCGTTCGCGCACGACCATCTTGAGGAAAACCTGAATCCGGTCGGCCGGATCTTCTATTCCGCATCGACGTTCATCTGCACGCCCGCATCGCGCTCCCAGGAAGTCGGGCTCTGCCTCGGCGCCCAGGCCGGCGAGGCTCGGATACGCGACGTCGTGCGGCAAGGCGGCTTCGACCACTTCCGCCGGGCCACCGAAACCCCGTTCAACCTGGTCTACGAGGCGCGCCGCCATTGACCGGGAACGGACCACGAACATCGTCGCCGGCGTCTTGCAACCGCAGATTCCGCCAGCGACGTTGCAGGCCCCGGTCCATCGGGGCGCGAGTCACCCCAACCATCAAGGAGATTTCGAAATGAAAACGTTCACTTCCGTTCAGCGTGTCATCGCCGCAACGATCATCGGCCTGTCCGCCACCGCAGCCAGCGTCGCCGCCGCCGAGCCGGGCGCCCTTGACGGCAAGAAGTTCGAAGGCGTGTTCATCCAGCGCGGCAAGACCTCGGGAGACGCGGACACCGTCGTTTTCCAGGGTGGCCGCTTCCGATCGCAGGCCTGCGATCGCTACGGCTATTCGGATGCCGCCTACAGCACGACCACCCAGGGTGATTACGTCACCTTCGAAGCCCAGACCGAGAGCACCAAATACGGACGCCTGCTCTGGAAAGGTGTCATCCACGGCGACCAGTTCAGCGCGACCGCCACCATGGTTCGTCAAGGCAAGCCACCGGTAGAAAACTGGGTCGTTGCCGCCGCGAAGCAGTGATCCGGGGACGGTCTCTCGACGGGCAAAACCGCGAAAGGGCTGCTCAAATTGCTTGCCCCCCAAGCTCTCTTCGTTCGCTACCCCCGGGTCGGGGGGGCCTTTGGGAGCGGCCCGTCAGGCGCCAAACAGGCTGGGCGCGATGCCCAGCCTGTTTCGGATTGGTGCGCCCGACACGATTCGAACGTGCGACTTCTGCCTTCGGAGGGCAGCACTCTATCCAACTGAGCTACGGGCGCCTTGTGCAACAAGTATAGCCCCAGGCCGGTAGGCCCACCGAAACCGTCCGGCGTCGCCTGCGCAGCGCGCTTCTGCGAGGCGTTGGCGTCCCCTATAATCATGGGCCACTCCGGAATCCCCGCATCTTCAGAGGCAGCCATGGCCAACCCCGTTCACGCAGAAGAATCCTTTATCAAGACGCCCAAGCAGCTCGCGATCGTCGTCGTGGCGGCGTTCGCTGTGCCGGTGATCGTCATCGTCGCGCTGGCGCAATACTTCACCGGCGGCCTGCACATCAAGGATGACGACCCTGCGTTCACCGCGGCAGCGACCGCGAAGCGGATCAAGCCGGTTGGTGACCTCGTTTTCGGCGCGGCCCCGCCACCGCCATCGGCGCCGACAGCGGCGCCCGCCGGCGCGGTCAAGGTGGCGGCGGCCGGACCGACCGATGGCAAGGGTGTGGTCGAGAAAGTCTGCAACGTGTGTCATGGCGCAGGTATCGCCGGTGCCCCCAAGGCGGGCGACAAAGTCGCGTGGTCGCCCCGGATCTCACAGGGCAAACCTGCGCTGTACGAACACGCGATCAAGGGCATCCGCATGATGCCGGCCAAAGGCGGCAATGCGGCACTTGCCGATGGCGAGGTCAAGGCGGCCGTCGACTACATGGTCGGCATGGCGAAGTAAGCCCACATGCGGGTTTGGCCAAGAACAGCGCAGCCGGCGGCTGCGCTTTTTTTTTCCTGCGGCGAGACTGTCGCGTTCCCCCTTTCAGGCTGATACGCCGCGCTGGCCATGGCCACCTACGCCATCGGTGATCTGCAGGGTTGTTTTGCGCCGCTGCAGCAGTTGCTCGGCGAGATCGGCTACTCGCGCTCGCGTGACCGGCTGTGGTTCGTCGGTGACGTGGTCAACCGCGGGCCCGCCTCGCTCGAAGCATTGCGGTTCGTCCGTGATCTGGGCACGGACGCGGTGATGGTGCTGGGCAATCACGACCTGCACCTCCTGGTCTCGGCCTGGGGTGGCCGCAAGATCCACAAGGACGACACGCTCGACGACATTCTGGCGGCGCCCGATCGCGTCGAACTGCTCGACTGGTTGCGGCGGCAGCCGCTGATGCACGTCGAGGACGACTATGCCATGGTGCATGCCGGTCTGTTGCCGCAATGGACCATCGGCCAGGCCAGCGACCTGGCCCGCGAAGCCGAGGTCGCGCTGCGCGCCGACGACTACGAAGCGTTCTACGCTCGCATGTATGGCAACGACCCCGAGCGCTGGCACGATTCGCTCGCGGGCTGGGACCGGTTGCGCGTGATCGTGAATGCGATGACGCGACTGCGCATCTGCACACCCGATGGCGTGATGGAGTTCGCGCACAAGGGCGAACTAGCCGACATTCCCGAGGGCTACCTGCCCTGGTTCGACGTGCCAGCGCGGCGCAGCACGTCGCACACGATCGTGTGCGGGCACTGGAGCGCGCTCGGACTCAGGTCCGGGTCACGGCTTCTGGCGCTGGATACGGGGTGTCTCTGGGGACGAGCCTTGACGGCGGTTCGACTGGAAGACCGGAAGCTTTTTTCCGTCGCGTGCCCGGCGCCGGCAAAGAAAGCGCGGCAGCAATGAGCGCGGCGGACTGCTCCGCCAGGTCGCGGCGGTGCAGTCCGAGCGTCGCGACCGGTTCGCAGAACGCGAGTTCGGCAACGGTCTCGCGCTGGCTCGCAAGCAATCGCATCGATTCGAGCAGGGATCGCGTTCCGGTGTAGGTGGCGTGCTCGCTGCGGCGGCCATCGGGATAGAGATAACGCATGGCCACCGGTACCGCCGTGCCGCCGGTGGCCACGATGGGTTGCAGCAACGAGGCATGGAACGGCAGGACTTCGGTGCCATCGGTGGTCGTGCCCTCGGCAAAGACCACCACGCGGTCACCGGCGCGCAGCGCATCCGCCACCGAATCGTTGATGCGAGCGGTATCGCGCCGCCGCTCGCGCTCGATGAACAGCGTGCCGCTGCGTGCGCTCAGCCAGCCGACCACCGGCCACTTGCGGATCTCGGACTTGGCGACGAAACGTGCCGACCATGCCGTGTTGATCAGGAAGATATCGAGCCACGAAACATGGTTTGCGACCAGCATCAGCGGCCCGTCGACACGAGGTGGCGTGCCGATGATGCGCAACCGGATGCCGAGAATGCCGAGGCCGTTGCGGCACCACCGACACTTGAGCCGGACGCGCGCCTCGGGACCGACCAGCGGAAAGAACAATGCCGTGGTGAGCACGCCCTCGGTCAGATGCAGACCGAGGCGCAGCATGCGCCAGGCGCGAACGGCAGGACTGGTTTCCAGGGTGCCGGTATCAGTGTTCATGCTTCATGAAGTGCCTCGCATACCGGCCATCGAGCCGGGACATCGGCAGCAGCATGAGCAGATCGGCGGTATTGAATTCGGGGTCCCAGGCGGGCGCGCCGCATACATAGGCGCCGCAGCGCACGTAACCCTTGATGAGCGGCGGCACGTCGGCGTCCAGCCGGCCGTTCAAGCGCGCCAACGGCAGCGGATGCCGGGGAAACACCCGGTACTCGATCGGGCTCATGCTGGAACCCGAAAGGGCATTGTAGATGCTCGCCGCGCCATGTCCTCCGTCGGCCATGCCGATGGAGGCGCAGCCGAGCATGTATTCGTAGTGATGCGAGAGCATATATTGCGCGAGCCCGTGCCACAGCATGGCGATGGTGCCGCCGTTCCGGTGCTCCGGATGCACGCACGAACGTCCGACCTCGACGGCGCGATCCCGCAGATGATCGAGCCGCGTCAGATCGAACTCGTTGTCGGAGTAGAAGCCGCCGAGCTTGCTTGCCTGGGCGCCGGTCAGGATGCGGTAGGTGCCGACCACCTCTCCCGACGCGACATCCCGCACGATCAGGTGCTCGCAGTGTGGATCGTAGCGATCGCGGTCGACACCGGGTTCCGGGCTGTCGAGCCTGGCACCCATCTCATCGGCAAACACCCGCCAACGCAGTTTCTGGGCTTCGCGCACTTCGGCTTCGGTCATGGCCAAGTGTACGCTGAGGCGGTTGCCGTGAGCCTTGCGGGTCCGCGGCAGTGTGCGCAACATGAAGGCCTCCGTGATCTGTTCGGATGGCCAACAGGTTACGAAGCGCCGGTGACGACCGCGTTACCTCAACGTGAAGCTTAGGTTAAAGCGATGGATCAGCAGAAGGCGGTGCCGAACTCGTCCTTGAAACGGGTCTCGATCTCGGCGCGGGTGAAATGGTGGTTCTGCGCGCCCCGCTTCGCGATCTTGAGAGCACCGATCAGCGATGCGAGCCTGCCGGTGAGTTGCCAGTCGATGCCGTTGACGATGCCGTAAAGCAGGCCGGCACGATACGCATCACCGCAACCGGTGGGATCAACGACCGCTTCGGGTTCGACGCTGGGAATCTCGTGCCGCACACCGCCGGTCCATACGGTCGAGCCCTCGGCGCCGCGGGTGACGATGAACGCTTTCACCTTTCGCGCCAATACCTCAATGCTCTCGCCGGTGCGCTCCTCCACCAGCCGCGCTTCGTAGTCGTTGACGGTGACGTAGGTGGCCATGTCGATGAAGCGGCGCAGGTCGTCGCCGTCGAACATGGGCAGGCCCTGGCCCGGATCGAAGATGAACGGCACGCCCGCTTCGTGGAACTCGCGCGCGTGCTGGACCATGCCGTCGCGCCCGTCCGGGGCCACGATGCCGACGCCGACATTCTTCGCTTCGGCGACATGATTGTCATGCGACTGCATCATCGCGCCGGGATGAAAAGCGGTGATCTGGTTGTCATCGAGATCGGTGGTGATGAAGGCCTGGGCGGTGAACGCGCCGGGCACTTCACGCAGGTGCGTCCGCGGAATGCCCAGGCTGTCGAGCCGCGCCGCATAGGGTGCGAAATCCTGGCCGACCGTGGCCATCATCTGCGGCGACCCACCGAGCAGATGCAGCGAATAGGCGATGTTGCCGGCGCACCCGCCGAACTCGCGCCGCATCTCGGGCACCAGGAAAGACACGTTCAGGATATGGATCTGGTCGGGCAGGATGTGGTTCTTGAACCGGTCCTGGAACACCATGATCGTGTCGTAAGCGACGGAACCGCAGATGAGAGCGTTCATTTTTCTCGGTAGGTTGGATGCAGGGAAAAATTCGAGACTGCCGTGGCGTCAACGAACGGTCACGAATGGCTTCAGCCCGAGGCGTTGCTCGATACGGGCGGCGGCGCCGAGGGCGGCCGCGCGGTCGAGATATGGGCCACTCTGCACTCGGAACACATTGTCGCGCGCGTGGATAATCGGCGAAACCCCGACGCCATCGAGTTCGACGCGCATCTTGCGCAGGAAATCATCGGCGGCATCGTGGGCACCGAAGGCACCGAGTTGCAGAAAGATGCCCGTCTCACCGGTATCGCCCGCGACTGGTGCCGCCACGGCGGGCGCGGGCATCTCGACCGAACGGGCGAGGCCACGATCCGATTCGGGCAGGAGCGCCTCGACCTCGACCGGGCCGCTGCCACCGCCGATCAACCCCAGTTTCCACGCCGCCACATAGGAGAGGTCGATGATCCGGTCGGCGTGAAACGGCCCGCGGTCGTTGATCCGAACGACCAACGTCTTGCCGGTGGCAAGGGCGGTCACGCGGGCATAGCTGGGGATCGGCAGAATGGTATGTGCCGCGGTCATGCCGTACATGTCATAAGTCTCGCCGCTGGAGGTCGCCTTGCCGTGGTAGCGACGACCGTACCAGCTGGCCGTGCCGCGCGCCTTGTAGGCGCCGAGCGCAGTCATGGGGGTATAGCTGCGTGCCATCGCGACATACGGACGTGCCGCCCCGCGAGCCAGCGGTTCCACGCGCGGGATGGCATCCGGAATCGAGGCCATGTCGGCGGGAGCATTGTCGCCCGGGCCATCGTCGAGATAGTAGCCACCGGGGCGGCCCGACGACCCCGCCGGTGCCTGTGTGCTTGCGCCAGACCCGCGGTCGGAAGGCGCGGCACCGCTCTGGCGAATCGGCGTGCCCGAACAACCGGCCAGCAATACCAGCAATCCCACAGCGGAAAACGCGAGCGGCACGGCGGGCAGACGCGCGCAACCGAAAAACCGCTCGCGGTCCGCGTTCACTGCTGCACCAGCCGCTTGTGGGTGTGGATACTCATCAGGATCCCGATGCCGAACAGGATGGTCACGAGCGAGGTGCCGCCGTAGCTGATCAGCGGTAGTGGCACGCCGACCACGGGCAGGATGCCGCTCACCATGCCCATGTTGACGAACGCATAGGTGAAGAAGGTCATGGTCACAGCCCCCGCCATCAGGCGCGAGAACAGCGTCGAGGCGTTGCCGGTGATGTAGAGCCCGCGACCGATCAGCAGCAGGAACAGCGTGAGCAGGATCAGGTTGCCGAACAGGCCGAACTCCTCGGCATAGACCGCGAACACGAAATCGGTGGTGCGCTCGGGCAGGAAGTCGAGCCGGGCCTGGGTGCCGTTGAGCCACCCCTTGCCGAAGACGCCGCCCGATCCCATCGCGATGGTCGACTGGATGGTGTGATATCCGGTGCCGAGCGGATCCTGAGACGGGTCGAGCAGGGTACGCACCCGCTGCCTCTGGTAGTCATGGAGCATGCCCCAGAGCAATGGCATGGATGCAGCCGCCGCCACGCCGAGCGCGACCATCACCTTCCAGGACAATCCGGCGAGGAACAGCACGTAGAACCCGGCCGCGGTCACCAGCAGCGCCGTGCCCAGATCGGGCTGACGCGCGATCAGCAATACCGGCACGGCCACCAGCACGCCGCCGACGATGAAATCGCGAAACTTCAGGATCGCCTCGTAACGGTCGAAGTACCACGCGAGCATGAGCGGCACGCCGATCTTCATGATCTCGGACGGCTGTATACGGGTGACGCCCAGATGCAACCAGCGGCGCGCACCATTGCTGACTTCACCGAACAAGGCCACGCCGATGAGCAGGACCAGGCCGAGGATGTAGACCGGGAGCGCGAGCCGCAGCAGATGCTGGGGCGCCACGTTGGCGATCGCCCACAGCACGGCGGCCGCGACGGCGATGTTGATCAACTGGCCACCGACCCGCCCGAAACTTTCGCCCGACGCGCTGAACAGGACCACGAGGCCGATCGACAGGAGCATCCCCACCACGGCCAGCAGGAACGGATCGAGGTGCCGTGTCAGCAGCACGATCAGACGGTTAATCATGCTCGGGCTCCTCCGCGGCAGCAGGCTGCGGCTCCGACTCCTTGGGCAACTTCGGCTCCTTGCCGAGCAGGAGGTAGTCGAACAGCGCGCGGGCGATCGGCGCCGCCACCGCACCGCCGTGCCCGCCGTTCTCGACCAGGATCGCCAGCGCCATTCGCGGCGCATCGGCCGGCGCATAAGCGATGTACAGGGCATGGTCGCGGTTGCGTTCCGCGACCTTGGACTCGTCGTACTTCTCGTTCTGCTTGATGACGACGACCTGGGCCGTGCCGGTCTTACCCGCCACCGCATATGGCACGCCGGCGAACGCCGCAGCGGCGGTACCGCCAGGTCGGTTGACGTCGGTCATGGCATCGCGCACGCGGCCCAGATTCTCGGCCGAGATGGTGAACGAGTTGAAGGGTTTGGCCTCGATCGTGCGGCGTTCGCCAGTCTGGCTGTCTTCTACCTGTCGTACCAGGTGGGGACGATAGACCACGCCGCTGTTGGCGAGAATCGCGACGGCAAACCCGAGTTGCGCCGGCGTGGCCAGGTTGTACCCCTGGCCGATACCCACCGAGATGGTGTCGCCCAGATACCATTTTTGCTTGAACCGCTGCTGCTTCCACTCCTGCGAGGGCAGCAGGCCGCGGGATTCACCGGCGATATCGATGCCGGTTGCCTTACCGAAACCGAACTGGCCGATGAAGCGAAAGATGTTGTCGATGCCCAGATCCTGAGCCAGACCGTAGTAGTAGGTGTCGCATGAGATGACAATCGAGCGATGCAGGTTGACCATGCCATGGCCACCCACCTTCCAGTCGCGAAAGCGATGCGCCGCACCGGCAATGACGAAGTAGCCCGGGTCCGATATCGTGTACTCCGGAGTGCGCTTGCCCAGTTCGAGACCCGCCAGCGCCATGAACGGCTTGAACGTGGAGCCCGGTGGATACATCCCCTGGAGGGCCCGGTTGTTGAGTGGCTTGTCGGGGTCCGTGTTCAACGCCTCCCAGTTCTGGGCGTCGATACCTTCCACGAACATGTTGGGGTCGAAGCCGGGCTTGGACACCATCGCGAGCACGCCGCCGGTGGCGGGTTCGATCGCCACCAGGGCGCCGCGTCGGGTACCGAACAGACGCTCGGCGATCTCCTGCAGGCGCAGGTCCAGCGCCAGATGCAGATTGTTGCCCGACACCGGGAGCCCACGCCGAAGCGTTCGCACCGCCCGCCCGCCCGCGTCGGTTTCGACCTGCTCGAAACCCGTGGTGCCGTGCAGGTCGTCTTCGTAGAAACCTTCCAGTCCGATCTTGCCGATGTAGTCGGCACCGCTGTAGTTGGCGGCCGTGCCCTTGTCTTCGAGCCGGGCACGATCGCGATCGCTCAGTCGGCCGATATAGCCGATGACATGCGACGCGATATCGCCATTCGGATAGTGCCGGAACAGTCGCTCATTGATCTGCACGCCCGGAAAGCGATAGCGGTTGACGGAAAAGCGGGCGACTTCCTCATCGGTCAGGCGGGTGCGGATCGGCAAGGCGTCCAGATCGTGGCGCTCCTCCAGCAGCTTGTGAAAGCGCTTGCGGTCCTTGGGCTGGATATCGATGATCGCGGCGAGTTCATCGATCACGTGCTCGACGTCGCCTGCCTCCTTGGAGGTGATCTCGAGCGTGAATGCCGAATAGTTATGCGCGATCACCACGCCGTTGCGGTCGAGGATCAGACCGCGATTCGGAATCACCGGCAGCAGCGTGATGCGGTTGGCCTCCGCCAGCGTTAGGTAGTAGTCGTGCTGCACCACCTGCAGGTAGCAGAAGCGCAGCAGCAGCAGGAAGAACATGAACAGCACCCCGCCCGCACACACCGCCAGCCGCCACTGGAAGCGGCGCAGATCACGCGCCAGGTCGCGCATCTCGACCCCGCGCATCCCGGGCCGGAACCCGGCCCGGGGACGCCCGAAGGGAAACCTCAGCGACAGCCGCAACAGCATGTCAGGCGCCGGCCTGTGCGCATGACACCTCCCGCCCCATGTACATCGTGAACAAAGGGCTTCCGGCGACCGGAGGGGCAGCGCCCACAGGGTCCCCCGAGGACGCTGCTGCCCCCTTGAGGGGGAAGGCGGAGCGCAGCGTAGCCTGGGAGTGGGCGTCCACTCATCTAGACATCGTCCGGATTCGAGCGCTGCTGGAGTGGGATTTTCAGTACTGCCACCAGCACCGGCCACAGCGCGGCGCCCGTCAGGCTCGCGGCAAACCACACCATCCCCGGGAACTCGGCACCCGCCACCAGCCGCACCAGCAACTGCAGCAACTGCTGCGCGATGAGCATCACGGCAACGTGCGCTATCTGATAAGGCAGGGCGAACATCCGGATACGCCGATGCAGGAAGATCGCGCCGAACATCAGCACCGAGTAGGCCAGCGCATGTTGGCCGAACAGGCTGGCGTCGGCGACGTCCATGACCAGTCCGAGCAGCCACGCCGACACCAATCCGAGCCTGCGGGGTTGAAACACCCCCCAGTAGACCAGCAGCAACGCGACGAAATCGGGCCACACCCAGGCCACGAACCTCGGCATCGGCACCAGTTGGAGTAGAACCGCGGCAAAAACGGTGAGCAGGATGTAGCGGGAAGCCACCGGCAGCAGAATTTCGCTGCCGTGAATGTTGTCGCCGATGCTGTTCCGGGTCATTGTTCGCGATCCATTGGCTTCCGCGCCTTGGTCGGCGGCGCATCCTTCTTCAGCGGGTTGTCCGGCAGGTCCGGGGCCGCCGACAGCACCGAAACCTGGGTAAAGCTCGACACGCCGGCGATCGGTTTGCAGGTGATGCGGGCAAACGGAAAGGCAGCGTTGCGCTCGATGTTCGACACCACCGCCACCGGCAGCCCCGGGGGGAAAGTGCCGTCAATGCCGGAGGAGACCAGCACATCGCCGTTCTGGATGTCGGCATTGACCGGAATGAAGCGCAGTTCCAGGCCGCCGTCATGACCGAGGCCGAACGTCACCGCGCGCAAGCCACTGCGGACGTCCTGGACCGGCACCGACTGACTCTTGTCGGTCACCAGCGAGACTTCGGACACGAACGGAAACACGCGCGTGACCTGGCCGAGCACGCCGAGGTGGTCGATAACCGCCAGCCCGGGCCTCAGATCGTGGGCGCCGCCACGGTCGATGATCACCTTGCGGGTGAAGGCGTCACGGCTCTCGTACAGGATGGTCGACAACTGCGGCGTCCGGTCGGGTGCGAGCCGGGAATCGATCATGCGGCGCAGTTGCCCGTTCTCGGCCTCCAGCGCCTCGAGCCGCAGACTGCGGCCTGCGTTCTGCAACGCCTCGTGCCTGAGGCTTTCGTTCTCGCGGTACAGCGATGACTGGGTGACGAAGAAGTCGCCGGCCCGTCCAAGCAAGGCTCCGGGAAGACCCGCCAGCCGCTGCAGCGGATAGAGCACTACCGAGAACGTGCTGCGAATGCTTTCCAGGTAGCGAAAGCGGGCATCCGACACCAGCAGGATCAGTGACAGCAGCGCGAAGAATGCCAGTCGCGCATGCAGACTCGGGCCACGCTTGAAGATCGGCGTCGGCGTGGCTTGCATCAGCGATACGGTTCCGCGGTCGGAGCGTCAGACGCCGGTCCGGGCGCGCCGGACGCAGCGTTCAACGGCGGGCGTCAGCATCCGCAGGGCTACCAGACAAATGCTGTGCCCCGGATGGGAAGCAGGCCCGGCATTCTTCGAACGGAGGAACATTCGAAAGCGAAGGGGCAGCGCCCACAGGGTCCCCCGAGGACGCTGTGCCCCCTTTGAGGGGGAAGGCGAAGCGAAGCGTAGCCTGGGGGTGGGTGTCATTGCAGCGCCCACAGGGTCCCCCGAGGACGCTGTGCCCCCCCAGGAGGAAGCCGAAGCGCAACGAATCGCAAACGAAGGGCTCTCGTGAACGGAGGGGCAGCGCCCACAGGGTCCCCCGAGGACGCTGTGCCCCCCCGGGGGGAAGGCGGAGCGCAGCCTGGGGGGGACGTCCTGTTAGTCGTTGGTGAAGATGCCGGTCCACTTGTCCATGTTCTCGAGAGCCTTGCCGGAGCCGAGCACGACACAGGTGAGCGGATCGTCGGCGATCATGACGGGTAAACCGGTTTCTTCCATCAGCAGCCGGTCGATGTCACGCAACAGGGCGCCGCCGCCGGTCAGGACCATGCCCTTCTCGGCGATGTCGGCACCGAGTTCCGGCGGGGTCTGTTCCAGCGCCGACTTGACCGCGCTGACGATGGAGTTGAGCGGGTCGGTGAGCGCTTCGAGGATCTCGTTGGACGAGATGGTGAAGCCGCGCGGAATGCCTTCGGCCAGGTTGCGGCCCTTGACCTCTATTTCGCGCACTTCTGAGCCGGGGAACGCCGAACCGATCGCTTTCTTGATGTCCTCGGCGGTAGTCTCGCCGATGAGCATGCCGTAGTTGCGACGGATGTAGTTGATGATCGCCTCGTCGAATTTGTCGCCGCCGACCCGTACCGAGGCCGAGTAGACGATGCCGCCGAGCGAGATGACCCCCACTTCGGTGGTGCCGCCACCGATATCGACGACCATGGAGCCGGTGGCCTCCGAGACGGGAAGACCGGCGCCGATGGCCGCGGCCATCGGCTCCTCGATCAGTTCGACCTTCCGGGCGCCGGCGCCGAAGGCCGATTCGCGGATCGCCCGGCGCTCGACCTGGGTCGAGCCGCACGGCACGCAAATGACGATGCGGGGTTGCGGACTGAACAGCCGGGCTTGGTGGACCCTCTTGATAAACTGCTTGAGCATCTGCTCGGTGACGGTGAAATCGGCAATGACGCCGTCTTTCATCGGCCGGATCGCACTGATGTTGCCGGGCGTGCGCCCGAGCATCTGCTTGGCCGGCAAACCGACCTGCTGGATCACTTTCTTGCCGTTGGGACCGTCCTGGCGAATGGCGACGACCGAGGGTTCATTGAGGACGATGCCCTGGCCACGGGCGTAGATGAGGGTATTCGCGGTACCGAGATCGATGGCAAGGTCGTTGGAGAAATAGCCGGATAGAAATCCGAACATTGGGCGGGCTCCGAGACGGGAGAGAGGAAGACGGTGTTGGCCGCAGGCGGGGTTCGCAGATATAGCCTCGTATGGTAACTTAGCCTGCTATCCCTAACAAAGATTCGTCGCCTTTACTCGCTTCGGTCCACCCGGCTACCGCATGTCTCTCTCTCTCGCTGACGTCGCACGCATCGCCCATCTCGCGCGCATCGAGATCACCGCGACCGAGGCCGATCGTACCCTGGCCCAGCTGAACGACATCTTTTCGATGATCGAGAAGATGCAGGCAGTCGACACCACCGGCATCGAACCCATGGCCCATCCGCTCGGCGGCCACCAGCGCCTGCGGGAGGACCTGGTGACCGAAACTGGCCGGCGCGAGACCAGCCTCGCCAATGCGCCGGCCCAGCGCGATGGCCTGTTTCTGGTGCCGAAGGTGATCGAGTGAGCCACCGAGCAGGGGCCCCACTGGTGGGGATACGAGTCACGCGAACGCGATCGGAGGCCGACTTGTGCTGCCTGCGCGCCCCCACTCTCGCAATGAGGCCGGTCGAATGATCGGGGATGCCCTCCATCGGAGCACGATCGCCGACCTTTCCCGGCTTCTCAGCGCCCGTGAAGTCTCGGCGGTCGAGTTGGCGCATCTCTATCTGAACCGTATCGACGCGCACCGCGACCTGAACGCCTTCCTCGACGTCCGGCCCGAAGTGACGCTGGCCCAGGCCGCCGCCGCCGATGCGAGGCTCGCCTGCGGCGACGCCACGCCGCTGACCGGCATCCCGGTCGCCCACAAGGACATCTTCGTCACCCGCGACTTCGCGTCGACAGCGGGCAGCCGGATGCTGGCCGGCTACATGAGTCCGTTCGACGCGGCCGTGGTGGAAAACCTCGGCGCTGCCGGCATGGTGACGCTGGGAAAGCTCAATTGCGACGAGTTCGCGATGGGATCTTCCAACGAGAACAGCGCCTACGGCAACGTACTCAACCCCTGGGACAAGAGCGCTGTCCCGGGAGGCAGTTCCGGTGGCTCGTCGGCGGCGGTCGCAGCGCGTATCGCCCCGGTGGCCACGGCCACCGACACCGGTGGCTCGATCCGCGAACCGGCCGCGTTCACCGGCATCACCGGCACCAAACCCACCTACGGGCGGCCGTCGCGCTGGGGCATGATCGCCTTCGCCTCCAGCCTGGACACCGCCGGCTTGATGACCGGCTCGGCCGAAGACGCCGCCCTGGTCCTCAATGCCATGGTGGGGTTCGACGCCAGGGACTCGACCAGCATCGACCGACCACCCGAGGACTACACCCGTTCGCTCGCGCAGCCGCTGAACGGCATGCGCATCGGCGTGCCCGGGGAGTTTTTCGGGGCCGGCCTCGCCGCCGATGTCGAGAGCGCCATTCGCACGGCCCTCGACACCTACCGCGGGCTCGGGGCTACGCTCGTCGACATCTCGCTGCCCAACGCCGAGCTGGGAATACCGGTCTATTACGTGGTGGCGCCCGCCGAATGCTCGAGCAATCTGTCACGCTTCGACGGCGTGCGCTACGGCCACCGGGCGAAGAACTACAGCGACCTGACCGACATGATTAAGAAGTCGCGCGCGGAAGGGCTCGGACCCGAGCCGAAGCGCCGCATCCTGATCGGTGCCTATGTTCTGTCGCATGGCTATTACGACGCGTACTACATCAAGGCGCAGCAGGTCCGGCGCCTGATCGCCGATGAGTTCCGCGAGGCGTTCCGACTCTGTGACGTGATCGCCGGTCCGGTCACCACCAGCGTGGCCTTCGGTTTCGGCGAGAAGGCCGCCGATCCGGTGTCGATGTACATGTCCGACCTGTACACCATTCCCGGCAGTCTCGCCGGCATCCCCAGCATGAGCATCCCGTGCGGCTTCGGCGCGCACCAGCGTCCCGTAGGGCTGCAGTTGATGGCCAACTACTTCGACGAGGCGCGCATGCTCAACGCCGCACACCAGTACCAGCTCGCGACCGACTGGCATCGGCTCGTGCCGCCGGGGTTTTAGGCCATGCTGTGGGAAACCGTGATCGGGCTCGAGACCCATGCCCAGTTATCGACGCATTCGAAGATCTTCTCCGGCGTCTCGACCAAGTTCGGCGCCGAACCCAACACCCAGGCGAGCGTCATCGACTTCGCGCTGCCCGGCGTGTTGCCGGTGCTCAACCGCGGCGCGGTCGAACGCGCCATCCGGCTCGGGCTGGCGGTCGGCGGCAAGATCAACCGCCGCTCGATCTTCGCCCGCAAGAACTACTTCTACCCCGATCTCCCCAAGGGCTACCAGATCAGCCAGTACGAGATACCGGTGGTCGAGGGCGGCGGTCTCACGATCCGCGTCGGCGATGTCGAGAAGTTCATCCGGTTGACCCGTGCGCACCTCGAGGAAGACGCCGGCAAGTCGCTGCACGAAGACTTCGCGGGCATGAGCGGCATCGACCTGAATCGCGCCGGGACCCCGTTGCTCGAGATCGTGTCCGAACCCGACATGCGTTCATCCGCCGAGGCCGTCGCCTACGCCCGAAGCCTGCACACGCTGGTCCAGTGGATCGGCATCTGCGATGGCAACATGCAGGAAGGCAG
This sequence comes from Betaproteobacteria bacterium, assembly GCA_025350245.1. Lineage (GTDB taxonomy): Bacteria > Pseudomonadota > Gammaproteobacteria > Burkholderiales. Next base: position 49,698 of record JANXYG010000056.1, read on the forward strand.
CTTCCGCTGCGATGCGAATGTGTCGGTCCGGCCCCTGGGCAGCGACCGCCTGGGCACCCGCTGCGAGATCAAGAACCTGAACTCGTTCCGGTTTCTCGAACGCGCCATCGAGTTCGAGGTACGCCGCCAGATCGGGTTGATCGAGGATGGCGGCAGAGTGGTCCAGGAAACCCGCCTGTACGACCCGGATCGTGACGAAACCCGATCGATGCGCTCCAAGGAAGATGCGCAGGACTACCGGTATTTTCCCGATCCCGATCTGCTGCCGCTCGAGATCGCCGACGACTGGGTGGAAGCCACGCGCCAGGCCATGCCCGAACTGCCGGCCGCGATGCGAGAGCGTTTCGTGACCGACTACGCCCTCGCGCCCTATGACGCCGCGGCGCTCACCGGCGGGCGCGATATCGCGGATTTCTTCGAAGCCATGGTGCGGCACCTGCCGACCGAACCGAAGCTATGCGCGAACTGGCTCATGGGCGAAGTGTCCGCCCGCGTCAATCGCGATCAGATCGGCCTCGGTGCGGCGCCGGTTTCGGCTCAGGCGCTGGCCGGCCTGCTGGCCCGCATCGCCGACGGCACATTGTCCGGCAAGATGGCGAAGGAGGTGTTCGATGCCATGTGGGAGGGCGGCGAGAGCGCCGATGCGCTGATCGAACAGCGTGGGCTCAGGCAGATCTCCGACGGCGGGGCAATCGAAGTCATGGTCGACGAGGTGCTGGCCGCCAATCCGAAATCGGTGGCCGAGTTTCGCAGTGGCAAGGACAAGGCCTTCAACGCCCTGGTCGGGCGGGTCATGAAGGCGGCTCGCGGCAAGGCCAATCCGGCCCAGGTCAACGAGGTACTGAAGCGCAAGCTCGACGCCTGAGGTGAGGTCCACCCCCAGGCTGCGCTGCGCTGCGCCTTCCCCCTCCAGGGGGCGCAGCGTCCTCGGGGGACCCTGTGGTGCTGCCGCCCGCCGTTACTTCTTCAGCAGTTCGGCCAGCTCGCGATAACGGACCTTGTCGGCCGCGTACTTGTCGGAGATGCGCTGGATCTCGGCCTGCTTGGCCTTGTATTCGGCGTTGATCAGTTCCAGTTCGCGCTCTGCCGCCGCCAGGTCTTCCTTGGCGACTTCGGGCACCGGCTTGCCGGCCTTCACCAGCGCATCGGCATTGCGTTTCAGGCCGTCGAACCGCGTCTGGACCACCTTGATGCGGGGTTCGAGACCCTTGATCATCGCCGTCGGCGCGCTCACGTTGCGCTCGCGCGCGGTTTCGATCTCGGCCTCGCTGGTGTAGGTGTTCATCAGCGCGTTGTCGCGCCGGTGCTGCTCGTAGGCTTTCTTCTCATCGATCTTGCGCTGCTCGGCCTGATCCTGCGCGGCCTTGATCTCCTCGGGCTTGGGCGCAGATTGGTTCTGCTTGAGCTGGCGGCCGCGCCGATCGAGCTCGGTCGAACCCTTGTTCACGGCCTCCGGCGGAATGGTTTCGGTGTAGTGGGTCTGGCCCTTGTCGTCGACCCACTTGTAGAGCGTCTTGGCGGCATGCGCGATGCCGGCGGCGCCAAGGGCGGTCAGGACGGCAAACGCGACGGCGATAATCGGGGCTTTCATGTCTGTGCAACTCCGTACTGTTGGCGGTACGCGCGCATCGACTGCAAGTGATGTACCAAATCGGGGCGAGCGGTGACGGTGGCGATCACGTCGGCGAGCGTGCAGATCGCAAACACCGGAATACCGAACGTTTCGTGAACTTCCTGCGTTGCCGACAACGCCGACTGCCCTCGCTCCTGGCGATCGAGCGCAATCACCACGCCCGCGGGAACGGCGCCGGCTGCTCGAATCAGCTCGACCGACTCGCGCACCGAGGTGCCGGCCGATATCACGTCATCGACGATCATCACCCTGCCACGAACGGGGGCGCCGATGGTGTTGCCGCCCTCGCCATGGTCCTTCACCTCCTTGCGGTTGAAGGCGAACGGCACATTACGCCCAATTTCAGCAAGCGCTGCCGCGGTGGCTGACACCAGGGGAATGCCCTTGTAGGCCGGGCCGAACAGCAGATCGAACCCGGCACCCGAGGCAACCAGGGCCTGCGCGTAGAATCGGCCGAGTCGGCACAGACTGTCGCCATCGTTGAACAAGCCGGCATTGAAGAAGTAGGGCGACAACCGGCCGGCCTTGGTCTTGAACTCCCCGAACAGGAGCACGCCCTTGCCAAGGGCAAACTCCACGAACTCCCCCCGAAACGAATCCACCGATCCCGACTCCATGTTGCGCATCATCAATCTTAATCTCAACGGCATCCGTTCGGCGGCCGCCAAAGGCTTCTTCGACTGGCTCGGCCAGCAGGGTGCCGACGTCGTCTGCGTGCAGGAAATCAAGGCCCAGGCCGCGGACCTGACCGATGCCCTGCGGGCTCCCGCCGGCTTCGCCGGGCATTTCCATCACGCCGAGAAGAAAGGCTACAGCGGCGTGGGACTGTACTGCCGCCGCGCCCCCGATCGTGTCGTCGAAGGCCTCGGCATCGCCGACATCGACGCCGAGGGCCGCTACCTGCAGGCCGACTTCGGCGATCTCAGCGTCGTCTCACTTTACCTGCCTTCCGGCGCCTCGTCGGAACAACGTCTCGGCATCAAGTTCCGCTTCCTGGAGCGCTTCATCCCGCGACTCGACCAACTCGCGAACAGCGGCCGGCAGGTCGTGCTGTGTGGCGACTGGAACATCGCCCATAAGCCGATCGACCTCAAGAACTGGAAATCGAACCAGAAGAATTCCGGCTTCCTGCCCGAGGAAAGGGCCTGGCTCGACGGGGTCATCGACACCCTCGGCTATGTCGATGTCTTCCGCACCCTTGACCCGCGACCGGAACAATACACATGGTGGTCCAACCGCGGCCAGGCCTGGGCCAAGAACGTGGGGTGGCGACTGGACTACCAGCTTGCGACGCCCGCCCTGGCCGGTCTGGCGCGCGGGGTATCGGTCTACCGCGATGCGCGCTTCTCCGACCACGCGCCGGTCACGGTGGATTACGACTACCGGTGGTAGCGGAGGTCGGCGCCGGATTACCGCTGGCACCGTCTTCCAGCAGCCTCCACGGGGCCACCCAAGCCAGAAGCGCCATCCCGGGCAACGCCAGCAGCACGCACAGCCAGAAGAAACCGAACCAGCCCGCCTGTTCCACCAGCCAGCCGGCGCCCGCATTGAACACCGTGCGCGGCACTGCCGCGAGGCTGGTGAACAAGGCGAATTGCGTGGCCGTGTAGGCGGGGTGCGTCGCGCGCGCGATGAAGGCGACGAACGCGGCAGTGCCCAGGCCCACGCCCAGCGCTTCGAAGCCGATCACCGCCGCCAGCGATGCCAGCTCCGTGGCGCCGATCGAGGGAAACGGGCCGACGCTGGCGAGCCAGGCGAAACCGATGATGCTCGCCACCTGCACCACGCCGAAGATCCACAGCGCGCGGTTGATGCCCAGACGCACCATCCACAGGCCGCCGAGCAGGCCACCGATCACGGCCGGCCACAGCCCCGCGTTCTTCGCCACCAGTCCGATGTCGGATTTGGTGAAGCCCATGTCGAGATAGAACGGCGTCGCCAGTGCCGTCGCCATGCTATCGCCGAGCTTGTAGAAGAACACGAAGCCCAGCACCAGCGCGGCACCCTGCCACCCGGCGCGCCCGACAAACTCGCGAAACGGTTCGATCACAGCGAGCCGGAGCGTCTTCGGCTGCACCCCGGTGATCGCCGGCTCGCGGACCAGCAACGCCATGACCGTGCCGGGCAGCATGAACAACGCCGTCACCAGGAACACGGTGGGCCAGGGCAGGCGGTCGGCGAGGATCAGCGACAATGAACCCGGCACCAGACCCGCCACCCGGTAGGCATTCACGTGCACCGCGTTGCCGAGACCAAGCTCCGTCTCCCGCAGCAGCTCGCGCCGATACGCGTCGAGCACGATGTCCTGGGTCGCGCTCAGGAATGCCAACGCCGTCGCGGCGTACACGATCAGGGGCAGATCGTCGCGCGGCGACAATGTTCCCATGAGCGGGATGATCGCCAGCAGCGCCACCTGCGTCGTCAGCATCCAGCCGCGGCGGCGGCCGAGCAGCGGCAGGGCGTAGCGGTCAAGCAGCGGCGCCCACAGGAACTTCCAGGTGTACGGAAACTGGATCAGCGCGAAGGCGCCGATCGCGCGCAGACTGATACCTTCGGTGCGTAGCCACGCCGGCACCAGGTTGAGCAGGATGTAAAGCGGCAGACCGGAACTGAAGCCGGTGAAGACGCAGATCAGCATGCGGCGCGACAGCAGCGCGGCAAGCACCGGCGGGCGGGCGGGCGTCATGTGCGAACCCGTCCGGGGTCAGTTGCCGCGGTCGAGCCTGCACACCGCGATGGCGCCCCGCATGTTCGGCCACGCGTGCACCGGACGGCCGTCGGTGAGCACGATGCGCTCGACCACGCGGACGCCGAACGAGTCGCAGAAACGGTCGAAGTCGTCGATGGTGAACAGATGGATGTTGGGCGTGTCGTACCACTGGTACGGCAACTCGCGCGACACCGGCATGTGTCCGGCCAGCAACTGGATGCGCGCGCGCCAGTAGCCGAAATTGGGAAAGCTCACGATGCCTTCCCGACCCACGCGCAGGATCTCCTTGACGATGGATTCGGTCTGCTGGACCGCCTGCAGGGTCTGCGACAGGATCACGTAGTCGAAGGATCCGGTCTCGAAGCCCGACAGGCCGCGCTCCAGATCGGCCTGGATCACGTTCACGCCGTTCTTCATGCAAGCCAGCACGTTCTGGTCGTCGATGTCGACGCCGTAGGCCGTGGCGCCGCGCGACTCCTTCAGGAACCGCAGCAATGAACCGTCGCCGCAACCGAGGTCGAGCACGCTCGCGCCCGGCCGCACCCACTTGGCGATGGCATCGAAGTCGGCGCGTTTCGGTGAGTTCATGCCCTCGGCCTCCGACCCATATCGCGAACGCTCCACTGCACCTGTCGGCCTCCGCTGGCCCTCGCCTGACCGTCGATCCCCATCCTGCGGATGGGGCCCCTCGCCGGGTGGCTCATGCCAGCAGCCGCTCCATCGCGGCAGCGATCAACCCGTGATAGCGCGGATCGGCCATCAGGAAAGCGTCGTGGCCGTGGGGCGCGTCGATCTCGGCGTAGCTCACGTCGAGGCGATTGTCGAGCAGCGCCTTGACGATCTCGCGCGAGCGGGCGGGCGAGAAGCGCCAGTCGGAGGTGAACGACACGACGAGGAAGCGCGCCTGGGCCGGCGCCATTGCCGCGGTCAGCGATCCGCCATGCGCGAACGCCGGGTCGAAGTAGTCGAGCGCCTTGGTGATGCGCAGATAGGTGTTGGCGTCGAAGTAGGTGGAGAACTTGTCGCCCTGGTAGCGCAGATAGGACTCGATCTCGAACTCGACATCGAAGCCGAACTTGTAACCGCCACCGCGCAACTCGCGGCCGAATTTCTCGGCCATGGCGTCGTCGGACAGATAGGTGATGTGCCCGAGCATGCGGGCGAGTCGCAGACCGCGCCGCGGCACGACACCGTGCGCGTAGTAGTTGCCACCGTGGAAATCGGGGTCGGTCGTGATGGCCTGGCGCGCGACCTCGTTGAAAGCGATGTTCTGTGCCGATAACCTGGGCGCTGCGGCGCTGACCACTGCCAGCCGCACCCGATCCGGATAAGCGATGGTCCATTGCAGCGCCTGCATGGCGCCGAGGCTGCCGCCGATGACCGCCGCGAACCGATCGATGCCCAGCCTCGTGGCCAGCCGTGCCTGGGTCTCGACCCAGTCCTCGACCGTGACGACAGGAAAGTCCGCGCCCCATGGAACCCCGGTGGCGGGATTGACCGTGGCCGGACCGGTCGACCCGTGGCACCCGCCGAGATTGTTCACGCCGATGACGAAAAAATGGTCGGTGTCGACCGGCTTGCCGGGCCCGATCAGGTTGTCCCACCAGCCGACGTTCTTAGGGTCGTCCGCGTACCAGCCGGCGACATGGTGCGAAGCGTTCAGCGCATGACAAACCAGCACTGCATTCGAACGATCCGCGTTGAGCTTGCCGTACGTCTCGTAGCGCAACGAATACGACGGCATGGTCGCGCCGCTCTTGAACGCCAGTGGCGTGTCGAACACGGCATCCTGCGGAACGACCGCGCCCACCGATCCGGGCGGCACTCCGACGCCGACGTTCATGGCGCTTCAGCCTTCGTCGTCGTCGGCAGCGGTGGACGCGGGCCGGATCGCCTGCACCCGGCGCAACACCTGCGCCACCGCGTCGCTTTGCATGTTCTGGAACAACAGCGTCGCCTCCGCTTCCTTGGCGAGAATCGCGGTGTCGTCGTAGGTGAGATCGCGCAGCAGCACCACCTCGCTCGATTTAAGCCACTGCTTGCCCTTGCCGTCGTGCACCCGGAAACTGACCCGGTAGCGCAACTGGAACTCGCGCACGCGACCCCCGCCCGACACCGCGAGAATCTGGCGCTCCTGCGAGTCGCCCTGCAAGGTGAGGATCGCCTGGGCCTCGCCTATGCTCGACGCGAGCCGGGTTGCGCTGCTGCTCTGGATCGCGCGCTTGAGCTGCCCGGCGAACACCGAGTAGTCCATACCTTCGACGTACAACGTCTCGAACGGCAGATCGGCCTTGCCGCGCAACTGGAAGCCGCAGGCGGTCAGGGTCAGCAGCGCCAGCAACAGGCCGACACGAACAAGCATCGAGGGCGAAGGCGCATCACCGCGCAACCTGGAGGCCAACGTCATGCTGGACCCTCGCAAACGGAGGGTCGGCGTTCCGCAGGGGCCCCGAGAAACGCCGCGCCCCCTCGCGGGGGAAGGCGCAGCTTGGGGGCGGGCGTCACTTCAGACGACGACATTCACCAGGCGCCCGGGCACGACCACGATCTTCTTCGGCACCGCCCCTTCGGTGAACTTGAGCACGTTGGGGTTCTCCAGCGCGAGCCGTTCGATGAGTTCACGCGTCGCGTCCCTGGCCACGCGCAGGTTGCCCCGCAGCTTGCCGTTGACCTGCAAGACCAGCTCGATCTCGTCCTGCACCAGCGCCGCGGCATCGACTTCGGGCCACGGCGCGAGCGTGATGTCTTCGCCATAACCCAGATCGCGCCACAACACATGCGACAGGTGCGGGGTGACCGGATAGATGACCCGCAGCAGGATGCCCACGCCTTCGCGCAGGACTTCAGGCGTCGCCCCCTTCGCGCCGTCCTGCAACGCGTTGAGCAGCTTCATCGCGGCCGAGGCGACGGTATTGAAATGCTTGCGCTCGATGTCGTAGGTTGCCTGCTTCAGCACCGAGTGCAGTTCCCGCCGCAGGTCGCCGGTGTGCTTCGGCGCCATGGCGGACGCCGAGCCGATCACTGCCGCGTGTTCCGCGGCGAAAGTCCACAGCCGCCGGAGGAAGCGATACGACCCCTCGACCCCGCCATCGGACCATTCGAGTGTCTGCTCGGGCGGGCTGGTGAACATCATGAAGAAGCGCGCCGTGTCGGCACCGTACTTCTCGATCAGCGCCTGCGGGTCGACGCCGTTGTTCTTCGACTTCGACATGGTGCCGATGCCGTCCGACTCGACCGGCAGACCGTCCGACCGCAGCACTGCACCGGTGCGCGCACCCTTGTCGTCGACCACGAAGTCGACATCGCCGGGGTTGAAGTATTGCGGCCGCGGGCCGTTCTTGCGATAGAAGATCTCGTTCAGCACCATGCCTTGCGTGAGCAGGTTGGCGAACGGTTCGTCGAGTGTCACCAGCCCGAGCTCGCGCATCACCTTGGTCCAGAAACGCGAATAGAGCAGGTGCAGGATGGCGTGCTCGATGCCGCCGATGTACTGGTCGACCGGGAGCCAGTACGGCACGCGGGCATCGACCATGGCCGATGCGTTGTCGGGGCACGCGTAGCGCAGGTAGTACCAGGACGAATCGACGAACGTGTCCATGGTGTCGGTCTCGCGCCGGGCCGGCCGGCTGCATTTCGGGCACGGGACATCGAGGAAATCGGGGCGCTTCGCGAGTGGATTGCCGGCGCCATCGGGTACGCAATCCTCCGGCAGCACCACCGGTAGCTGATCGTCCGGGACCGGCACGATGCCGCAGGCGGTGCAATGAATCAGCGGGATCGGGGTGCCCCAGTAGCGCTGGCGCGAGATACCCCAGTCCCGCAGGCGCCATTGCAACTGCTTCGTACCCAGCCCTTTTGCCTGCAAGTCCGTGGCGATGGCATCGACGGCCTGCCGGAAATCGAGGCCGTCGTATCGGCCGGCGTTCACGCAGACGCCGTGATCGGCGTACCAGGTCTGCCAGGCGTCGGTCGAATAGTCGCGGCCATCGACGGCGATGACCTGGCGGATCGGCAACCGGTATTTCTTCGCGAACGAGAAGTCGCGTTCGTCGTGCGCCGGCACGCCCATGACGGCGCCCTCGCCGTAGCTCATCAGCACGTAGTTGCCGATCCACACCTCGACCTGCTCGCCGCTCAGCGGGTGGGTCACGAACAACCCGGTGGGCATGCCCTTCTTTTCCATGGTGGCCATGTCGGCTTCCATGACGCTGCCGCGCTTGCACTCGTCGATGAACGCGGCGAGTTCGGGCCGGACAAGCGCCGCATGCGCGGCCAGAGGATGCTCGGCCGCCACCGCGCAGAAGGTGGCGCCCATGAGCGTATCGGCGCGCGTGGTGAAGACGCGCAGCTCGCCGGTCGTGGCCGGCGATCCCGGGGTCGTCGATGCAAGCTGGTACGGGAACCCGATGGTCACGCCCTGGCTGCGGCCGATCCAGTTGGCCTGCATCAGCTTGACCCGCGCCGGCCAGCCGGGGAGAGTGTCGAGCGCCGACAGCAGCTCGTCGGCGTAGCCGGTGATGCGCAGGTAGTACATCGGGATCTCGCGCTTCTCCACCGGCGCACCGGTGCGCCAGCCACGACCGTCGATGACCTGCTCATTGGCGAGCACGGTCTGATCGACCGGGTCCCAGTTGACCACCCCGGTCTTCTGGTAGGCGATGCCCTTCTCCAGCATGCGCAGGAACAGCCATTGATTCCAGCGGTAGTACTCGGGCGTGCAGGTGGCGAGCTCGCGCTCCCAGTCGAGGGCGAAACCGAGCGCCTGCAACTGCTTTTTCATGTAGGCGATGTTGTCGTACGTCCACTTGGCCGGCGGCACACCGTTGGCCATGGCGGCATTCTCCGCCGGCAATCCGAAGGCATCCCAGCCCATCGGCTGCAGCACGTTGTAACCACGCATCCGGTGGAATCGCGACAGGACATCACCGATGGTGTAATTGCGCACATGGCCCATGTGCAGCTTGCCCGATGGATACGGAAACATCGATAGGCAGTAATACTTGGGCTTGCCCGGCTGCTCGGTGGCGCGGGCGGCCCCGGAAGCCAGCCAGGCGGACTGGGCGCTGCGCTCGACCTCGGCCGGGCGGTAGGATGCATCCATCGTCATCGAGTTGATTTATGTCATTGGTCGGCGGTTAAGCCTTCGATTATAGCCACTGGCATCCGCGGACCCGCGTTTCGCGTATCAACCCGAAGCAGCGGTAACGAACCTCGAGGAGCCCGTCATGAAAGTTGTATCCCTTGCCACTGCCAGCCTGCTTTGCGGCCTGGCCGGCACCGTCCAGGCCGCCACCCCGGACGTACTGGTGGAAGGCGTCAACATGCCCGCCTGGGTGACCCGCGGTGGCCGTATGGAGCCGCTCGGCATCGGCGCCCACTTGAAGGCGTCGGACGAAATCACCACTGCCGAGGGTTCTCGGGTGCTGCTGCGCCTGGCCGACGGCAGCGCGGTCAAGCTCGGCGAAAACGCCCGTTTCGTGGTCGGCGCCGCCGCCCAGAAGCGCGACGGCGCCAATCCGCTGTTCCAGGCAACCCTGCGGGTCATTGCCGGCGCCTTCCGGTTCACGACCTCCGCCCTGGCCAAGGTTCGCAGCCAGCGCGACGTGACCATCGAGTTCCCGACCGTGACCGCCGGCGTACGCGGCACCGATGTGTGGGGCAAGGCCGGTGCCGACCGCGATTTCGTGGTGCTCATCGAAGGCAAGATCGGTGTGAAACGGGGCGATGAAGCCGAAGTGGCGATGAACGAGTCGCGCAGCCTCTTCGATGCCCCGAAAGGCGCGCCGACCCCACCGTTGAGCCAGATCACCCCTGAACTGCTCGACAAATATGCCGCCGAAACCGAGATCAGTGCCGGCAGCGGTGCCGCACAGGCCGGCGGGCGATGGAAGGTGACGGTGGCGGCCTCGGAATCGCAGAGCGAAGCCCTGGGCGCCTACGACAAGCTGCGCGGCGCTGGTTATGCCGCCGCGATCGCGCCGCTCAACCGCGACGGCAAGACCCGTTTCATGGTGCGCATCGGCAACCTCGCCAGCGAGAAGGACGCCTTGCAACTGGCGCTGCGACTCAAGCTGCGGCTCGGGTTCGAGTCCGCGTCGGTGTCGATGTAGGCAACCGGATCAGCGCTCGCCAAGCCGCTCTCAAGCGAAGGGGCAGCATCCGCAGGGTTTCCCGAGGAATGCTGCGCCCCCTGGAGGGGGAAGGCGAAGCGCAGCGCAGCCTGGGGGTGGACCAGACCTTATTCAGTGGGCGGTTTGCAGTAGCGGCTGCCCCAGTCGAGGATGGTGTCGAGCGCAGCCTTGCGGCGGATGCCGTACTTGAGGCCGCGCATCATCACGCCCTCGCCATTGGACTGCCGCACCACCCGCCCGCTGTAATTGATGCGATCGAGGTCGCCGACCAGGACTTCGCCCTGCTCCAGTAGCACCGGCGTCAGCTTGAGCACGACCCCGTGGCCGTCCTGGTTCTTGGTCAGGACGAAATCGCAGCGTTCGCTGCTCCAGTCGACCATCACTTCGCTCGCCGCACCCGCGACACCAGTGGCCATGGACAAGCACGCTCCCAGAAGGGTCGCGTGCAACAGACGTGAAGCGGATGCAGCCATCGAGATCGTCTCCATACAGGGTCAAGAAGCCAGGGAAGGTACCAGGGTCGCCACTATAATCGACAGCTGCTTCCCGGTGCGGTCATGACTTCCTCCCTTCTCGACGGTCTCAATCCCCAGCAGCTCGAAGCGGTAACCCTGCCGCAGATGTCGGCGCTGATCCTCGCCGGCGCCGGCAGCGGCAAGACCCGGGTCCTGACCACGCGCATCGCCTGGCTGATCCAGACCGGGCAGGTGAGTTCGATGGGATTGCTCGCGGTGACCTTCACCAACAAGGCGGCGCGCGAGATGCTAACGCGCATCTCGGCCATGCTGCCGATCAACCCGCGCGGCATGTGGGTCGGCACCTTCCATGGCCTGTGCAACCGGCTGCTGCGGGCGCATCACCGCGACGCCCAGTTGCCGCAGGGCTTCCAAATCCTTGATTCAACCGACCAGTTGGCGCTGGTCAAGCGGGTCATGCGGGGGCTGGGTGTCGACGACGACAAGTATCCGCCGCGACAGGCGCAGTGGTTCATCAACGGCAACAAGGAAGCCGGGCTGCGGGCGGCGTCGGTGGAAACCACCGACGACTTCTCGCGCCGCTTCAACGACGTCTATGCCGCTTACGAACGGCAATGCCAGACCGAAGGCGTGGTCGACTTCGCCGAGCTGCTGCTGCGCTGCCACGAACTGCTCCAACGCAACGAAGTGCTGCGCGCGCACTACCAGGCGCGCTTCAGGCACATCCTCGTGGACGAGTTCCAGGACACCAACAAGCTGCAGTACTCGTGGCTCAAGCTGCTGGCAGGGCGCGATGCGGCCGTGCTCGCGGTCGGTGACGACGACCAGTCGATCTACGCCTTCCGCGGCGCCGACATCGGCAACATGGCCGCATTCGAGCGCGACTTCCGCATCGACAAGGTGATCAAGCTGGAGCAGAACTACCGCTCCCACGGCAACATCCTCGATGCCGCCAACGCGTTGATCTCGCGCAATCGCGAGCGGCTCGGCAAGAACCTCTGGACCGATGCGGGTCAGGGCGAACCGCTGCGCATCTACGAGGCGCCCACCGACGGCGACGAGGCCCGCTTCATCGTCGAGGAATCGCGGGCGCTGCACCGCGATGGCATCCGCTTCGGCGAGATGGCGTTGCTGTATCGCTCGAACGCCCAGTCGCGGGTGCTCGAACACACGCTGTTCAGCGCCGGCATCTCCTACCGGGTGTACGGCGGCCTGCGTTTCTTCGAGCGCCAGGAAATCAAACACGCGCTGGCCTACCTGCGGCTGGTGTCGAATCCGGAGGACGACGGCGCCATGCTGCGGATCGTCAATTTTCCGACGCGCGGCATCGGCAACCGCAGCATCGAGCAGTTGCAGGAAGCGTCCAAGGTGCGCGGCACCAGCCTGTGGCAGACGGCATGCAGCAGCTCACTCTCGGGCAAGGCCGGCACCAGCATCGGCATCTTCGTGAAGTTGATCGAAGGACTCAAGCACTCGGTCACCGGCCTGCCGCTGTCCGAAATCGTCGAGCAGGTGGTCGACGGCAGCGGGCTCAAGCAGCACTACCAGACCGAGAAGGAAGGCACCGAGCGCCTCGAGAACCTGGATGAACTGGTGAACGCCGCCGCCACTTTCGTGGTTGAGGACGGATACGACCCGGCCGCCGAGCGGGGCGGCGCGGTCGATCCGAACGATCCGCTGTCGGCACTGAACTCGTTCCTCGCCCATGCCGCGCTTGAGGCCGGCGAGCACCAGGCCGGTGCCGGCGACGACGCGATGCAGCTCATGACCGTGCATTCGGCCAAGGGGCTCGAGTTCCAGTCGGTGTTCATCAGCGGTCTCGAGGAAGGTCTGTTTCCGCACGAGAACAGCATCAACGAAGACAACGGCATCGAGGAAGAGCGGCGGCTGATGTACGTGGCACTAACCCGCGCGCGGCAGCGTCTGTATCTGTCGTACGCCCAATCGCGCATGCTGCACGGGCAAACCCGCTACGGCATGCCGTCGCGCTTCCTGGACGAGATTCCCGAGACGCTGATGAAGCGCCTCAACAGCAAGCCGGTATCGTCGTGGTCATCGCCGTCGATGCGCGGCTTCGGCTCGTTCCCGCCGGTGTCCACCGCCACGACGACCGCCGGCACCTGGCGCATCGGTCAGAACGTGACGCATCCGAAGTTCGGCGCCGGCGTGATCGTCAATGCCGAGGGCCGCGGCGCCGATGCGCGCGTGCAGGTGAATTTCAGGGATACGGGAATGAAGTGGCTGGCGCTGGAGTACGCGAAGCTGGCGGCGGGCTGACCACGATCGGGGACGACTGCTCCAGGCGCCGGCCGCTGCTGCCGCGGCCGACGCCTGCGGCAGGGTTACTTCTGGCCAGTGAGTGCCTTGACGACCTCACCCAGTTGCCGCAGCGACTCCTGGTCTTCCGCGGTCACCACATCGGAGCCCTTGCAGCGTGGGTCGGTACGCTGGAGAGCGCCGAACATGGCCTTGGTCACGGGAATCGGATCGCAGCCGTGCCCGGTTTCGCAGATGAAGTCGTACTGCGGTTCCGCCTTGACGTGACAGGTGAAGCAGTTGAGGTTGAGACGGTTGTTCACCTCGGCGAAACCGCGGGTGAATATCTTCGCGCCATTCTTGTCGACGTCGATCCAGAAAAATTCCCAGTCGCGCGTGGCCGGATTGAAACCCTTGTTCTGCTTGATCATGACCTCGTTGGGCATGAGTTGCACCACCGAGCCTTCCGGATAGTCTCCCTTGCCGGCGGTCGCCACGGCAACGGTCTCGGCCAGCTTGCCTGACAGGTTGTCCACGTAGAAGTGGCGCACCTTGGTCATCTCGCTGATGCACTTGAAGCTGTTGTCGTCGACCTTGACCCGGTCCTCGGCAGCGCCGGCCCCGACACCCCACACGAACAGCACCGCCGCGATGGCGGCCGACACACCGCCCGTTGCAAGTTTCTCGAAACGATTCATTGTTGATTTCCCCCTGGAATGGTTGGGCGGTTTTGATTGCCGTTCGAGTGCGGCTGGTCGCTCGGATGCCCCGATACGACAATGTAATATATAGCATAGGGCTGGGGCGGAAAGGTAGTAGCGGGGTCCTTCACCCACCCCCAGGCGGCGCGGCCGCCACTCGCTACCGCCGCGAGGCGGGGTAGCACCGCAATATCGGGCAGCCGACAAGCGCACCGGCACTGACGCGAAGCTCACCCGCCCACCTCACCCCCGAAGATATCCCGATAACTCACATACACGCTCGGCACCAGCACCGGCATCATCATCCAGACGGCGAGCGTGAATGCCTGGGGCGGCTCCATCACCGAAGCGAACAGGTGATACAGCCCGTAACCGGCGCCTGCGAACACGAGGCCGTACACGAACATCGGCAGGGTATTGATCAGCATGCCGCGCAGCGAGGCCAGCAATGCAGCCAACGGCCGGCGCTGATCCAGCGCGATGCTGAACGGCGCGAACCACACCGACATCGCCACCGGGATGCCGAAGAGCATGCCGACCAGCAGCGCTCGCATGATCTGCGGCAGCGCGTCGGCGACCTCCTCGGGGTGGGCGCTGGCCGCCGCCGGATCCGACATCAGCTTGGCGAGGGTGTCGCCGCCGATGGCGAACACGATGAGCAACACCAGCACGTTCGCGACGGCGTTGAACGAGCCGATCGAGACCAGATCGCGCGGTCGATGCCGGAAGCCGTCGAACAGCATGGTGACCGGAATCGACTCGCCGCGCTCGGCGGCAGCACAGGCTCTGGCCCAGCCCGCCAGGAACACCGGCAGCAGGATCGCCACCAGGGACGCGAGCATCCAGTGCAAACCACTAGCGGCGACGATCACCCACATGACGCCGGTGAACACGATCCAGGTGAGCGGCTTGCGCAGGAACAGCCGCCAGCCGCCGACGATCCAGCGCCAGCCGTTGACGATGGGAACGCGCCGCACGGCCGGCGGCGGGCTCGCGTCAGTCGACACGTTTCGCCGATCGCACGGCTTGCGGCAGAGTCTGGCGATGCTGGCGCAGGATGCGCTCGAAACGGCCGGGGTCATGAGCGTGCGTGAGTTCGCCGGCCCGCGGCAGGTGATAGTCGTAAAGGCGTGACACCCAGAATCGCAACGCCCCCGCGCGCAGCATGACCGGCCAGGCATCGACTTCAGCCGCGGTGAAGTCGCGGGTGTCGCGATAGGCCTCGATCAGGGCACGGGTGCGCGCCGGGTCGAGCATGCCGTCATCGGTGCCGCACCAGTCGTTGACGGTGATCGCCACGTCGTAGAGCAGCACGTCGACGCAGGCGAAGTAGAAATCGATCACCCCGCCGATGCTGCCGTCGTGGAACAGGACGTTGTCGCGGAACAGGTCGGCGTGGACCACGCCCTTGGGCAATGCGTCGAGGCGATGACTCCCCTGGAAGGCAACCTCGTCGAGCAGCATGACGCGGTTGGCGTCGTCGAGAAACGGCAGCAGCGCCGGCGCCGTTGCCGTCCACCACTTGGGGCCGCGCAGATTGTCGAGACGGCCGTTGTAGCGCTGTCCCGCCAGGTGCAGGTCGGCGAGCACCTCGCCCACGCGAGCGCAGTGTTCGGGCGTGGGCGCCATGACCGGCGCGCCGTCGAGGCAGGTGACGAGCGCAGCCGGCTTGCCGTTGAGCTCGCCGAGAAACCGGTCGTCGAGGCTGGCGATGGGCTTGGGGCACGGCAGGCCGTGCCCGGACAGATGCGCCATCAGCTCGAGATAGAACGGCAGCTCCACCGGCCGCAGCTTCTCGAACAGCGTGAGCACGTAGCGGCCCTGCGTGGTGGTGACGAAGTAGTTGGTGTTCTCGATGCCGGCGAGGATGCCGCGCAGGTCGGTGAGATGACCCACCGCATAGCCCTTGAGCCAGGCCGCCAGTTGCTCCGGTGCGACCTTGGTGAAGACCGACATCGCGCCGCCCGCTACAGGTTGAGCAGCGATTCGCGCTCGGCCGCCGTGGGCGTGAAGCCGCGCGACTCGTAGTGCGCGAAGATCGCCGCCACCACTTCGGCCGGATCGTCGATGAGCTGCACCAGGTCGATGTCACCCGGGTCGATCATGCGTTCGGCCGCGAGCGTGTTGCGGATCCAGTCGAGCAATCCGCCCCAAAATGAGGACTGCACCAGGATGATGGGCACGCGACGCATCTTGCGGGTCTGCACCAGGGTGAGCGCCTCCATCAATTCGTCGAGGGTGCCGAACCCGCCCGGCATCACCACATAGGCGGAGGCGAACTTGGCGAACATCACCTTGCGGGTGAAGAAGTGGCGGAAGGTGTGGCCGAGATCCTGGTAGGCATTGCCGCTCTGCTCGTGCGGCAATTCGATGTTGAGACCGACCGACAGCGACCGGCCTTCGAATGCGCCCTTGTTGGCCGCTTCCATCAGGCCCGGCCCGCCGCCCGAGATGACGGTGAAACCGGCGTCGGACAACTGGCGGGTGATCTGCTCGGTGAGCTGATAATAGGGGTGCCCGGGCGGAACCCGGGCGCTGCCGAAGACGCTCACCGCCGGCCGGACCGCATGCAGCTTCTCGGTGGCCTCGACCACCTCGGCCATGATGCCGAACACCCGCCACGATTCACGCGCCGACCACGATTTTTCGAGCAGTTCGGGCGCTAGCGGAACCGGCAGTTTCTTCTTTCCGGGGGTCATGGCAGGGGGTCTGGGTGAGTGAAGCCGGGATCAGGCAAGGCACGCGGACGGCCTGCGCGAAAATGCACTGCTTTCCGGAGTGTACGGACAAAGGTGCTGGAATTTGAGCCCGGGTTCGTACAATGTCGCCTCACCCTGCCCCGCTGCCGAAACATCGCCGCCTGCCGAGAGCCCGATATCCGTGAAAACCCTGTTGCTGGTCGATGGTTCGTCCTACCTGTATCGTGCCTTTCACGCCCTGCCCGACCTGCGCAACCGCGACGGGGATCCCACCGGCGCGATTTACGGGGTGGTCAACATGCTGCGCCGGTTGCGGCGTGAGGTGCCGGCGGATTATATCGCCTGCGTTTTCGATGCGAAGGGCAAGACGTTCCGCGACGACCTGTACCCGGCTTACAAGGCCAATCGCGCGGCCATGCCGGGAGACCTGGCGCGCCAGATCGAGCCGATCCACGCCACCGTCCGCGCGCTGGGCTGGCCGCTGGTGATGATCGACGGCGTCGAAGCCGACGACGTCATCGGCACGCTCGCGGACCGGGCGCGGGAACAGGATATCGCCACCGTCATATCGACCGGCGACAAAGATATGGCGCAGTTGGTGAGCGCGCACGTGACACTGGTCAACACCATGTCGAACGAGACGCTCGATCCGGCTGGCGTGGTGGCCAAGTTCGGCGTCCCGCCGGAGCGGATCGTCGACTATCTGACCCTGATCGGCGATAGCGTCGACAACGTGCCCGGGGTCGAGAAAGTCGGGCCGAAGACGGCGGTGAAGTGGCTGCAGCAATACGGCACCCTGGATGGCGTGATCGAGCACGCCGGCGACATCGGCGGCGTGGTCGGCGACAACCTGCGCAAGGCCCTGGGCTGGTTGCCGCAGGCTCGTCGGCTGCTCACCATCAAGCGCGACGTGGCGCTGCCGCTGGCGGTCGCGGCCCTGGCCGCGCCGCCCGAAGACCGCGACCGGCTCGCGACGCTGTATGAAGGCTTCACCTTCAACAACTGGCTGCGCGAACTCAAGGACGGCCAAGCGGCGGGCAGTGTCGGCGGCGGCGCCCCGACCGTTGCGCACGATGCGACGCCGGCACCAGAACGCCACTACGAAACGATCGCCAACGCCGAATCACTGGAGCGCTGGCTGGCGAAGATCGATGCCGCGCCACTGGTGGCTTTCGATACCGAGACCACCAGTCTGGACCCGATGCGGGCGCGGATCGTCGGCCTGTCGTTCGCGGTCACGCCGCACGAAGCGGCTTACCTGCCGCTCGCGCATCGCTATCCAGGCGCGCCGGATCAGCTCGATCTTGCCGCCACGCTGGCGCGACTCAAGCCCTGGATCGAAGACGACAACAAGCCGAAGCTGGGACAGAACACCAAATACGACGCCCATGTGCTGGCCAATCACGGCATCCGTTTCGGCGGCGTGCTGCACGACACCCTGCTCGAATCGTATGTGATCGAGAGCCACAAGCCGCACGACATGGATTCGATGGCGATGCGCCACCTCGGCGTCAAGACCATCACCTTCGCGGAAGTGGCGGGCAAGGGCGCCAGCCAGATCGGCTTCGACCAGGTGAGCGTCGAAAGCGCCACCGAGTATTCTGCCGAGGACGCGGATATCACACTTCAGCTTCACCTCGCCATGCTGCCGCAGGTGGAGGCGGACGCCGGCCTGGCGCGGGTGTACCGCGACATCGAGATGCCGGTCATGCCGGTCTTGCTGCGGGTCGAACGCAATGGCGTGCTGATCGACGCGCAGTTGCTGGAGGTGCAAAGTGGCGAGCTTGGTCATCGCATGCTCGAGCTCGAACAGTCCGCGCACGAACTCGCGGGCCAGCCGTTCAATGTGAACTCGCCCAAGCAACTGCAGGAGATCCTGTTCGGCAAGCACAAGCTGCCGGTGATCAAGAAGACCCCGAGCGGTACACCGTCGACCGACGAGGATGTGCTCGCGCAACTGGCTCTCGATCATCCGTTGCCCAAACGCATCCTGGAGTACCGCAGCCTGGCCAAGCTCAAGTCGACCTACACCGACAAACTGCCGCGCATGGTCAACCCTGATACCGGCCGCGTGCACACCAGCTACAACCAGGCCACGGCGGTGACCGGACGGCTGTCGAGCACCGATCCCAATCTGCAGAACATTCCGGTCCGGACTGCCGAGGGCCGCCGCATCCGCGAAGCCTTCGTGGCGCCGCCCGGTTCGCGGATCGTGTCGGCCGACTACTCCCAGATCGAGCTGCGCATCATGGCGCACCTGTCGGGCGACGGCTCGCTGCTCAAGGCCTTTGCCGAAGGCACGGACGTGCATCGCGCGACCGCGGCGGAGGTGTTCGGACTGACGCCGGACGCGGTGTCGTCGGAGCAGCGGCGCTACGCGAAGGTCATCAACTTCGGCCTGATCTACGGCATGTCGGCATTCGGCCTGGCGTCCCAGCTCGGCATCGAACGCAGTGCCGCGCAGCAGTACATGGACCGGTACTTCGCCCGCTACCCCGGTGTGGCCGACTACATGCAGCGCACCCGCGCCGGCGCCCACGATCTCGGTTATGTCGAGACGGTATTCGGTCGGCGGTTGTACCTGCCGGAGATCCGCGCCCAGAACCAGGGGCGGCGCCAGGGCGCCGAGCGCGCCGCGATCAACGCCCCGATGCAGGGCACCGCCGCCGACCTGATCAAGCTCGCGATGATCGAGGTGCAGCGCTGGCTCGATTCCGCGCGGCTGGCGACGAAACTGGTCATGCAGGTGCACGACGAACTGGTGCTCGAAGTGCCCGAGAGCGAACTCGACACCGTGCGCGCGACGCTGCCGGGGCTGATGACCGGTGTGGCCGCCTTGGCGGTGCCGCTGGTGGTGGATGTCGGCATCGGGCCAAACTGGGAACAGGCGCACTGAGGTGACGCCCACCCCCAGGCTGCGCTGCGCTTCGCCTTCCCCCTCCAGGGGGCGCAGCGTCCTCGGGAGACCCTGTGGGCGCTGCCCCTTCGCTTCAGATGTTCCCTTCGTTCAGCATCCGCTGCGCTTCGCCTTCCCCCTCCAGGGGGCGCAGCGTCCTCGGGAGACCCTGTGGGCGCTGCCCCTTCGCTTCAGATGTTCCCTTCGTTCAGCATCCGCTTCGCTCCGCCTTCCCCCAAGGGGGCGCAGCGTCCTCGGGAGACCCTGTGGGCGCTGCCCCTTCGCTTCAGATGTTCCCTTCGTTCAGCATCGCTGCGCTGCGCCTTCTCCCGAAGGCGGCACCGCACGCTTGTGGCCAGTGAATGACCGGCCGCAACCGCCGAAAATCTAGATCGCCAGTTCCACCTTGTCGTCGGCACCACGCGCGAACTGGATGCGGTGCAGGCGCGAGTAGATGCCGCCGCGCGCCAGCAGTTCGGCATGGGTGCCGACCTCGGCGACCTCGCCCTTGTCGAGCACCACGATGCGGTCCACCTTCTCGATGGTGGACAGGCGATGCGCGATGACGATCGTGGTGCGACCACGCATCAGCACTTCCAGCGCAGCCTGGACCTGACGTTCCGACTCCGAGTCGAGCGCCGAGGTGGCTTCATCGAGAATGAGCAAGGGCGCATTCTTGAGCAGCGTGCGGGCGATCGCCAGCCGCTGGCGCTGGCCACCCGAAAGACGCACGCCGTTCTCGCCGATAATGGTGTTCAGGCCTTGCGGCATCTCGCGGATGAACTCCATGGCATAGGCGGCTTCGGCAGCCGCGATGATCTCCGCTTCACTCGCGCCCGCCTTCGCGCCGTAGGCGATGTTGGCGCCGACGGTGTCGTTGAACAGGGCGACATCCTGCGAAACCAGGGCGATGTTGGCCCGCAGGCTGTCGAGCGTGAGTTCGCGCAGGTCGTGACCGTCGATCAGGATGCGACCGTCGGTGGGCTGATAGAACCGCGGGACCAGATGGGCGAACGTGGTCTTGCCGCTGCCAGAGGGTCCGACCAGCGCCACCGACTCGCCGGCCCGGATCGTGAGCGAGACGTCGCGCAAGGCCGGCCGATCGGCGCGCTGATACTGGATGGTGACCTTCTCGAACGTGAGCTCGCCATGGGCGCGCGGCAGCACGACGGTGCCGGTGTCGGCTTCGGCTTCGCGATCGAGCAGCGAGAAGATGCTCTCGGCGGCGGCCAAGCCGCGCTGCAACTGCTCGTTGACGCCGGTCAGACGCTTGAGCGGCGACAGCAGCATGAGCATCGCCGCCACGAACGACACGAAACCGCCTACGGTGGTTTCGTTGGCGGCCGACTGCCGCGCGACCATCGAGATGATCAACGCGAGCGCGATAGCCGCGATCAACTGCACGATGGAGGTGTTGCCGGCGGCGGCGGCGGCGTATTTCATGGTGAAGCGACGTACCCGGTTGGCGCTGTCGCGGAAGCGCGCAATCTCGTAGGGCGCGCCGCCGAAGATCTTCACCACCTTCTGGCAATCGATGCCCTCCTGTAGCACCTGGGTGGTGTCGCCCATCGCGGTCTGCAACTCGCGGCCGACCCTGCGCAGGCGTTTGCTGAACTGGCGCACGATCAGAGTGATCAAGGGCGCGACCACCAGCGTGATCAACGTCAGCTTCCAGTTGAGCCAGAACAGCCAGCTCAGCAGGCCGGCGATGGTGATGCTGTCCTTGATCGACACGGTCACGGCCGAGGTCGCCGCGGAGGTGACCTGGGTGACGTCGAAGGTGATCTTGGAGACGATGTTGCCGGTGACCTGCTCGTCGTAGAAATTGACCGGCAGCACCATCAGCTTGCGGAACATGGCGTCGCGCAGGTCGAGCACCACGCGCGTGGCGACCCACTGCGAGCAGTAGTTCTCGATGAAGTTGGCGCTGCCGCGCACCAGGAACAACGCCACCAGCGCCAGCGGCATCCACTTCATCAGCCACGGGTCCTTGTCGACGAAGGTGCCGTCGAGCAACGGCTTCATCAGCGCCGGCAGCGCCGGCTCGGTCAGGGCGGCGAAGGTGGTACCGAGCACCGACGCGAGAAACACTCGCCAGTGCGGCCTGACGTAGGAGAGGAGACGAAAATAGAGTTGCTGGCTGGACATGGGCGCGGTCGGTGACCCCGCCCGCCCGCTTTGGTCGCGGGCCCCGGCGACGGGGCCCGCCGCAAGTTACTGGAAGGTATAGGTGAGCGCAACGCTGCCATTGAGCCCGGGCAGCGGGTAGGCGTTGAACACGCCTAGCGTGAACTGGCTCGCGATAGCGTAGCTGTAGTAGCTGGCGTTGAACAGGTCTGACCACGCGTGCAAGCGACGATCGACACCAGTGTCGGCAGCGAACGTGACCTGGAATACCGGTGCCGGGGCATTTTCCGCGCCGTGGTAGCGCATCGAATCACCGGGCCACCCAGCGCAGCGCCGGGGCGCGCCGCCGCAGGCCCCCGGTGCCTGCGCCACGCTGTCCGACAAAGGTGACCTGGCCGCCGGCCGCCAATGCCGGTATTGCTGCTGCACCGTCCGCGCATCGGCCGGCGCCCGGTCGCGGCGGCGCAGGCGCAGCGCCGCTCGATCGAGGCCGAAGAACGTATCGAGCCAGGGGTTACCTGCCCAGATCGACGCCACCAACCGGTTGCAGGAAGCGTGCTTCAGGTGCCCCAGATAGGAGGCAAGGCTCGCCTGCAGCGCATCGAGTTCCCCGGCATCGAAGCGATACGCCGTGGCGTCCGCGCGGTGCCGCACCAGCACGCGCTCGCTGCGCGCCAGCGTCTCGCGCAAGTGGCCCACCACGCGCCGGCGCACCAGCAGATGAAACGGCCGCACGATATAGCCCAGAAAATCCACGCCCTCGGTCACCGGCCGCAGCCGCTCGCGCCGCGGGTTCAAGCGCAAAGCGAGGCGTTCCTCGAGGAAATGCGCAATCGCCTCTTTCCACGCCGCCAGTTGTCCGGGCGAGTTTGCTGAACCCCCTTGCCCTTGCGGCAAGCGTAGGAGTCGTGAATGAACACCGGCTCCCAGAGGCGCTCAAGATGGCTCACCAGCACATGGTGCACGACGCGGTCGCGGAAATCCGCGGCGAACACCTCGCGCAGCTTCGGCCGCTGCACAAAGAAACAGACAGAACGTCCCGGTTCGTAGCTGCGATCGGAAAGTGCATCACGCAGCGCCAGCAGGTTCAGCTCCTGCCGTGCCTCGAAGCGCAACGCGTTGATGGTGTTGCGCTTGTTGCGGCGGCAGGCGATCCCGTCGCCGGGTACGGCGGCCTGAACGATCATGCCTGCGGGTTCCGGAAAGAGCAGATCTCCGGAATCCCGTTGTTTGCAGGCGGGATGGACGCACGATGATGAAACTCGAGCACGCTGATCGCACCGGCCGAATCCTGCGCCCGGCACGTGGCGATCATTCAGGCCCCCATGCACGGCACACACAGTCAGACCTTGCCCTGCGTGTGCTTGAACCAGCCTTCGTTCTGTCTGGCCACCGAACCCACCTGCTCGACTGCATGCAGATAGCCGGCAAAACTCTTGAATGCCTTCACCTCTTTCGCCACACGCAGCGTCAGGATGAGCGCCTCGATCCGCTCGCGCAGCACCTGCAACTCCGCCTTGCGCTCGACGGCACCGGGCGCGTTGTTGGCCCGCACGACCTGCTGCACCACGGCCCGGCTACCCTCGCGAAGCTCGGTACCGAGCGTGTACTTGTGGTAGCGCGAGAACCCCGCCACCACCTTCTCGAAGTGCACCGTCAGATCGAGCGCCGCCTGGTAGATCGGCAGGTGCTCGTAACGTGCCATCCGGACACCCCCGAAAAATCGAACGCCCAGGGGCTATCGCCCCCGGACCCCCTCGAACCCCCGGGGCTATCGCCCCGGACCCCCAAAAGGGCCGAAGCCCCCGAAGTGCCTAAGAGCCAACTGGCCGCCGGCGCATCACCAGCACGCCCGC
>JANXYG010000057.1 GCA_025350245.1 Betaproteobacteria bacterium
GACCATCGCCTCCACCAACGCCACCCCGGTGGCAGATGCCGGTGGCAACTTCGGCGTCTTCAACAACTCGGGCACGGTCGACAAGACCAACGCCGCCGCCCAGAACTTCAGCCCCGCTCTCGTCTTCAACAACACCGGCACCATCAACGTGCAGGCCGGGCGCCTGAATCTCGACAACGGCACCCCGCTGGCGGGCACGGTGGACGTGACAGGCGGCGCGACTCTCGGCCTGCCGATCAACATGACCAGCAACGGGCGGCTGCAAGGCACCGGCACGATCGTGATGGGCGACGGTACCGGCACGCTCACGAACAATGGCACGATCGCCCCGGCCGACACCGGTGCCACCGGCACCCTGTCCGTCACCGGCAACCTGACCCAGGGGGGTAGCGGCGTCACCGAACTCGAGGTTGCCGGCACCGGCGCCGGACAATTCGATGTGCTGCAAGTCTCGGGCACGGCCAACCTCGGCGGCACGCTCAAGCTGGCAACCCTCGGTGGCTACACCGGCAACCCGGGTGACAACTTCCCCGCGCTGGTGGTCTACAACTCCCACACCGGCACCTACTCGTCGATCACCTTGCCCCCCGGGGTCACTGGTACGCCCGCGGTCGGCGCCACCGGTGTCTCGCTGGCGTTCGCCGCCGCAATCGATTGCGGTGGCGCCGATGTGTGCTGGGTCGGCACCAGTGGCGACTGGAGCATCCCCGGCAACTGGAGCACCGGCGCCCTCCCCACCGCGAGACAGAGCGTGCTGATCGACGTGCCCGGCCTGCAGACCGTGACCATCGCCGCAGGTACTCACGTCGCGGGCTCGATCACCGTGGAGGAGATCTTCTCCCTCGCCGGCGGCTCGCTCACCGTCGGCGGCCAGAGCACCTTCAACAAAGCGTTCAACATCGCCGGCGGCATATTCAACGGCAACGGCAACGTGAGCATCAGCCAGCTCAACCTGAGCGGTGGTGCACTCAATCTTGCCAGCGGGAGCATTGCCACACTCAGCGGCGCGGCGGCATGGTCAGGCGGAACGCTCTCCGGCACCGGCGCCACCTTCGCCATCACGAACGCGGCATCGCTGGCGCTGACCGGCGACATCGATCACGTGTTGTCGGGCCTCACCATCGACAATGCCGGCACCATGACGCTGGCCCTCGCCGGCAATCGTCTGCTCATCGACAACGGCGCGACCCTGAACAACCGCGGTACCGTGCGCTTCATCGGCGGTGCCGACACCATCGGTTCTTCGCAGGGCGGCTCGCTGGTCAACACCGGCACCATCCGCAACGAGAATGCCATCCGCAACGAAAATGCGACGGGCGATGCGACCATCACGGGCGTCGTCTTCCGCAATACCGGCGGCACGCTGGCGACCGGCGCCGGTCGGCTGGTCATCGATGCCGCGACCACGCTGGAAGGGACGACCACTTTCGTCGGCGACAACGTCGAACTCGGCGGCGGCCAGATCGTCGCCGACGGATCGGTACTCAATGGCGCCGTCAGGTTCACCGGCGGACCCAGCCAGTTCGGTAATACGACCATCAATGGCACGCTCACCAACGCGAGCGGCGCGGCAATGAACATCGGCGCCGGCAAGACCCTCACGATCGCCGGCCCCGGCCGCGGGTTGTTCTCGGCCACCAGCATCCTGGGTGGCGGCGACATCGTGAATCGCGGGCAACTCACCCTTCAGGGCGTGACCTTGGCCGGCAGCCTGGTCAACGAAGGTTCGCTCGACATCGCCGCCGGCGCCTCCAGCGTTGACGGTGCGGTGTTGACCTTGAGCACCGGCATCCTGGATCTGGCCGCCGGCGCCACTCTCACCAAGAACGGTGGCGCGGCCTTCTGGAACGGCGGGACCATCACCGGGACCGGCAGCCTGATCGTGGCGGGCGTCGGCTCGTTCTCCCTGGGCGGCACCGGCGCCCGCGTACTCGACGGGCCGACCCTCACGGTGCCCACCCTCAGGGTGCCCGGCGGCAGTCTGACGCTGCAATCCGGCGCCTTGAATGTGAACGGCGTGACGAACATCGCGAGCGGTGCCGCGCTGGTTCGTAACGGCGGCAGCTTCAATCCGGGTGGCGCCCTCACCAACGACGGCACGCTCACGCTCGCCAATGGCGACACCCAACTGGCCGGCGGAAGCCGCAACTCGGGCACCTTGAATCTGCGCAATGCCACCATCACTATTGCGGAAACCGACGCCAGAGCAGGCACTTTCACCAACACGGGCGCGTTCAATCTCGGCACCAATGCCGGCTTGACGATCGGCGCCAACGGCGGCTTCGACAACGGCGCCGGCGGCGTCTTCACCTTCGCAGCCGACAGCGGCAACATCGCTCTTGCCAACGCGCGCACCATCACCAATAGCGGCGCCTTCATCTCGCTCGGCGGCAATCACAGCATCGGCAATGGCGGCAGCGCGCTCTTCGACAACACGCCCGGCGGTGTGGTGAGGGTCGATGGCGGCCGGTTCATCCTGCTCATGAACGCGTCCGCACCGGACCATGGCGCGTACTCGGTCGCCAGCGGCGGCAGCCTCGAGTTCCCCGACCAGACCCGGACGTTCGCGGCCGACAGTTCCATCTCTGGCGACGGCACCGTCGTGTTCCGCTCCTCCAGCCTTGGTGCGCTCAACCTTAACGGCACCTACAACGTGCCCGGCACCACGCAGGTGCAGGGCAACACCACGGTGCTGGTCGGCAGCACCGCCACCATCGGCACCCTCGACCAAAGCGGCGGCACCATCGGCGGTGGTGGCAACCTCAACATCGGTACTCTGGACCAGAGTGGCGGGACCGTCGGCGGCGCCGGCAATCTCACCGTCACCAACAGCTTCAATCGCACCGGTGGAACCTTCGGAACCGGCTGGAACGCGGTCGACATCACCCACCGTACCGGCAATCTCGCGATCACATCGCCGCTTCAGGCGCAAGGCAATCTCACGCTCGATGTCACCACCGGCAATCTCACGGTGAACGACACGCGCGTCACGGCGGGCGGCACCCTCGCGGTGAGCGCCCGGAACATCACGGTGGCGGCGAACACCGGCTCGGCACTCATGCAGGGCGCCGACCTGCGGGTGACGACCAGCGGTGACCTGGTGATCCGTGGCGGCTCGGGTGCCGAGGCAACCGCCACGGTTCGCAGCACCGCGAACCCGTGCACCGGCGCCATCGGCGGCAACCTCGTGGTCGCGGGCGGCACCGGGTCCGGCGCCAATGCCAGCTTCGTGGGGACACCCGACATCGGATCGCGCGCCGCGCCCTTCAGCATCGGCGGCGAGGTGCGGATGACGTCGATCGACGGCAGAGGCACGGCACGTGTCGCCTCGATCTCCAATGCGTCGATCCATCTGCTCTTTCCGAACCGTGCGAACGGCGGCTACTCGGTGAACGGTGCCGCCGTCACGTCTGCCGACGGCAGCGGCTTCTTCGCCGACGGCAGACGCGCAGTGCTGGGCTCCAATCTGCTGATCAGCTATGGCGGCACCGGCGGCGATCTGCCGACGACGACCGAAGTCTCCGCCATCGTTGCCCAGACGATCGTTCCTCCGCCGACACCACCGTTTCCCCCCGTGCGCGGGCCGCGCGCGGCCGACGAAACCGCCGCGGTGGTCGACAACACCAAGGCTCTTCCTGGAGAGTGCCGCTGATGAACCGACTCGCCGTAACCGGACTCTTGCTGCTGACTTCGGTCAGCGTTGCCGCCAATGCGCAGGAGGCCGGCAAAGCCACCGCCGTCAGCGGCGTCGTTTCGGTGCAGCACCGCGACGGCGCCGTCGGCGTGCTCGCCAAGGGCACGCCGGTCAGATCCGGCGACACGCTGCAGTCGCAGCAACTCAGCTATGCCCGGATTCTGCTCACCGACGGGGCCGATCTTGCCCTGCGTCCAGGCAGCACGCTCAAGATCGAGGCCTACGGTTTCGACCAAAGCAAGCCGGAGGCCGACAGCCTGGTGATGCGTCTGCTCAAGGGCGGTCTGCGGACTGTCACCGGACTGGTCGGCAAGCGACGAGCCGACTCGTTCCAGATGAACGCGGGGGTGGCCACCATCGGCGTGCGCGGTACCGACTTCGTCGCCCGCGTGTGCGACGACGCTTGCAAGCGCGAAGCCGACGCGGGCGCCAACGTGAGGGTTCCGCCGGTGCCCGGCTACATCGGCCGGGTCGTCAGCGTTCAAGGCCGCCTCTCCGCGGTCTCCGGTCCACGGAGCGGCCGTCAGCTTGCCAACGGTGACCTGATCTATGTGAACGATGTGGTCGAGACCAGCGCCGACGGGCTCGCGGTCATCGTCTACCAGGACGGCACGCGCGCCGTGCTGCGCGCGTCGACCCGGCTGGGGATGCAGAGCTACCGCTACGAGCCGTCGAATCCCGATAGCGGCAACGCCGCCTTCAACCTGGTCCGCGGCGGCCTGCGCATCCTGACCGGCCTCATCGCCCAGCGAACCCCGGCGCGATTCACGGTCGGCACGGCCGTCGCAACCATCGGGGTACGTGGCACGGGGTTCGACATCAGTTGCACCGGCGCCTGCGCGGAAGCGGCCACGCCGGGCGATGGCGGCAACTGCGCGCCCGGCACCGATGGGAGCGTCACCGCAACCTGCACGCAGGCGGCGCCGTCCAACGACCAGGACAGGCCACCGGGCCTGGTGGTCTACAACTGGAAAGGCAAGGTCTACGTAAAAAACGACGGCGGCGAATTCGAGCTCCTGGAGAACCAGGTAAGCGTGGTCGCGGGCAAGGACATCGCGCCGCGCCGGCTCGATGCGGTGCCGCCGTTCTTTCTGCGCGAGCCCGAAACGCGCCCCGACAAGCTCGACATCGAACTGTCGGCGCTGTTCGGCAAGCAGGCCGACGATTTCAGCGAACCGGGCGTGTATGTCTATGTGCGAGATGGCGTGGTCACGATGAATGGGCCTGGCGGCAACTACTCGCTGAATCGCGGCGAAACCGGATTCATCGACCGAACCGGCCAGCGCTTCGAACGGCTCAGTGTCGTTCCCACCTTCATCGACCGCGACGGCTACACCCGGCACATGGACTTCGAGGGTTACGGGTGCAGTGCGAAGTGATACCAACTCCGCCCTGGTGCCCGCGGCGGGTGGGAGGCCGGTAGCGAATTGCGCTGGGACATCTTCTGCAATGTCGTCGATCATTTCGGCGACATCGGTGCGTCGTGGCGGCTAGCGCGGCAACTTCACGTGGAGCATGGGATCGATGTCAGGCTATGGGTGGATGACCTGGGCACGTTCCGGCGCCTCTGCCCGGAACTCGATCCGCATACGCGGTCGCAGTCCGTCGGCGGCGTGGGCGTGCGGCGCTGGGCAGGTGCCGACACCGCCGCGCCTGACGCGGACGGCGTCGGCGATGTGATCGTCGAGGCGTTCGGCTCGCGCGTGCCGATGCCCTGGATGACGGCGATGGCGGCACGCGACCCGAAGCCGGTCTGGATCAACCTCGAATACCTCAGTGCCGAAGACTGGGTCGAAGGCTGCCACCGGCTGACGTCGCCGCACCCGCGCCTGCCGCTGACCAAGCATTTCTTCTTTCCCGGCTTCACGGCGGGCACCGGCGGCCTGCTGCGCGAGCGCGATCTGGGCCTGCAGCGCGAGCAGGCGTTGCCGGCACGCGAGCCGTGTGCCGGCAACGTGACCACGGTCTCGCTGTTCGGCTACGGTGGGCCGGCGGTGGGCGCGCTGCTGGCGGCATGGGCGCATTCCACCGAGCCGGTGTTGGCGCTGATTCCGGAAAGCGTGTTGCTCGCCGATGTGGCCGCCTTCTTCGGCAGCGCCGCGGCAGCGGTTGGCGACAGGTTCGAACGCGGCGCACTCTCGGCGCTGGTGCTGCCGTTCCAGTCGCAGCCGCAATACGATCGCCTGCTCTGGAGCTGCGACTGCAACTTCGTGCGCGGCGAGGATTCGTTCGTGCGTGCGCAGTGGGCCGAACGACCTTTCGTGTGGAACATCTACCCGCAGGCCGGTGGCGCCCACTGGGCCAAGCTGCATGCGTTTCATGAACGCTACGGCGCCGGTCTGTCGGCCGATGCCGCCGCCGCCGTGCGCGAGTTCTGGCGCCAATGGAATCTGAAGGACCCCCCGGCGCCGGCCCTGGCAACGGCGTGGCGACGCTTCTGGATCCATCGCACCGAGATCGAAAAGTGGGGTCGCGAATGGGCCCGGTCGCAGGTTGCCCACGGCGACCTCGCATCGAATCTGGTCAGATTCGCGTCCGAACGGCTATAATCCGGCGCCTTTTTCGGGGTCCTCCCGAACCATCGAAACTCCCATTGCGCAGGACAAGCACATGAAGACCGCCCAGGAACTCCGCGTAGGCAACGTCGTGATGATCGGCAAAGAGCCGATGGTGATTCAGCGCGCCGAATTCAGCAAATCGGGCCGCAACGCCTCGGTCGTGAAGATGAAGCTCAAGAATCTGCTGAGCAGCTCCACCGCCGAATCGGTCTATCGCGCCGACGAAAAATTCGATGTCGTCATTCTCGAACGCAAGGAAGCCACGTTCTCGTATCTGGCCGACCCGATGTACGTGTTCATGGACGCCGAATACAACCAGTTCGAGGTCGAGAAGGACAACATGGGCGACATGCTCAACTATCTCGAAGACGGCATGGCGTGCGAGGTGGTGTTCTATGACAGCCGTGCGATCTCGGTGCAGATTCCGCAGTCGGTGGTGCGGGAAATCATCTATACCGAACCGGCGGTTCGCGGCGATACCTCGGGCAAGGTGCTGAAACCCGCCAAGCTGGCGAGCGGCTATGAAGTGCAGGTTCCGCTCTTCTGCGCCACTGGCGACAAGATCGAGATCGACACCACCACGGGCGAGTACCGCCGCAGGGCCTGATCCCGGGCGGCGCCACCGGCCCGCCCACCGAGCCGGCCCATGGATGCCCGAGCGTGACACCGGGCGCACCGAACAGCGATAATCCGGTGCAGGAACGAGGCGGTAGATCGGCACCGGTCGAACAACGAAACCCGAGGTCAGCAATGTCCTTGCTCGATATCGGGATGATCGGTGGGGTTGTGCTCTCGAGCATCCTGATCGTAATGCGCAAGAGAGTTGGCCAGGCGCGTCGTGCGCCTCCCGGGGGAGCGAGCCGCGCCCCCGTGAAAGTATCGGTCGCAACCGTTACGGGCGCCTGGCGGAACTTCGCGTCGCCGCTCGGCTCCATGCAGCAAGGCGTGATGCACCCGGCGCCGAATTCACCAGCCGTATCGACCACGGAGGTCCTGTCTCCCATGAACGACATTTCCCGCACGCTTTCGCAGCTTCGCATCACCTTGCTTGGCACCGCCGTCGCCGTCGCAATGGCAGGCTGCGCCAACTTTCCGGGCACCGGCACCAGCAAGGAATCGACGGCTTCATCAGGCACCGCCAAATCCGCCGACAACCCCAGTTACCAGCCGGTATCCGATGTCCCGATTCCACCCGGCACCAAGATCAAGACCGACCGCTCGCTGATCCTCGGCGCCGATGAACGCTGGGTCGGCAAGATGGTGCTCGATGTCGATATGCCCACGACCCAGACCTACGCCTACTACGCCGAGCGCATGCCGTCGTTCGGGTGGGAGCCGATCACGGCGATGCAGGGCAAAACCAGCACGCTCACCTTCATGCGCGGAGACCGGGCGGCGACCGTCGAGATTTCCAGTTCCGGTTTCAAGGGCTCCGAAGTCGGGATCACGGTCAGCCCCAAGCAGGCCGCCATCGCCCCCAAGAAGTAACCGGCAAACGCGGGGACAACCGATGGCAATCGATGGCATGAACCACTTCACCGTGCTCACCGCCGACCTCGACGCGACGCGCGGTTTTTACGTGGGGGTTCTGGGTCTTGCCATCGGCCCGCGTCCCGATCTGGGCTTCCCGGGGGTGTGGCTCTACGTCGGCGATGCCGCCGTGTTGCACGTGATCGCCGGTCGGCCGCTGCCACCCGACCCCGCCGGTGTGCTCGATCACATGGCGTTTTCCGCCAGTGAACTCGGCGCGACTGTGGCCCGGCTCGAAGCACATTCGATTCCCTACACCTTGCGGCGGCAGAACCAATCCGGGACGTGGCAGCTCTTCTGCTTCGACCCGAGCGGCGCCCGCGTCGAGCTCGACTTCGGCGCTCACGAGACAACCGATTAGCAGAGGTCGGGGATGGGTTCGACAGACCATTTGCAACTCGCCTTCCGGCCCGAAAACAGGCCAACGGTTCAACGCCGCGGCGCCGAAACCCGCGCCATTGCTGGGGTTGCATCTGCGATGCGGCCGAAAGCCGCGCCAGCGCAAGCGGAGCGCCTCGCCATGGGCCTTGTCAAGCCATCATCGAAAAAGTTATCAAACGCCGGGTAGCGTTTCTCGATGGCGCCGTCAAGCGTTGTCGACATGCCCGGAGACATCTCCTAACCTCATAATTATTTGAAGATTTCCGCGTTGCCTGTTTCGTGCGCAATCCAGCGGAAGTCCAGTCCAGACAAGCGCTTTTTCGAGTTTCCGACAGGATATCCACAGAGGTATCCACAGGTTCTGTGGATACCTCGATGCTGCCTAAAAAGGCTGTCACGGCAGCACCACAGCCCCCCGGAAAGATGCTGCGCCCCCAAGGGGAAAGGCGCAGCGCAGCCTGGGGGTGGGCCTCAGTTCCTCACCGCCGCGCAATCGCAGATCACGACATAGCCGACCCAGTTCCAGGTGGTCGCGGTCACCGGTTCGGCGTCGGTATCGATGCGCCATTGCTGGGCACCCGATAACGGGCCCATCACCAGCGCCCTGCCGGACGTGCAACCCTTGCCGCACCCGGCACTGTCCGCCAGGCGTGCTTCGCGCTCGGCCCGCTCCTGCCGCATCGGCAGGGCTCGTTCATAGGCATCGAGAGCATCACGAACGGCATGCATGCCGATACCGTTGCCCACAACCCACTCGAACGACAGCCGGCTGGCCGGCGGGCAACGCTGCACCGCGAGCATCAGCGGCTCGGGTTCGGTGTCGTCTGCCTTGCGTTTCTTCTTCTTCAGGACGACATCGTCGCCCTCGTTCTTCTCCGACTTCCTGCCCATGAATGTGCTCCGAGCGGTCGTTGAACTGGCGGGGCGAAGTTAGCCATGTCGATGCCGGCGCTGTCCAGCATCGATCACGCCGGACGGTAGCAGGCCCGCAGATCGTTACGAGAGGCTAATGTTCCCGTCCCGCCTCATTGGCCACAGCCGCAAGCGGTGACAGCAGATACTCCATCACCGTGCGGGTGCCGAGGCGAATCTCGGCGCTCACCTCCATGCCCGCCGACAAGGGAAATCGTTCGCCATCACGCTCGACCCAACCGGCCTCGATCGCAACCAGCGCCCGAAACCCGGTGCGGCCGATGGCAGGGTCCATGGGGCCGCCCAGCGCCGGGGCGACGCCACGCTCGCTGGCGTCGGCACTGACATGACGCAGCTGGCCCGCGAGCGTTCCGTACCGCTGAAACGGGAAACCCGAGACCTTGAGCCGAACCGGTTGACCGAGTCGGACGAACCCGGCATCAGCCTGCTCGATCCAGACCTCCGCCAGCATCGACTCGCCGGTCGGAACCACGGTCATCAACACCGTGCCAGGCTGAACCACGCTACCGACGCTGTGCGTGGCGAGGTCCTTCACCAGGCCTGCCGTCGGGGCGCGCAGTTCCAGGGAGGCCTGGCGCACCGCCAGCTTGGCCGAGTCCTGCTCCAGTCGCTGGATGTCGGCCTGGACGCGAACCCGCTCGTCGTGAAGCTGTTCGCGATAGGCGGACTCGAGCCGGGCAACCCGCTCCGAGGCCTCGCGCACGCCCGCACGCAGGCTGGCGACCGTGGCATCCTGCGCCACCAGCTGTTGCTCGGCTTCGAGCAGGGCGCGGCGGTGGTCGAGCACCAGCAGCTTGCCGGCAAAGCCCTCGCGCGCGAGTTGCTCCCAGGCGGCCGCCTGCTCGCGTTGCAGCGGCAGGGAGCGTTGCATCCTGACCCGGACCGCTGCGGCGACATCGAGATCGCTGGCCGCCTTGTCGCGACCGGCGCGCTCGGCAGCGACCGCGTCGCGATGGGCGTCGCGATGAGCGCGCAGTTGTGGCGCAACCGCAGACGCGCTGGTGGCGTCGCCCCGGACGCCCGCTACCGGCGCCAGTTCGGCATCGATGCGCAGCATCTGCAGACGGCGGGTGGCGAGCTCGCCATCGACCGCACTGCGCTCGGCCTCGGCGATACGACGATCCATCCGGACCAGCACCTGCCCGAGCGTGACGCGATCGCCCTCGTGCACCCGCAACTCGCGTACCACGCCGCCCTCGGCCGGCTGGACGATCTGGACGAACTGCGCCGGCACCAGCCTGCCGTGCGCGACGGCGATCACATCGAGCCGGGCGAAAATCGCCCACATGACGACGATCACGACCAGCGCGGCGAGTGTCCACAGCATGGCCCGCGGCAGCGGCGAAGGAGCCGTGGCCTGCATGCGGACCACAGCCGGCACGAAAGCAGCCCTCGACGAGCCGACCGATCGAGGATTCACCCCCCACCTCCGGGCGCATCGAGCTGGACGATGCGATCGACCGCCAGACCCCTGGGCAGGCGATGCGTGATCAACACGATGGTGACCCGGCCCTTGAGCGCGGTGAGCGTGCGGCCGAAGGCGATGGCGGCGTCGTCGTCGAGATTGCTGGTGGGCTCATCGAGCAACAGGATCCGGGGTCGGCGCAGCAGCGCCCGGGCGATCGCGATGCGTTGTTTCTGCCCGCCGGACAGCCCGGTACCCCCTTCGCCGACCGGGCTGCGATAGCCCTGCGGGAGCGACTCGATGAAGCCGTGGATCTCGGCGGCGCGACAGGCATCGGCGATGTCGTCCAGGCTGGCCGCCGGATCGGCGATCATCAGGTTGTCGAGAATGGTGCCGGCGAACAACACGGTTTCCTGCGGCACGACACCGAAGCAGGCGCGCAGGCCATCGGCGCCGAGATGGCGCGTGTCGTGGCGGTCGATCCGGATGGCGCCTTCGACCGGATGGCAGAATCCCATGAGCAATCGCGCCAGGGTGCTCTTGCCGGCGCCCGACGGCCCCATGATGGCGACGAACTCGCCCGGCGCGATGTCCAGATCGAGATCCCGGAACAGGAATGGCCGGTCGGTGCCGTAGCGGAAACCGACGCCACGGAACTCGATGCCGCCCTGCGCATTACCCATGCGCGAAGAGTCCAGCGTGCGCGGCTCGCGCGCGGCATCGAGAATGTCGCCGAGGCGCCTGACCGCGACCAGCGCCTGCTGCCATTCCTGCCACAAGCCCACGAAACGCAGCAGCGGCTGCGACAATCGCGCGGCGAACATCTGGAAGGCGACCAGCATGCCGATGGTCATTCCCGGCCGGGTCATCACCAGCCACGCGCCGGTGCACAGGACGGCGACGGTCATCAGCTGCTCGAGCACGTTGGCGATCACGTTGTAGGTGTTGGCGATGGCACGCGTGCGAAAACCTGCGTGCAGGCAATCGGCCAGCAGATCGCCGTAGCGCCGCAGCAGGTTGGGCTCGAGCTGAAGCGACTTCACGGTCTCGATGCCAGCCAGGTATTCGGTGAGAAATGCCTGGTTGCGCGCCCCGGTCAGGAACTGGGCGTCGAGCCGGCGTCGCAACAGCGGCGTGAGCGCGGCGCTGAGCACCACGATCGCGGCCAGAACCAGCACGACGATCGCCGTCAGCACCGCCGAGTACCAGAGCATGAGGGCCAGACACAGCACCAGGAACGGCAGGTCGAGCACGAGCGCGATCGCCGCGCCCGTAAGAAATTCACGGATGGTCTCGACGCCATGCAGGCGCGCCACCAGCACGCCGGTCGGACGGCGCTCGAACCAGGCCAGCGGCAGGTCGAGCAGGTGCGCCAGCGCCTCGGTGCCCAGGACCGCATCGATCCGGTTGCCGGTATGGATCACCAGGTATTGCCGAATCCAGGTCAGCGCCGCCCCGAAGACCACGATCACCACCAGCGCACTGCCGACCACGAGCAACGTACCGGTGGTCTGGTGGGCAATGACCTTGTCGAGAATCACCTGGGTGCACAGCGGCGTGGCGAGGCCGAGCAACTGGATCACGGCCGAGGCGAGCAGCACGTCGCGCCAGATGCGGCGATGGCGCCGAATCTCGGTCCAGAACCAGCGGAAGCCGAAGCGGTCGGGTGTCGCGGCCGCATCGGCATCGGCAATCGCCGGAGAAACGATCGGCACCACGGCCAGCGGCTCACCGGTTTGCCGTGCCAGCAGACCGCGAAGGTCGGTTTCCGCAGCGAGGTCCGCCCCTGGTGCGAACACGGTCGCGCGGTCGCCCGCGATCTGCACGACCAGCGTGGGCAGCAGGGCATGTGCGTAGCCGGCTGCGTCGTCGGCGCGTGTGAACACCACGAAGGGGCAAGCGGACCGGTGTGCGCCATCGGGCGAGCCGATCGGCCGGCACTCGAAACCCAGCTCCCGCGCGGCGGCGGCGAGCGTCGGCAGATCATGCGGCGCGGGAAACCGGCGCGCGACCAGCGTCATGTCGAACGCCTGCTGCCGCAGGCGACACAGACTTCCCAGGAGCCACAGAAAATGCGCAGGCGCCAGCGCGGATGGCGCGGCCGCGGAATCGGCAGCTGTGGTGGCGAAGCGGGAAGCGCTCAATCCGAACATCCTCAGCCAATGCCCGGGATCGGGAACAACCGGTGTGGCACGACCACCCGGCCGCAAGCCTCGCTGTGGCGGCCCGCAACCGTTTCAGTCTGCCCCGCCGCGAGCCCCCCGACCCGAAGACCTTCCGACGCGCGGCTGCATGGCCTGCCCTGGTCACCGCCGGTGCGGCGGCGCAGCCCGTCGTCCGTCTGCAAGTTAATGACTGGCAGCGGTGCCGTCAACCGCGAGGTGACGCCCACCCCCAAGCTGCGCTGCCCCTTTGCTTCGCACCACCCTTCGTTCGGTACTTTCCAGGCTGCGCTGCCGAGAGAGCCCTTCGTGTTGGCCCACGAATCCGGCAGCGCGGTCGACGGTCACGGTGGCGTCACATCGGCGCACCAGACTCGGGCCTCGATCGCGAATATGGACCCGCGCACCATGATTGCCCTGAACCTGACGCCCGTCACCATCACCTGCCCGGAGTGCGGCCACCATCAGCATTCGGTCGCCGAACACTTCCGCGATGCCATGATTTATCAGTGTCCGTCTTGTGCGGTCCTGCTGCGCCCCGAACCGGGCGATGCCTGCGTGCTGTGTTCGCACGGTGACGGCCCCTGTCCCCTGTGCCGTTCGCCGGAAAACCACCCTACCGCCGCGGCAGCCGCAGCCGCGCTTCGAGGCCACCTTCGGGTCGGTTGACCAGGGTCACATCGCCGCCCGGCGCACCGCAATCACCGAGATCCCCGCCACCACGGCCTGGGCCGGTGACACCAGATTGCGGGCCTCCAGGTCGAGGGTCCAGCCCCCGAACCGCAGCGCGGGCAGCGCTGTCCTGACCATTGCGTAAGCCAGCAATGCACCGGGGGCCGCTGCCACATGAGGTTACAAATGCAGGTGGCACTGATATGCACCGGTTACACTCGGGTGCTTCAATGCTGACCATAATGCGCTGGACTGGTAGAGGATGGCCCCGCCGCCGCATCGGCGTCGCGGCGATCGGGCTGCTGGCTGTAACGGCGACCGCCACGGTATCGGGGGCACCCGGAGATCCGTTCGATACGGCCGCCTTGCACCCGCCCACGGCGGCGCAGCGCTGGGAGGCTTCGGGTACGGCGCCGCCCTGCGCCGACACGGCCGTGATTCCCGATCCGCTCGCCCTCGCCGACGCCATCGACCTGGCGCTGTGCAACAACCCGCGCACCCGTGCCTCCTGGGCAGCCGCCAAAGCCGCGGCCGCCCTGGTGGGCGTCGCGCGCGGCACCTTCCTGCCCACCGCAACCGCTACCGGCACCGGTCAGCGCACCGACGCTCGCAACACGGTGGCGGCGGGGCAGCGAAGCCTGGCGACGGGTTCGATCGCGCTCAACTACCTGCTGTTCGACTTCGGCGCCCGCCAGGCATCGCTGGAGCAGGCCCGGCAGACGCTCTTCGCCGCCGACTGGTCGCACAACGCGACCCTGCAAACGGTGCTGCTCGACGCCGCCCAGGCCTACTACCAGTTGTACGCCGACCAGGAGGCGGGCAAGGCGACACTCGCAGCCTCGCGTGCCGCGCAACAGAGTCTCGACAGCGCGCGTGCCAGGCAGCGTGCCGGCTCGGCGACCCGCGCCGACGTGCTGCAGGCGCAGACCGCGTTCTCGCAGGCCGAGCTGGCGCGCGCCCGGGCCGAGGGCGACGCGATCACCAGCGAAGGCGTGCTCGCCAACCGGCTGGGCTTCACCGCCGCGCGCCCGATCCGCATCGTGCCGCCGGGCGATCTCGACGCCGCGCGCGTGGCCAACGCGGCGCTCGAACAACTGGTCGTGGCCGCGACCGCGCGACGCCCCGACCTGCTCGCCGCTCAGGCCCGCGTACGCGCCGCCGAGTCGAACGTGAAAGTGCAGCAGGCGGCAAACCGGCCGGTGATCTCGGCCTTCGGTACCGGCGCGGCGACGCAGTCCGAACCGGGCCTGGACCCGCGCTCGACCGCGATCGGGTTGCAGGTGACGATACCGATCTTCACCGGTTACCAGAACACCTACCGGATTCGCGCCGCGCGCGAACAGGTCGAGTTGCAGGAGGCGACGCGCGACCAGTTGCGCAACGACGTATCGCTCGATGTCTGGCGCGCCTATCAGCAACTGCGCACCCAGGGGCGCGCGCTCGATACCGCCGCCGACCTGGAAGCGAGCGCGCGCGAATCCTACGACGTTGCCCTCGGGCGCTATCGGGCCGGCGTCGGCACTGTCACCGACCTGCTCAACGCCCAGAGCGCGCTGGCCAATGCGAGCCTGCAGCGCATCCAGTCGCGATTTCTCTGGAACGTGGCCAAGGCGACGCTGGCGCAGGCCATCGGCACCCTCGACATCGGTCTCTTCGCCGACGCATCGGCAGCCACACCCTCGAAACCATGACGCCATCTCCCATGACCCCCGGGCGCCGGATCACACGCATCGCGATCCGCGTCGCCATTCTCGCCGCGCTTGCCGCGGCCGCGTATGCCGGCTGGCGCTACTGGCAGCAGAAGAGCGTGGTGCCGCTCACCGATCGCTACCAGATCGAGGAGATCGCGCGCGGCAGCATCACCCAGACGGTCACGGCCAACGGCACGCTCAACCCGGTGGTGCTGGTGAACGTCGGCACCCAGGTGTCGGGCACGGTGCGGAAGTGGTACGCCGATTTCAACTCCACCGTGAAGGACGGCCAGATTCTGCTCGAACTCGACCCGACCATCTTTCGCGCCGCGGTCGAACAGAGCCGCGGCAATGTCGCCACCGCGGCCGCCGCGCTCAAGCTGGCGCAGGTCACCGAGACTCGTCTGGCCGGGCTGCTCACCCAGGAATATGTGTCGCGTCAGGATGTCGACAACGCCGTGCAGGCACGCGAGGCGGCCCAGGCGCAACTGCGCACGGCCCGCGGACAACTCGCGCGCGACGAGGCCAATCTGGGCTACAGCGTGATCCGGTCACCGGTCGCCGGCGTGGTGGTCTCGCGGCAGGTGAACATCGGCCAGACGGTCGCGGCCAGCTTCCAGACGCCGACGCTGTTCCAGATCGCACAGGATCTCACCCGCATGCAGATCGACTCGTTCGTCCCCGAGGCCGACATCGGCAAGATCCGCGAAGAAATGCCGGTGCGATTCACCGTCGACGCCTTTCCCGGCCGCCGTTTCGAGGGCAAGGTGCGCCAGGTACGGCTCAATCCCACCTCGCAACAGAACGTGGTGACCTACGACACGGTGGTGCTGGTGGACAACGCCGACAAGCTGTTGATGCCCGGGATGACCGCCTACATCAGCATCGACATCGACCAGCGCGAGGACGCCCTGGTGGTGCCGGCCGCCGCCCTGCGCTTCCGGCCCCGCGATCTGCCGCTGGAAGCGAAGAAGCCGGGCGCCGACAAGGACCGCGGCAAGCCGAAGGCGCCGTCGGCGCGCGTGTTCGTGGTCCGTGGCGACAAGCTCGAACCGCTCACCATCCAGACCGGCATCTCGGACGGCAAACAGGTGGAAGTGAAAGGCGGCGAACTCAAGGCGGGGGATCGCGTCGCCACCCAGAACCGCGTCACCGACGCCGCACCGGGCCCCGCCGGCAACCAGGGCGGCGCAGCCTCGCGCGTTCGCGCTTTCTGATGACGGCGCCGGCCGATGAGGTGGTTCGCGTCGAACACCTGAACAAGCAATACGAAACCGCGGCCGGGCCGCAACCGGTCCTGAAGGACATCGATCTGGTCATCCACCGCGGCGAATTCGTCGCTCTCATGGGACCGTCGGGGTCGGGCAAGTCCACCTTCATGAACATCCTCGGCTGCCTCGACACCCCGACCAGCGGGCGCTATGTCCTCGACGGCAACGACACCGCGCAGCTCGACAGCGACAACCTCGCGGGGCTGCGCAACCGGTTCATCGGCTTCGTCTTCCAGGGGTTCAACCTGCTGCCGCGGGCGAGCCTGATGGATAACGTCGCGCTGCCGCTGATCTACGCCTCGGTCGGTCGCCGCGAACGCGAAGCCCGCGCGGTGGAGATGCTGGCGAAGGTCGGGCTCGAGCGCTACACCGACTATCGACCGAACCAGATTTCAGGCGGGCAGCAGCAGCGCGTGGCCATTGCGCGCGCACTCGCCACCCGGCCGCGAATGATCCTTGCCGACGAACCGACCGGCAATCTCGACTCCGTCAACAGCCACGACATCATGTCGCTGTTCCGCGCGCTCAACACCGACGACGGCATCACCATCATCCTGGTCACGCACGAGCCCGATGTCGCGCGCTTCGCCAACCGGCTGGTCAACTTCATCGACGGTTGCATCTCCCACGACGGTCCGGTCGAGGATCATCTCGGTGCGGCCCCGGAATACGCACCGGCGCGAACCGCCGCCGGGAGTGCCGTCGCATGCTGACCGCCATCCTGGCGGAGGCCTGGCGCGCGATGGGTGCCAACAAGCTGCGCAGCTTCCTCACCATGCTCGGCATGATGATCGGCGTCGCCGCCGTGATCCTCATGCTGGCCATCGGCCAGGGCGCCCAGTATCTGGTCAGGCAGGCCATCGCCACCATGGGCAGCAACCTGTTCATCGTGCTGTCGGGCACCTCGACCGTTGCCGGCGTGCGCTCGGGCAGCGGCAACGCCCCCACCCTGACGCTCAACGACGCGCGCGCGATCGCCGACCTGTCCACCGTGGCCGAAGTGGCGCCGATGCAGCCGGGTAACGCGCAGATGATCTACGGGGCGAACAACTGGAACACGCAGATCTTCGGGGTGACACCGGGCTACATGAATGTGCGCGACTGGCCGCTCGCCGCGGGCGATCCGGTCACCGACGTCGATGTCCGCAATGCGGCCCGGATCGCGGTGCTGGGCCAGACCGTGGCCGAACGCCTGTTCGGCGACGACGATCCGGTCGGCAAGACCATGCGCATCAACAGCTTTCCGTTCGTCGTGAACGGCGTGCTGGCGCGCAAGGGCCAAAGCTTCGACGGGCGCGACCAGGACGATACCGTGCTGATCCCGCTCACCACGGCGCAGCGCAAGATTTTCGGCAGCCAGTTTCCGAACAGCGTGCGCATGATCATGGTCAAGGCAACCGAGGATCGCGCGATGGCGCAGACCGAGGAGGACCTGACCGGCCTGCTGCGCGAACGCCATCGCATCCCCGAAGGCATCGACAGCGACTTCACCGTGCGCAACCTGAGCGCGATCGCCGACGTGCAGGCGCAGACCACGCGGGTGATGTCGGTGTTGCTCGGCGCGGTCGCGTGCGTGTCGCTGGTGGTGGGCGGCATCGGCATCATGAACATCATGCTGGTGAGCGTGACCGAGCGCACGCGCGAGATCGGCATCCGCATGGCCATCGGCGCGCGCCGCCGCGACATCCTCGCCCAGTTCCTGCTCGAAGCGGTGATCGTCTCGGTGCTCGGCTGCGTCATCGGCATCGGCCTGGGCGTGGGCGGCGCGATGCTCGCCACCGAGTTCACCGGCATCTACGCCGAAGTGACCCCCTGGTCGGTGGGGCTCGCCTTCGCCGTCGCCGCCGCCATCGGCGTGTTCTTCGGTTTCTATCCGGCGCGCAAGGCGGCCTGGCTCAAACCGATCGACGCGCTGCGGTTCCAGTAACGCATCGACCGGATCGTCGACCACGCCGTCCCCGGCGTCGCGCCGGTCGGTGTCACCGGGTGGCGAGGCGCCACAGCGAGGTGACCTCGGCACGGCGCGCCGCATGCAGCGGATCATCGGGATCGGACGCGCGCGGGTGCGTCGGCTTCACATCGTCGCGGCCAACGATCTTCAACCCGCCCGCATCGATCGCGTCCAGCAACTCGGCGCGGGAGCGCAGCCCGAGATGCTCGGCAAAATCCGACAGCACCAGCCAGCCTTCGCCCCCGGGTTCGAGATGCCGCGACAGCCCGCCCAGGAAACCGCGCAGCATCCGGCTGTCGGGATCGTAGATGGCGTGCTCGATCGCCGCGTTCGCGCGTGCCGGCACCCAGGGCGGATTGCAGACGATCAGGGGCGCCCGGCCTTCCGGAAACAGGTCGGCCTGTACCACGTCGACGCGCCCGTCGAGTTCGAGCCGATGCAGGTTTTCGCGGGCGCAGGCGAGTGCGCGCAGATCGTGGTCGGTTGCCACCACCCGTTGCACCCCGCGCCGCGCCAGCACCGCCGCCAGCACGCCGGTGCCGGTGCCGATGTCGAACGCCAGCGTCGTCGCCGGCAAAGGCGCCTGCGCGATCAGCGCGAGGTACTCGCCGCGCACCGGCGAGAACACGCCGTAATGCGGATGGATGCGCGCCCCCAGCGATGCAATCTCGATGCCCTTGCGACGCCATTCGTGCGCGCCGATGAGTCCCTGCAATTCGCGCAGCGACAGCAATGCCGTTTCGCTACCTTCGCCATAGGCCTCGGTGCAGGCGGCGCGAACATCGGGCGCGCGCCGCAGAGCGATCGTGTGATCCGCTTCGAGCTGGAGCAACAGCATCCCGAGGGTGCGGGCGCGCTGCGCCTGGGCCTGACGATGGAGGTGGAAAGCCTCGGCCGGCGACCCGCCCTGCTGGCGGCGCTTGTCATCCGCGCGCCGTGCCATTGCCTGCAGCAGTTGCCGTGCGTTCTGGAAGTCGCCTCGCCACAGCAGCGCCGCCCCCTCACAGGCCAGCCGCCACGCCGCATCGGCCGTGATGCGGTCGTCGACGATGACGATGCGGGAGGGCGCATTCGCACCGTTCTCGGAACGCCATCGGGCCGAGCGGGGCTGTCCGTCTTCCACCCACTCGACCCGTGCCGACGCGAGGCGCGGAACTTCAGGGGATGACACGGTCGCGGCGAAATCTGGCCAGAAGGTCGAGCAGCATGCGTTCGGAGTCGAGGGTCTCGCAGAACCCCGCCCGCCGCGACCGGCCGGTGTCGGAGACGATGTCCCAGGTCGAGCC
This sequence comes from Betaproteobacteria bacterium, assembly GCA_025350245.1. Taxonomy (GTDB): domain Bacteria; phylum Pseudomonadota; class Gammaproteobacteria; order Burkholderiales. Next base: position 19,535 of record JANXYG010000057.1, read on the forward strand.
GAACACGAAGTCAGCGAAGCCCCATCCGGCCACCTGATGGTAGGCATGCGGTTGCAGGCCGTGACGCGCGACGAGACGATCCCAGTCGGCCGCTTTGTCCCCGAGCGTGTCGCGCAAGCTGAAGTGGCGCTGCTCGCCGGCCTCGACCGCGAAGAATTGGGCCAGCCGGGGCCACAGGTTTTCCCAGCGGATCAGATCGCCATTGGTGATGTTGAAAACCTGGTTGGCGGCCTGCGGACTGGTCGCCATCCAGGCGATCGCGCGCGCCAGCAGACCGGAATCGGTGAGTTGGTACAACGCGTGGAAGTTGGCGGCCGGACCTGGATGCGAGAACGGCAATCCGAGATCGCGGCACAGTGATCCGTACACCGCCAGGGCGAGCGCGAGATTCATCGGCGAACCGACGGAGAATCCGCATACCGCATGCGGCCGCACCGCCGACCATGTCCACGCCTTGCCGCGCTGCCGCGCCTCCAGCCAGTCGTGTTGATCGAAGTAGAAGTTCGCCCCCGCGTGCCGCGGATGGTGCTCGCGCGCCGGCGTGAGGAATGGTCCGAGATGGCTGCCATACCACTTGGTGCCCTCGACCAGATGCACATGCCGAAGCGACGGCGCTGCATCCTCGATCGCCGTGACGAGATTGGTGAACAGGGCAGCGTTGCGGGCGACGTGCTCGACCGGATCGGCAACCTGCACGAAGGCAGCGTGGAACACATGCGTCGCATCGCGAAGCGGCGCGAGTTTCGCCCGGCAATCCGCTGCATCCAGCAGATCGACCGCCACGTGACGGAACTCTCCCGCGACATCGGGCCGGCGCCGCGAGAGGGCAACCACATTCCAGTCACCGGTCTCCAGCAGATGTCGCAGCAGGTAGCGGCCGACCACACCGGTCGCACCGGCGACCACCGCGGTCCGCTCGATGCTCAAGGCGCCAGGCGCTCGATGCGCCAGCCGGGTTGGTCGCGCCGATAGCGCAACCGGTCGTGCAGGCGGCTCGGCCGCCCCTGCCAGAACTCGATCGCCACCGGCGAGAGGCGGTAGCCACCCCAGTGATCCGGGCGCGGCGGATCGTCGCCGTAGCGCTGCGCCGCCGTCGCGAGAGCCGCGTCCAGCACGCCGCGATCGGGGATGACGGCGCTCTGCGCCGATGCCCAGGCGCCGAGCCGGCTGCCCACCGGACGGCTGCGGTAGTACTCGTCGGACTCCGCCGCCGAGACCTTGTCCACGGTGCCCTCGACGCGTACCTGGCGCTCGAGTTCGATCCAGTGGAACAGCAGGCTCGCGTGCGGATTGACCGCCAGTTCAGCGCCTTTGCGGCTGGCGTAGCTGGTGAAGAACACGAAGCCCTCGCGGTCCACGCCCTTGATCAGGAGAATGCGCGCCGACGGCACGCCGCGCGCGTCGGCAGTGGCCAGCGTCATCGCATTGGGCTCAGGCAACCCGGCCGCCTGCGCCTCATCGAACCAGCGGTTGAACTGCACCAGCGGATCACGGTCGGCGCCCGATTCGTCGAGCGTGGCGTGGCGGTATTCCTTGCGAAGATCGGCGATGCTCATATTTGAATCCGGAAAATGGATCGGAGCGGAAACCCGGTCAGGGCCGCAGCGTACCCGCCGAACGGGGCGAGCATGCGCTCGCGCCACGCGTGCACCGGATCATCCGGCAGCCGCAACGGGTGCAATGCCCATTCGGCCCACGCGTTGACGAAGACTCCCTCAGGTTTGCCGGCACTCGATAAACCTACTTCACCGTCGAAGCTCCCTGGCCGAACAGGATCTTCCTCGCCTCGTCATCCACGGTCGGCCTGGTGTTGATGGAAGCTGCCAGCGCATACGCGCGTACCACCGCGGGTCGCGCACGGATCGTCTCGAACCAGCGCTTCAGGTGCGGAAAGTCGTCCAGGTTCTGACCCTGACGTTGGTGCGGCACGACCCACGGATAACACGCCATGTCGGCGATGGAATACTTGCCGGCCAGGAACTCGCGATCGGCCAGCCGCTTGTTCATCACCGCGTACAGCCGCCCGGTTTCCTTGACGTAGCGCTGGATGGCGTAGGGCAGCTTCTCCGGGGCGTAGTGCGAAAAGTGGTGATTCTGCCCGGCCATGGGCCCCAGGCCGCCCATCTGCCACATCAGCCACTGCGTCACCTCGACCCAGCCGCGGGTGGCCTTCGGCAGGAACTTGCCGGTCTTCGCCGCCAGATAGAGCAGCATGGCACCGGACTCGAAGATCGGGATCGGCGCCTTGCCGTCACCGGGATCGAGATCCACCATCGCCGGGATCCGGTTGTTGGGCGCGATCGCCAGGAACGCCGGCTCGAACTGCTCGCCGCGGCCGATGTTGACCGGCTTGATCGTGTAGGGCAGTTTCGCTTCTTCGAGAAAGATGGTGATCTTGTGACCGTTCGGTGTGGTCCAGTAGTACAGGTCGATCATGGAGCGGCTCCGTCGCGTCGGGATGACTTCGGTCGTTCGAGTATAGCGTTCGGTAGCGCTGTCTCCCGGCACCGGACGCTGCGATGAGCTTCGATATCGACATCGGCTTCGCCAGCGTGGCCGGCAAGCGTCCGGTCAACGAGGATTTCGCCCTCGCCTGGCTGCCCGCCGGCACCGAGCGGCAGCAGCGCGGCCTGATCGCCGCTGTGGCGGATGGCGTCTCGACCGGCGGCGGCGGCCGCGAAGCCGCGCAATCGATGGTGACCGGCCTGTTCTCCGACTGGAGGTCGGCGCCGGTCACCTGGGAAACCAGCGCGGCGCTCGATCGCATCATCACCGCGCACAACGCGTGGCTGTATGCGCACAACCGGCGCAGCGACAACGGCCACGAGCGCGCGACGACCCTGACCGCCGTGGTCGCCCGCGGCCAGACCTGGACCGTGGCCCACGTCGGCGACAGCCGCGCCTATCTGATCCGCGGTGCCGACGTCGAGCACCTGACCACCGATCACGCGCGGCCAGGCGATCTGCGCGCCGCGCTGACCCGCGCCCTCGGCATCGACGAGCGCGTGCTGGTCGACTACGCCCAGGGCGAGCTGCGCATCCACGATGTACTGCTGCTCGCCACCGATGGCGCCTGGAGCAAGCTGCGAGATCGCGATCTCGCCGAGGCGGTCGGCCAATGCGACTCGTCGCAGGAAGCCGCCGAGCGACTCACGCAGCTCGCGCTCGCCCGCGGCAGCACCGACAACGTCACCGTGCTGGTGTTGCGGGTGCGCGGACTGCCGACCGACGATCTGGGCGTGGAGATGCTGCGGGCGCGCCAGTTGGCGGTACCGCGGCGGCTGCGTCCCGGCGAAGCGCTCGACGGACTGGTGGTGCTGTCGGTACTGGCACAGAGCGACGTCACCCTGCTCTACCAGGTGGAAGATCAGGCCGACGGTCGGCAGTACGTGCTCAAGACGCTGGCGCCTGGCCGTCAGAACGACGACGACGAACGCGCCAATCTGGCGCACGAAGCCTGGCTCGGTCAGCGCTTCGACTCGGCGGCGTTCGTGCGCGTGCGCCCGCGTCCGGATGCCTCCAGCCTGTACGTGCTGTTCGACTGGCATGGCGGCCGCGCGCTCGAACAACGCCTGGTCGATGGTCCACCGCTATCGGTGCCAGAAGCCATCGACCTCTCGCGCCAGTTGCTGCGGGCGCTCGGCGCCATGCATCGGCGCGGCGTCATCCATCGCGATATCAAACCCGCCAACCTGCATGTGGGTGACGATGGCGTGCTGCGCATCCTCGATCTCGGCGTCGCGGTCAGCGGCAACGAACCCGCCGCATTGCTCGACCTGCACGCCGGTACGCCGTCCTACATCAATCCGGAACAGTGGGACGGTGCTCGGGCCGACGCCGCATCGGACTTGTTCGCGAGCGGCGTCACCCTGTATCGGGCGTTGACCGGCAAGCTGCCCTACGGCGAGGTGCTGCCCTATCAGTCGGGCCGCTACCGGCGCGACCCGAAACCGGTGTCGGCCCATCGGCCCGATGTGCCGAAGTGGCTCGACGCGATCGTCCTGAAATCGATCGCGCTCGATCCCGCCTCGCGCTTCGAAACGGCGGAGGAGTTCCTGGTGGTGCTGGAGCGCGGCAGCGCCCGCCCGCTGCCGCCCTCCCGCCCCACACCGCTGTTCGCGGGGCGCGGGGGGTGGCAACTGGCGTTCGCCGTCTCGCTGTTCGTCAACCTCTGCCTCTTGTTGCTGGTGCTGATCGTCGGGCGGTAACGTGAAGAACCGGCGCCGGGGCGTTTTCCGCGCTCTCACAGCCTATCGAATCACCGGGCCACCCCGGCGCGTGGAGCCCATCCGGGGACCGCCATCGGGGCGCCGACCGGCACGACCGCAAGTTCGTTTCTTGCGACCATGCAGTCACCGGATGGGTGGCAAGGCTCAGCATCCCTCACCCTCGGTCCCTCTCCCGGCGGGAGGGATGTCTACTGCTTCCGGAGAAGGAATGTCTCAGCTCCCTTCTCCCTCCGGGAAAGGGCCGGGGATGAGGGAAACCTGCGCGTTGATTGCCGTGTTGCCTTGTCGCGAGCCGGTCTCGTGGGTGTTGGCGTGTACTTGTGATAGCGCGAAAACCCCGCCACCACCTTCTCGAAATGCACCGTCAGGTCGAGCGCCGCCTGGTAGATCGGCAGGTGCTCGTATCGCGCCATCCGGACACCTCCGAAAAATCGAACGCCCAGGGGCTATCGCCCCCGGACCCCCTCGAACCCCCGGGGCTATCGCCCCGGACCCCCAAAAGGGCCGAAGCCCCCGAAGTGCCTAAGAGCCAACTGGCCGCCGGCGCATCACCAGCACGCCCGC
>JANXYG010000075.1 GCA_025350245.1 Betaproteobacteria bacterium
GCCGTTGCGGGAAAATTTCAGTCCGCATCGACAGTTGCGCGATCAGCCTGCACGAGTCGGGGATGCTGTCGAAGGCGGCAGGCGGCAGGTGGCAGGTGACCGCGGGCACGCGGTGAAAAGGCGGCTAAGCCATGCCCATGCTGCCGTGCGCGCCGTGCCCGACCGCCGCGATCACCCGGATCTCGACCTTGTATTTCGGGTTGGCCAGCTTCGATTCCACACAGGCGCGGGCCGGGGTGTGACCTTCCGGGATCCACGCATCCCACACCACGTTTAGCGCGGTGTAGTAAGACATGTCGGCCAGCCAGATCGTGGCTGTCAGGATGCGCGACCGATCGCTGTCGGCTTCGTTCAGGTGCTGGTCGATCTGGTGCAGGATGTCGGTGACCTGGGCGCCGACGTCGTCCGGGACCGGGTCGCTCGCGACGATGCCCGCGAGGTAGATGGTGTCGTTGTGGATGACGACCTGCGAAAGGCGCTTGCCGATATGTTTGCGTTCGATGTCCATGCTCATCTCCTGGTGGTGAATCGGTAACGGTGAAGGTTTGCGCCGGCAATCGTCAGAACGATCTTTTTTGCCCGCATCGGAGCAGTGAGCGCCGGGCCGCCAGCGGCCGGCGTCCGCTGTCCTTCTGCAGGCACGGACAGTCCGCAGGGACTGTCCATGTCCGGCCGAAGCTCGCCAAGCGAACTGCGCCCCCTCGGGGGTGGCGAAGCGCAGCAAGCCTGGGGGGGTCATGTGTCGGTGCGAGCGGCGCGAGCGGTTTTTATGGTGACCATTTCTTCCGATGCGCTCGGATGGATCGCGACGGTGTCGTCGAAATTCGCCTTGGTCGCGCCCATCCGCACCGCAACGCCGAACCCCTGCAGCATCTCGTCCGCGCCCGGTCCGATCAGGTGGCAACCGACGACGGTCTCGTCGGGGCCGGCCACGACCAGTTTCATCGACATCTTCACCTTCCGGTCGGTGAAGCCGTGGTACATCGGCGTGAAGCTGGTTTCGTAAACCTTGGCGCCGGCACCGTGGCGCGCGAATGCTTCGCCCTCGGTGAGACCCACGGTGCCGATCGGCGGGTGACTGAAGATCACCGTTGGAATACGGTCGTAGTCAAGGCGACGGTCGGGCTTGCCGCCGAACAGCCGGTCGGCGAGGCGTCGCCCGGCGGCGATCGCCACCGGCGTGAGTTCGTGATGGCCGATGACGTCGCCGACGGCGTGGATGTTCGGCACATTGGTGACCTGCCACGCATCGACCGGAATGACGCCGCTTTCGTGCGCGAACACGCCGGCCCTGCCGAGATCGAGCGCGGCGGTGTTGGCCCGGCGTCCGATCGCCCACAGGATCGTGTCGAACGGACCGTGGCGCATGCCGTCCCCGGCGATCAGGTACAGGTCGTCGCCGTCGCGTTCCACTCCAGCCGGGAACAGATGCAGCCGAATATCGACGCCGTCGGCCTGCATCTGCGTCATCAGTGCCCGGCTCAGCATGTGATCGAAGCCGTGCAGGAAGTGATCGCGGCGCAGGCACAGCGTCACGGCGGTACCGAGCGCCTGCATCAGTCCGGCGACTTCGACCGCGATGTAGCCCGCCCCCACCACCGCCAGCCGGCGCGGCTGCTGCTTCAGGGCGAAGAAGCCGTTGGAGTCGATGCCCAGGTTCGCGCCGGGAATCGGCGGCGCGATCGGGTGCCCGCCGGTGGCAATGAGAATCTGCTCGGCGGTGATTTCACGGTTGTCGACGACGATGGCGTTCGGCCCCGCGAATCGTGCCCATCCCCGCATCACCTCGACCTGGTTGGAGGCGAGATGCCGACCATACGCGGCATTCAGGTCGCGAACATAGGCGTCGCGCGCTGAAACCAGGGCTTCCCAGTCGAAGCGATAGCCCGGTAGCGTGAAGCCATAGCCCGCGGCGTCGTCGAATGCGTGGGCGAACTGCGCCGCGCTCCACATGATCTTCTTGGGCACGCAGCCGACATTGACGCAGGTGCCGCCGAGGCGGTCGGCCTCGATCAGGGCCACTTTAGCGCCGTGGGCGCCGGCGCGGTTCGCCGTGGCGACGCCACCGCTGCCGCCACCGATGCAGATCAGGTCGTAATGCTGGTTCATGCGCGCCTTCCGTGCGGAGGCCGAACCATACCCGAAACTCGAAAAGCGGACCGATGCCACTGCTGCATAGGGACACAACGGCGGCGTGAATCGCCGGTGGAGCCGGCCGGCGTTGAACGCCGGGGCCGATGGCGGCCAAGCCCGCGCACGATCCTCCTTCAAGTGATCCGCCTGGCCGAATTGATCGGATCGAAAACGCCTGTTGCCGGTGCATCGATCGATCGTGCTGCACTGCGATGGGGCAAACTTCAATAGACGGGAATGTCGATTACCGGGCATCTGTTCTCGTACTTACAGGTACTTAGCGGATTGGTGTTGCCGGCGTAGCGAGTGGCACGCCGATTGCGCTCCGGGAAGTGCCAAACGACGGGTCGACAGGTGAAGCGGTTTCAGGTCGCCGCGTCGGTAGAGCAGGTAACAGCAGGTGGCAGTGTCACCGACGACGGTGGCATCGCCGGATAAAGGCGTCCCTTCGTGCGAGTTGAAAGTCAGGCCGATAGGACATTTTTTTGCCCTCGCGGGCGGTGGAAGCTTCGGATATCGAACATGACCACAGAGCAGGCCGGCAGCGCGGCGTCCAGACCGGGTAGCACGCAACGTCGTGATTTCGTGTGCCAGTCAGGCGGCGAGATCGATGCCACCCACGTGTTGTACGGACTGGTCTATGGCGTGCAGGTGGGCATCGACAGTGCCGTGAACTTTTCGTGACGGTCGGACGGGATGTGGTTCCTCACCCAGCATCGGCGCCGGGGCCTGCGAAAGGCAGCCCCCGACTACCTGGCGGTAGCGGCGAAGATCAATCAGGTCGAGCTTTACCGCGAGGCCGCGAGCCAGGTCAACGTGCCGCCGCTCCTTCGTTCACCAAGCTTCCTGCGGTCGCCACATCCCGATGGGGGAGTGAGCGGCCCGGCGGGTGCATGCCTTGAATGAAACCCGGTCGGCCTGCTGCTACTGCGGTGTCGGCTGTGGCGTGATCATCGAGTCCGACGGTGCCCGCATCACCGGGGTGCGCGGCGATCCCGACCATCCGGCGAACTTCGGGCGGCTCTGCTCCAAGGGGTCGACCCTGCATCTGTCGGCGACCGGCGACGGCCGCTTGCTGTATCCGCAGTTGCGCCGTGCGCGCGGCGATGACCGCCAGCGGGCATCGTGGGACGACGCATTGCAGCTCGCGGTCGAGCGCTTCGCCACGATCATCGAGCGCGATGGCCCCGACGCGGTGGCGTTCTACGGCTCGGGCCAGTTGCTCACCGAAGACTATTACGTGTTCAACAAGCTGGCGCGGGCGCTGGTCGGCACCAACAACATCGATACCAACTCACGTCTGTGCATGTCGTCGGCGGTGATGGGCTACAAGGCCACGCTCGGTGCCGATGCCCCTCCCGCCTGCTATGCCGACATCGAGCAGGCGAGTTGCATCGTCATCGCCGGCTCGAACACGGCCTGCGCCCATCCGATCCTGTTTCACCGGATCGAGAAAGCGCGCCAGGCCGATCCGGGCGTGAAGCTGATCGTGATCGATCCACGCCGGACCGACACCGCCGCCGTGGCCGACCTGCATCTCGCCCTGTTGCCCGGCACCGATGTCGCCCTGCTGAACGCGATGCTGCACGTGATGCTCTGGGAAGGCCTCACCGACCACGCGTTCATCCGCGATCACACCAGCGGTTTCGATGAGGTTCGCGCCGCGGTGGCCGAAACCACGCCGGGTGCTGTCGCCGGTCTGTGCGGCCTGGCCGTGGACGATATCGTGACCGCGGCACGCCTGTTCGCCCGGTCGCCGGCCACGCTCTCGCTCTACTGCCAGGGGCTGAACCAGTCGGTGCAGGGCACCGACAAGAACATCGCGCTGATCAACCTGCACCTCGCCACCGGTCACGTCGGTCGGCCGGGCGCGGGGCCGTTGTCCCTCACCGGACAGCCGAACGCCATGGGTGGGCGCGAGGTCGGCGGGATGGCGACGCTGCTGAGCGGGCATCGCGATCTGGCGAGTGCCGCGGATCGGGACGAGATGGCACGCTTCTGGGGCATCGACTCGTTCCCGTCACGACCCGGATTGACCGCCGTCGAGATGTTCGAGGCGTTGCGGGAGCGGCGCGTCAAGGCGGTCTGGATCGCCTGCACCAACCCGGCGCAATCGCTGCCGCACCAGTCGCGAGTGCGCGAGGCGCTGCAGGCGGCCGAGTTCGTGGTGGTGCAGGAAGCGTTCGCGGCCACCGAGACCGCGGCCTATGCCGACGTGTTGTTGCCGGCGGCAACCTGGGGCGAGAAGGATGGCACCCAGACCAATTCCGAGCGGTGCATCACGCGCACGCGGCGCGCGGTCGTGGCGCCAGGCGAGGCACGCAACGACTGGGAGATTTTCGCCGATTTCGGCCGACGCCTCGGGCATCGTCTCGGGCGCGCGGATGCGCCGCGCCTGTTCCCGTATACCCGGCCTGCGCAGATCTTCGACGAGCATCGTGAAACCACGCGCGGTCGTGATCTGGACATCACTGGCCTCGACTACGAACGCCTCGAGCACGCGGGTCCGCAGCAATGGCCGCTGCCGGCAGGTGCGCCGCGCGGACTCGAACGGTTGTACGGCGACGGCCGGTTCGCCACGCCGGACGGACGCGCCCGCTTCGTCGCTGTCCGCCATCGCCGGCTCGCCGAGCCGACCGACGCGAACTATCCGTTGCACCTGACCACGGGCCGCCTGCGCGACCAGTGGCATGGCATGAGCCGGACCGGCCTGGTGGCGCGCCTGTATGCGCACACGCCGGAACCGGTGCTGTCGATGCACGCCGAGGACATGGCGCGGCGCGGCGTGCGTACCGGCGACCGCGTCCGGGTCGCCAGCCGTCGGGGCGCGATCAGCATCGGGGTCGAGGCGTCGAACGATCTGCGTCCGGGTCAGGTTTTCCTGCCGATGCACTGGGGCGGCGCGTTCGTCGGTGGCCTCGGCATCAACGCGCTGACGACGCAGGCGTTCGATCCGGTGTCGCGCCAACCGGAGTACAAGCACGCCGCGGTGCGGATCGAGAAGCTGGAACTGGCGTGGTCCGTGGTCGCGATGCGCGCCGGCAACCCCGGCGAAATGCTGCCTCGCCTCAGGTCCTTGCTGGGCGAGTTTTCGTCGGCCAACTGCGGCTTGGCCGGCCGTGAGCGCAGCGTGGTGGTGTTTCGCGCGGTCTGCAGCGCCGCGCCCCGGGACCAGGTGATCGCGAGACTCGACGCCGCACTGGGGCTCGACGACGACGGCGCGACCATGAGTTACCGCGACGCCCGGCGCGGGATCTCCAAGCGCATCCTGCTCGACGGCAAGCGCGTGGTCGGCGCACGCCTTTGTGGCGAGAACGCGGCCCATCGCTGGTTGCAGGAACTGGTCGCTTCGCATGCCGATGCGTCGAGCCTGCGCGCGTGGATGCTGGCGCCATTGGCGACACCGCCGCTCGGTGTCGCCGTCCGCGGCCGTATCGTGTGCAGTTGTCTCGATGTGGCGCAGGGCGACATCGCGGCCGAGATCGCGGCGGGCGCCGACCTCGCGGCGCTGCAATGGCGGTTGCGCTGCGGCACGCAATGCGGATCGTGCGTGCCCGAGCTCAAGCGAATGCTGTCCGCGACGAAGGCGGTGGCGATATGACCGCCATCGCGAATCCCGGCATGGTGTATCTGGTCGGTGCCGGCCCGGGCGACATGCCGGCTGCGATCGTACAGAGCGGCACCACGCCGCGACCGGAAAGCGTGGTCAGCACACTGGCGAATCTCGAAGCCGCGGCGTCCGCGGTGACTCTCCGCAGCCCGGCGATCATCGTCGTCGGGGCGGTGGTCGCGTGCGGCGCCCGGGCGGCGACGCGGGTGGCCTCAATGGCGGCATAGGAGGCAAAATGAACATGGCAGAGTCGAAGAACATGCGGCGGCGTCTGGTGCTGGTGGGCAATGGCATGGCAGGCGTGAAGACGCTCGAGGAATTGATGAAGATCGCGCCGGACACCTACGACATCACGGTGTTCGGCGCGGAGCCTCACGCCAACTACAACCGCATCCTGCTGTCACCGGTGCTGGCGGGCGAGATGACCCTGAGCGACATCATGCTCAATGATGAGGCGTGGTACGCCGGGCACGGCATCCACCTGCATCTGGGCAAGCGCATCGTGCGCATCGATCGCCGGGCGAAGCGCGTCATCGCCGACGACGGCACGGTCGCCGACTACGATCGGCTCCTGCTCGCGACCGGCTCGAATCCGTTCATGCTGCCGGTGCCGGGAGCGGCGCTCGGCGGCGTCATCAGCTATCGCGATATCGCCGACACCGAAGCGATGATCGCCGCCTCGTCGACCGGCGGGCACGCGATCGTGATCGGTGGTGGCCTGCTCGGCCTGGAAGCCGCCAACGGTCTGCGACTGCGCGGCATGGACGTGACCGTGGTGCACCTGATGCCATGGCTGATGGAGCGGCAACTCGACCGCACGGCGTCCGGCATGCTGCAGCGCTCGCTCGAGGAGCGCGGACTCGCGTTCGCGCTCGAAGCGCAGACGCAGGAAATCGTCGGTCGCGATGGCCGGGTGGCCGCGATCCGGCTGAAGCGTTCCGACGGCAGCATCGACGAACTGCCGGCCGACCTCGTGGTGATGGCGGTGGGCATCCGGCCCAACACCACGCTGGCGGAATCGTGCGGCCTGCACTGCAACCGTGGCATCGTCGTCAACGACACCTTGCAGACCTTCGACCCCGCCGTGTATGCCGTCGGCGAGTGCGTGTCGCATCGTGGTGCCAGCTATGGCCTGGTGGCGCCGCTGTTCGAGATGGCGAAGGTGTGTGCCAATCACCTGGCGCAATACGGCATCGGCCGCTACCAGGGTTCGGTCACCTCGACCAAGCTCAAGGTGACCGGCATCGACCTGTTCTCGGGCGGCGACTTCAGCGGCGGCGAGGGTACCGAGGAGATCGTGCTGCAGGATGCGATGGGCGGCATCTACAAGAAGCTCGTGATCCGCGACGAACGCATCATCGGCAGCGTGCTTTACGGCGATACCGCCGACGGCGCGTGGTACTTCCAGCTAATGCGTGATCGCCAGAGCATCGCCGAGATCCGCGACCACCTCATGTTCGGGCAAAACCATCTCGGCAACACCGGTCACCAGGGCGAGACCCGCGCCGCGTCGATGGCCGACAGCGCCGAGGTCTGCGGCTGCAACGGCGTGTGCAAGGGCGCCATCGTCAAGGCCATCACCGAGAAGGGCCTGTTCACGCTCGACGACGTGCGCAAGCACACCAAGGCGTCGAGCTCCTGTGGGTCATGTACCGGGTTGGTGGAACAGATTCTCGCCTCCACGGTGGGTGGCGCCTATCAGCCCGCCGACACCACCAACAAGCCGATGTGCGGTTGCACCGATCTCACCCACGAGACCGTGCGGGCGGCGATCGTGGAGCGGCATCTGCTCTCGATCCCGGTGGTGATGCGCACGCTCGAATGGCGTACCCCGAACGGCTGCGCGAGCTGCCGCCCGGCGCTCAACTACTACCTGCTGTGCGCCTGGCCGAAGGAATTCACCGACGACCCGCAGTCGCGCTTCATCAACGAGCGCGCCCACGCCAACATCCAGAAAGACGGCACCTTCTCGGTGGTACCGCGCATGTTCGGTGGCGTCACCAACAGCTCGGAGCTGCGCCGCATCGCCGATGTCGTGGACAAGTACCGCATCCCGACGGTCAAGGTGACCGGCGGCCAGCGCATCGACCTGCTGGGCGTGAAGAAGGCCGACCTGCCCGATGTCTGGCGCGAACTCGACATGCCGTCGGGGCATGCGTACGCGAAGGCCTTGCGCACGGTCAAGACGTGCGTCGGTTCCGAGTGGTGCCGCTTCGGTGTCCAGGATTCGACCCAGATGGGGATCGACCTCGAGAAGATGCTGTGGAAGATGTACTCGCCGCACAAGGTCAAGCTGGCGGTGTCGGGTTGCCCGCGCAACTGCGCCGAATCCGGCATCAAGGACGTGGGCGTGATCGGCGTCGATTCCGGCTGGGAACTCTATGTTGCCGGCAACGGCGGCATCAAGACCGAGGTCGCGCAGTTCCTGTGCAAGGTCGCGACGCGGGAAGAGGTGCTCGAGTACACCGGCGCATTCCTGCAGTTGTATCGCGAAGAGGCGCGCTATCTCGACCGCACCGTGCATTACGTGCAGCGGGTGGGCATGGAGCACGTGAAGGCACGGGTGGTGGTCGACGCGGCGAGCCGCGGCGACCTGTACCGGCGGCTGCTGTTCGCGTTGCAGGACGAGCGCGATCCGTGGGTCGAGATCGCGGCCCGGACCGCTCGCCCGGAATTCGAGGTTTTGCCGCTATGAACGTGAATGCATCCGCGGGCGTCGCAACGACCAGCAAATGGCGCAGCGTCTGCGCCGTCACCGACATTCCGCGCCTTGGCGCGCGGGTCCTGCGCACGGACGACGGCGATGTCGCCGTGTTCCGGGCGGAGGACGACACGGTGTTCGCACTGGCGGACAAGTGTCCGCACAAGGGCGGGCCGTTGTCCCAGGGGATCGTCCACGGGCACAAGGTCGCGTGCCCCCTGCACAACTGGTCCATCGGTCTCGAAGACGGTTGCGCCATTGCGCCCGACGAGGGTTGTACACGCAGCTATCCGGTGAGGATCGAGGCAGGTGTCGTCTACCTGCAGCTCTGAGCCAGATACACACTCTTCAGGAGAACATCATGTTGGAAAAAACCGGAGCCCTGCTCCTGCTCGGGGCTCTTTTTGCCTCGATTTCGATGGCTGCGGAAGTGCCACAGGGACCACAACCGGCCGAGACGCTGCTGGAAGCCGTCACCGGCGGCAAGCTGCTGCTCAATGTGCGGCCACGCTATGAATCGGTGGAGCAGGACGGCAAGCGCGAGGATGCGAATGGTTTCACCAACCGGCTGCTCGCGGGCTGGCGGACGCTGCCCTTCCACCGGTTTTCGCTCACCGCCGAGGCGATCAACGTGTCGCGGCTCGGCGACCAGAACTACAACGACACGCCGGTGGCGTCTGCGCGCTTCCCGACCGTGGCCGATCCCGAGATCACCGACATCAATCAGTTGTTCCTCGACTTCACCGGTCTGCCGAAGACCCTGGTCCGCGTCGGTCGCCAGTCGCTCAAGCTAGACAACACGCGCTATGTCGGCAACGTCGAGTTCCGCCAGGTGATGCAGGTCTTCAATGGCATCTACCTCGAGAACAAGAGCCTGCCCGGCATCGAACTCGATTACGGTCACTTCGACCGCATCCGGACCGTGTTCGCGCAGCAGCGGCAGACCGACATCGATCTGCTGCGGGCGGCGTGGAGCTTCATGCCGGGCAACCAGGCGGTCGCGTTCGCCTATTTCCAGGACCAGCCCGATACCGGGCAGAACACCGGTTTCAAGAACAACTCGAACGATATCGCCGGCCTTCGGCTCAATGGCGCGGTGCCTCTGAGCGGCGAGTGGACGGCGCTCTACACCGGTGAGGTCGCGCAGCAAAGGCCGCACGCGGGTGGCGATTCGCGCATCGTGGCGACCTATTCCCGGCTCGGCGGTGGCATCGGCTGGGGCAAGGCGTTCGTCCGTGCCGACTATGAGCGGCTCGGCAGCAATCACGGGCAGTACGCCTTCCAGACGCCGCTTGGCACCAACCATCTGTTCCAGGGGTGGGCCGACCAGTTCCTGACGACGCCCGCGAACGGTATCCGCGACGCATGGGTGAGCGCCGGCGTCACCTTTCATGACGCCGCGTTCTACACCGAGTATCACCGCTTCGATGCCGACTTCGGCACCGCCCACTATGGCCATGAATGGGATCTGGGGGTGACCTATCCGTTCCTGAAGCAGTTGCTCGGCAAGCTGGAATACGCCAACTTCATGGAGGGCGATGTGCTCACGCCTGCCACCGCGCGCAAACGCGATACCCGGAAGCTGTGGGTGACCATGATCTATAATTTCTGATGGCAACGCTTCCGCACACCAAGACCGATCTGCAGGAGGCGACAGTGGCGCTGTTGGAGGCGCGGGCCGCCGATCAGGTGGCGGCACTGATGCGGCGGCATGGCGCGGTGACTTTATCGGCGCCGGCACTGGCCGAGATACCAGTGATCGAGCCCGAGGCGGTACAGGCGCTGTTGGAGGAGACCCGGCGCCAGCCGCCCAAGCTCGCGATCTTCCAGACCGGCACCGGCACCCGCGTGCTGTTCGGCATGGCGCGCGAGCACGGCGCGGCGCTGGCGCTGGGCGCGGTTTTCGATCGCTGCCTGGTCGCGGTGCGCGGGCCGAAACCGGCGGCGGCCCTGCGCAGCCACGGCATCCGCATCGACCGCTCGGCGCAGGCTCCCTACACCACCGTCGAACTGCTGGCGGCGGTGGCGGACATCGCGATGGCGAACCAGATCGTGCTGGTGCAGCGCTACGGCGAAACCAACGATGCGCTGCGCGCCGGCCTCGAGAATGCAGGAGCGACCGTGCGCGAGATTCCGGTCTATCGCTGGGCCCTGCCGGCCGACCTCGCACCGCTCATGGTGTTGATGGACGAGCTGGAAGCGGGCCGTGTCGATGCCGTGGTGTTCACCAGCGCCTCGCAGTTGCGCAACCTGCGCACGGTCGCCACCGATGCCGGTCGTTTCGAAACGGTCTGGGAGGCGCTGCGTGCCAGCCGGCTGGTATCCATCGGCCCGGTGTGTTCCCAGGCGCTGCGCGATCTGGGTCTGCCGGTGCATGCCGAAGCCTCGCCGCCCAAGTTGGGTTTCCTGGTGGCCGCCGTCCGTGCCGCCCTCGACAGTTCGGCCGACCGTGGCTAGCCCGCACGGCCGGTTGTCGCTGCCCCCTGGCGGCCGTCATGGCGGCCGTCCAGGTCAGTCGCCACCGTGTCATTGCCCGGGGGCGTCGCCGTCATCCACCGTAGCAGCCTCGAGCGCGACGCTCTAACGTTACCGGAGCGACAACATGGCCTCCGCCAAGGAATTCCTGAAATCCGGTCACCCGCCGACGCTGTTCGCGGCATTTCTCTACTTCGATTTCTGCTTCGCCATCTGGGTGCTGAACGGGGCCATGGCGCCGTTCATCAGCGAGACCTTCGATCTGACGCCGGCGCAGAAGGGCTTCATGATCTCGGTGCCGATCCTGGCGGGCGCCTTCATGCGCTTCCCACTCGGGGTGCTGGCGCAGTACATCGGCCGCAAGCGTGCCGCGCTGGTCGAGATGGGCCTGATCATGGCAGCCATGATGTACGGCTATTTCGTGGTCAAGACCTACAGCGATGTGCTCGCCATGGGCGTGCTGCTCGGCATCGCCGGTGCCAGCTTCGGCGTGGCGCTGTCGCTCGGCTCCGGCTGGTTCCCGCCGAAGTACAAGGGGCTGGCGATGGGGCTGGCCGGGGCCGGCAACAGTGGCACCGTGCTCGCCGTGCTGTTCGCGCCGCCGCTGGCGACGAAGTTCGGCTGGCAGTCGGTGTATGGCTTCGCCGCGCTGTGCATGCTGCTGCCGATGATCGTGATGGCGGTGTTCGCGAAGGAGCCGCCGGACCGTGAGCACCAGAGCTTTCGCCAGCACATCGCCTGCCTGTTCGAGAAAGACGGCTGGGCTTTCAGCCTGATCTACGTGGTCACCTTCGGCGGTTTCATCGGATTGTCGAATTTCCTGCCGACGTACTTCCACGACCAGTTCAACGTCACCAAGATCGAGGCCGGGCAATTGACGATGCTGGCCGCGCTGATGGGTTCGGGCATCCGCATCCTCGGCGGCTTCATCTCCGATCGTATCGGCGGCATCAACACCCTCACCGGCGTGCTGGGCATCGCCATCGTGAGCGTGGTGCTCGCGGGCGCCGCGAACACGTCGCTGACCATGACCACGTTGTTGTTCATGCTGTGCTTCGCCGCGCTCGGTGCCGGCAACGGCGCACTGTTCCAACTGGTGCCGTTGCGCTGGCCGGCGACCACGGCGGTGGCCGGGTCGATGATCGGCGAACTGGGCGCGCTCGGCGGTGGCCTCATCCCGAATGCGATGGGGCTGTCGAAGCAGTTCACCGGCACCTTCTTCTACGGCTTCCTGGCGTTCGCGGTGGTCGGTGTCGTGATGCTGGTGCTGCTGCGCGTGGTGCAGATTCGCTGGACGCGGACCTGGGCCGAGAAGGGCGGGCGTGCACGCCCCAGTCCGGCTGCGTCGGTCGACGCCAGCGCAGCCGCCGCGCCGGCCAAAGCACCAAAACGCACCTTGGGCGCGGCCCACTAGCGCACGTGCAATCTCCGCCCCCGGTTGGGGAAAGGGAGGTCTCCTGCTCCCTGCTCCCTTCGGGCAACCGGCGCGGTCGGTCTACCATCGCTTCGGACGCGGGAGTACCATGAATTCATGCAGATCGTCACCGGTATCGTCATCGATGGAAAAGTCGTGCTCGATGGCGTCTCGCTTCCCGAAGGCGCCGCGGTCACCGTTTTCGCCAAGGAGGCTGATGTGCCGGTACGCCTGCCCGGGCACCTTCAGTCCGAACTGGAGCAAGCTCTCGCCGAAGCCGACAGCGAGGAAGGCATCTCTGCCGAGGAGTTGCTGGAACAGTTGAAGCGGTATCGCTGACGGTGGCGCTGGTCGTACCGATCAAGCCCCGGGCGGTCCGCGAGATTCATCAGGCCGCCCGGTGGTGGGCTCTTCATCGACCATCCGCACCGGGCGCGATCGAATCGGATGTTGCCGCTGCACTGGCGGCGCTTGTGGAGCAGCCGGGAATCGGATCCAAGGTCGACAACGCCCGCGACGCGGAGACACACCGTGTTTACCTCGCGAGAGTCGGCTATTTTTTGTACTACCGGCCCAAGGGCGGGTTTCTGGACGTCGTTGCGCGCCGTTGCCCTATGGCATTCGTCTCGGGAGCGAGAGCCTGGCGTCTGGCTTGCTGTACCGCCGCGATTGCCGCGCCGCCTTCGCCACGTTCGAAGGCAAGCGCCAGTCCTGATCGGTGGCCCCGAAAAGAAACTCCCGCCCCCCCAGGGCTGCGCTGCCCCCGTCGCCGACGGGCCAGGTTCGCTGGCAGGCCCGGCGGACGCCAACATATCTGCGCCAGAACCGGCAGCGACCGGCAATCGAACGGCCCATGAGGCGTTCGGCGGCAAACCATGCCGGTATCAAACGTTGACATCGCGGCGGGGGGGGGGTAACTTCATAATCGAGAGCATTTTCCCGGAGACGGAGAAGCTGTCGGTGCTCACTGAAACCCCCGAGCCGATCGAAGCAGCAGCAACACCATCATTTCTGGAGGCAAGATGAATAACCTGAAAGGTTTTGGCGCGCCTGCCACGCGCGTGACGTTGGCATTGGCGGTAGCCGCCCTGTTTCAGGCAGGGTCAGCGCTGGCGGCGCTGGAACTGCGCGACATCAACGGCCACGCGACGGCGGTTGCGGTGGATGCGGAGTTCGCCTACGACACGGTGCTCGATG
>JANXYG010000076.1 GCA_025350245.1 Betaproteobacteria bacterium
GAATACGGCGACGCCAGATCGTTTTACGAGCGCACCTTCATCACCGAGGGCATGGGCAGGCTGCTCACCCAGGTGGCGCAGCGGCTGGGTGGCAAGGGCGGCGAACCGGTCATCCAGTTGCAAACCTCTTTCGGTGGCGGCAAGACGCACACGATGCTGGCGGTTTATCACCTGGCCACTCGCCAATGTGCGCTGGGAGACCTCTCTGGCATCCCGGCGCTGCTGGATCACGCGGGGGTGCTGGATGTACCGACGGCCAAGGTGGCGGTGCTGGACGGCACGGCGCATGCGCCGGGGCAGCCGTGGAATCAGGGCAAGCAGGCGATCCGCACCCTGTGGGGCGAGATGGCGTGGCAACTGGGCGGCGCCGAAGGTTTTGCGCTGGTGACCGACGCCGATGCCAACGGCACCTCGCCGGGCAAGGATGTGCTGTGCGCGCTGCTGACCCAGTGCGCGCCCTGCGTGGTGCTGCTGGATGAACTGGTGGTGTACATCCGCCAGTTTGTCGAGAGCCAGGCACTCAGCGGCGGCACCTACGACAGCAATCTGTCTTTCATTCAATCGCTGACCGAAGCGGCCAAGCTGGTGCCGAATGCGGTGGTGCTGGCGTCCTTGCCTGAATCCAACAGCCAGGCCGGTGGGCCGCGCGGTGTGGCGGCCTTGCAGGCGCTGGAAGCGATCTTCAACCGCGTGCAGGCGCTATGGAAAACAGTGGCCCCCGAGGAGGCCTTCGAGATTGTCCGGCGGCGCTTGTTCGAGTCGATACGCGATGCCAGGGCGCGTGACGTGGTCTGCCGTGCCTTTGCCGATGCCTACGTGGCCGGGGGTGCCAAAGTGCCGCAGGAAACGCAGGAAGCCCGTTACTTCGACCGGATGATGCAAAGCTATCCCATCCACCCGGAAGTGTTCACGCAACTCTATGAAGAGTGGACGACGATTGACGGCTTCCAGCGCACGCGCGGCGTGTTGAAACTGATGGCCAAGGTCATTTATCGGCTGTGGCAGGACGATAACAAGGACCTGATGATTCTGCCCGGCAGTCTGCCGCTCTACGATGGCAGCGCGCGCAACGAACTGGTCTATTACCTCGGGCCGGGCTGGGACCCGGTGATCGACCGCGACATCGATGGCGAACGCGCCGAGACCACGGTACTGGAAACCAAGGAAACCCGCTTTGGCTCGGTGCAGGCCGCCCGCCGCGTGGCGCGAACGGTGTTCCTCGGCAGTGCGCCGTCGTCGGTGACCACCCGGCCGGGCATACGCGGATTGGACCGAGCGCGGGTGCTGTTGGGCTGTCTTCAGCCAGGGCAAACGTCGTCGTTGTATTCCGATGCGCTGAACCGGCTGGCGGATCAACTGCATTACCTGAATTCGTCCGGCGACAAGGCGCAGGCGGCGACCCGTTACTGGTTCGACACCCGCGCCAATCTGCGGCGCGAAATGGAAGAGCGCAAGAAGCGGTTTGAAGACGGCGTAGTGCGCGGGCGCATGGCCGATGTTCTCAAGCGGCTCACCAGCAACGCGGCGTTTTTCGATGGCACGCATATCTTCACCCCGCACAGTGATGTGCCGGATGACGGCGCCTTGCGCTTGATCGTGTTGCCGCCCGAGCAGTTTTTCTCGCGTGAAGAATCACGCGCCGCTGTCGATGGTGTGCTCGAGCACGTCAAGGGCCACGGCACCACGCCACGTTATCGCGGTAACCGTTTGCTTTTCCTCGCACCGGATCACGGCGCACTGACGCGGCTGCGCGATTGCATCCGGGTTGCCCTGGCCTGGAAGTCCATCGTCGACGATGTGGCGGCGAGGCGGCTGGTGCTCGACAATCTGCAAGCCCATCAGGCCAGGAAAGAACTGGTGACCGCGGAAGAGGTGCTGCCGCATGTGGCGCGGGAGTGCTACAAGTGGTTGCTGTGCCCGGCGCAGGGCACGCCGACCGCCGCCAAGCCCACGGTAGAGGTGTTCCCGCTCAATACCGGCGGCGCGGCGCTGGGGCCGGAGATCGAGCGCGTGTGCATCGACAACGTGCTGGTGATTACCGCTTGGTCGCCGATACATCTGCGCGATGAGTTGAAGAAGCTCTACTGGAAGGCAGACAAGCCGGCCATGGGCGGCATGGCCTTCTGGGAAGACACGTTGCGCTACCTGTATTTGCCACGCTTGAAGAGCCGCCAGGTGCTGGAGCAGGCCATTGTCAAGGGGGCGGGCAGCCGGGATTTTTTCGGCACGGCTTACGGGCAACATGAGAGCAAGTTCGACGGCTTCAAATTCGGCGACGCGAACGTGCAACTCGACGACACGCTGCTGCTGATCGAACCCGATGCCGCCAAGGCTTATGAGGCGGCGATTCCGCCGGCCATTCCGCCCGGACCAATACCACCGGGGCCGGGGCCACTTCCGCCAGGGCCGGGACCGACACTGCCCGAACCTGTGCCGCCAGGGCCGACTCCGCCCGGACCCGTACCGACGCCCAAGCCTCGCGCTTTCCACGGCAACGTCGCCATCAATGCAGCGATGGCGAAAATGCGCCTGGTGCAGGTGGCGGACGAAATCATCGCCGTTCTGACGGCAGACCCCAATGCGGAGGTCAAGGTTACGCTGGAAATTCAAGTTGAATTCCCATCCGGTGCGTCCGATCAAACCAAGCGCGCCGTCACGGAGAACGCCAAGACGCTTGGATTCAAGAATGCGGATTGGGAGTGAAGGCGTGACGCCCGGCGGCACCATTGCCGGCCTCGCCCGCGAGGAGCTGGAAGCCAAGAGCGGCAAGCCGGGGGTGAGCCAGAGCAACTATTGGCTGCCACCGGCCGCTGGTGCGGTGCCGGAAAATGATGCGGCGTCTGAGATGCCGACGAAACGCAAGGCGATTGCACGCGCAAAGATGAAGCCGAAGGGCGGCAAGGCGTGATCGTGCAGGTATTGCGTGCCACTCCCCCTTCTTCCTCTCGATAACAACGTCAAAGGCGAGGGCTTGTCGCCCAGGGCTGGCCGAGAGTTACTGGGTCACTCGCAACTTTCGCTTGCACTGTAAGGCCAAGAAAATTTCAAGTGTCCGAAAAAATCGGACAGTGGAAAATGCTCGCCCCGGACGGGAATCCGTTAACGGGCGGCGCTGCAAAACGCCTCAAGAAGGCGGATGAGTGAATGATCCAGCGCCATTCCAGCCGCCGTAGCCGACTCGATCAAACGGTACTGACGCAGCGGCTGGCCGGGGCGATTTCCTACGACCGCATCGCGGGCTATTTTCGTTCCAGTCTGTTCGAGGTGGCCGGGGAAGCCCTTGCCAGCGTGACCGGGCCGGTGCGCATCATCTGCAATTCGGACCTTGATCCGCAAGACCCCCGCTCAGCCTCCGCGGCA
The DNA here is from genome assembly GCA_025350245.1 of Betaproteobacteria bacterium. Taxonomy (GTDB): domain Bacteria; phylum Pseudomonadota; class Gammaproteobacteria; order Burkholderiales. The sequence goes on from JANXYG010000076.1 coordinate 3,361, forward strand.
AATAAGCGCGGTTCCTGACAGCCGCTTACACCGGTGGCCGCATCGAGCTGCGCCACCGGGATCACACTCACGCAGGTTGTCCCCGGTGTGCTTGGCCGAGTGCTGTGTGCCCGGGCGCAACGACAGCTCCAGGCAGAAGCCGTGGCTACCCACATACGAGGCGATCGGGCAGAACCCAGCGAGTCGCTGGGTAGCCGTAGCCCGGACTTTCTCACGCCACGGCCAGCCTTCCCATCCGCGCCTCGCGGATCGGCAGATTGACCAGCGATGCAGCCAGCGCCAGCGCGATGTCGGCGTACCACATCCAGTCGTACGAGCCGGTGCTCGCGAATGCGATGCCGCCGAGCCAGGCGCCGAGGAATCCGCCGATCTGGTGCGACAGCAGCGTGAGCCCGAACAGCGTCGCGAGATAGCGGGTGCCGAACAGCTTGCCGACCAGTCCGGCGGTGGGCGGCACCGTCGCCAGCCAGGTGAGGCCGAGCTCCGCCGCGAACACGTAGAAGGTAAGCGGCGTCTTGGGTGACATCAGGAACAGCAGGATAAAGAGGGCCCGGCTGGCATAGAGAATCGCCAGCAGGTACTTCAGCCGGAACTGCTGGCCGAGATAGCCAACACTCAGGCTGCCCACGATATTGCACAGGCCGATGAGCGCGAGCGACGTGGCGGCCACGGTCGGCGACAAGCTGCAGAGCTGCACCGCGCCGGGGAGGTGCGTGATCAGGAACGCGATATGGAAGCCGCACGTGAAGAAGCCGGCGTGCAGGCACAGGTAGCTGCGGTCGCCGAACGCTGCGCGGATCTGGGCGCCCATGCCGATCGGCTTCGCGCTGGCTGGCGCCGCGGCCGATTGTGCGGCGGGATCCTTCCGGAGCGGCAGTGCCAACGGAATGGTCAGGAGGGTCGCGCCCGCCATCGTTAGCATCGCCGTGATCCAGCCAGCGGTGCCGATGATGAACTGCATCAGCGGTGCGAAGACGAACTGGCCGAACGAGCCACCGGCATTGATGAAGCCCGCAGCGAACGAGCGTTTGTCCGCCGGCAGGCGCTGCGCGATCGACCCAATGAGGATCGAGAAGCTCCCCGCGCCGGCACCCGCGGCGCTCAGCAAGCCGATCGTCATCATCAGCCCGAACGACGTATGCATGAAGGGCGTGAGCGCGGTCCCGATGGCGAGCAGGACACCGCCCAGCATGATCACGAGCGTGGAGCCGTACTTGTCGGCAACCGCACCCAGGCCCGCCTGGCTTGCCCCCCACACGAACTGGCCGATGGCCATGGCGAAACTGATGCCGACGATGCCGATGCCGGACGCCGTGTTGATCGGCGACACGAACAGGCCGAGCGTCTGCCGTGCGCCCATCGTGATCATCAGGATCACGGCGGCGGCGAGCATCAGCGGCCAGTAGCCGCCTGCGCTCGATCGCGTCACGCTATGCCTCGGCTAGCAGCGGTGCCCGACGTGCCATCACCTCATCGGCATGGGCAGGCAATTGCATCACCGTCGTTGCGCTCAGCGTGTCTTCGATCTGGCGCTGCGCCATGCGCCATGCGGCGCGCGCGTGGTCGATCATGACCTCCCCCGAGGGCGTGATCGACACGATGCGCTGGCGGGCATCGTCGCCGGGCACCACCGAGATCCAGCCCGCTCTCCCAGGAGACATCCGAGACATGACTAGGGGCTGCGGGGAGCCATGGGCTCGATCGTGCCCATGTGGAAGTCGTAGTGGCCCGCCTTGCGGTCGGAAAAATAGTGCCGCAAGGTGTTGCGCACCGTGGCGAAGGCCAGCAGGTCCCAGGGTACGTCGGCTTCCCTCACCAGCACGGTCTCGAGCGATTCAGCGCCGGGATGGAAATCGAGGTCGAGCAGGCGCGCGCGAAACAGGATGTAGACCTGATTGATGTGGGGGATGTTGTAGAGCGCGTAACAGGCGGTGATCTCGACCCGGGCATTGGCCTCCTCGAGCGTCTCACGCGCGGCGCCCTGGGCAGTGGTCTCGCCGTTTTCCATGAAGCCCGCGGGGACCGTCCACAGGCCGTGCCGTGGTTCGATGGCGCGGCGGCACAGGAGAATGCGGTCGTCCCATTCGGCAATGCAGCCCACGACCATCTTCGGGTTCTGATAGTGGATGGTCTGGCAGCGGTCGCACACGTGACGCTCATGGGTGTCGCCCGCGGGAACCTGAAGCACCACGGGCGCGCCGCAGTCGCTGCAGAACCGGATGGCCGTCGGCGCAGGAATCATCCGCCGACGTTAGCAGATTCGGCCGCGATCCGGGCGCTGACCCGCGGTTTCAGGGGCATTCCGGCTGCCGCGTCGGCCGCCGTTGGCGCGCGGTTTGCGTCGAGTAAACTCGCACATCGTCATCGGCAAGCGGATGCATGCAGTCGGGCAGGTGGCCGATACGCGCGCCTCCGACCACGCGATTCCTCTCTTCACGGCCATCATGAGACCGAGCCACATCAGCGCTGTCCTCGATCGCGAATTCGCCGCCAGCGCGGCCGGTCAGCGCACGCCCGTGATGCTGTGGGGGCCTCCCGGTGTCGGCAAGAGCGAGATCGTGGCCGACGTCGCGGCACGCAACGGCGCCGCGCTGATCGACCTGCGGCTGTCGCAACTGGAGCCGACGGACCTGCGCGGCATTCCGTTCCGGGTCGACGACCGGGTCGAGTGGTCGGTGCCGGCGATGCTGCCCAATGCCGCACGACACGGCGAACGCGGCATCCTGTTTCTCGACGAGATCAACGCGGCGCCGCCCACGGTGACCGCCGCTGCCTATCAACTCATTCTCGACCGCCGGCTCGGCGACTACCGGCTGCCCGAAGGCTGGGCGGTGATGGCGGCGGGCAATCGGCAGGGTGACCGTGGCGTCACATACGCGATGCCGGCGCCGCTGGCCAATCGCCTCACGCACTACGACGTCGATGTGCATCTGGACGACTGGATCGCGTGGGCCCATGGCGCCGGCATCGACCCGCGGGTGATTGCCTTCCTGCGATTCCGTCCCGAATTGCTGTTCGACTTCGACGCGGCACGCAATCCGATCGCGTTCCCGTCGCCGCGCACCTGGGTGTTCGCCCATCGCGCGCTGATCAAGTTCGCCGACCGCGTCGACCTCCTGCTCGATGCTCTTCAAGCCTGCGTCGGGCGGGCCGCCGGGATCGAGATCAAGGCCTTCATCGATCACATGCGGCAGCTTCCCGACATCGACGCGATCGCGCGGGGTGAAACCGAATCGATGCCCGAGGCGGTCGATCTACAGTATGGCGTTGCGGCAGCGCTGGTGCGCCGGGCGATGCGCGTGGGCGGCACGGCCGAGGGCAGGGGTGTCTGCGGCAACATCCTGCGCTATGCGCAACGCTTTCCGCAGCGCGAGATGGGCGTGATGCTGGTCACCGACATGCAGCGCTCGATCGGCCACCCGCTCATCGACCTGCCGGAATTCCAGGGATGGGCCGACAGCATCGGCGAACTGCTGTTGTTCGAGCGCCACACCGCGGGCCGCTGATCGAATGGACAAGGTGCTGCCGCGGGTGCTGGCCAAACTCGCGGCGGCTCGCACCCGCCTGGTGCTCGACCGGCCGTTCATCGGCGCGCTTGCGCTGCACCTGCCGTTGCGGCCCGCCGATGCGGACGTCTGCGCCACTGTGGCCACCGACGCGCAGGCATTCTGGTTCAACCCCGAGTTCATCGACCACCTGAGTTTCGCCGAGACCCAGTTCGCCTTGGCGCACGAGGCGATGCATTGCGCCCTCGGGCACTTCGCGCGCCGGGCGCATCGCGTGCGGCGACGCTGGGACGTCGCGTGCGATCACGCCGTCAACCTCATGCTGGCCGACGATGGTGTCGTCCTGCCGCCCGATGCGCTCGCCAATCCGGCGTTCCGGGGCCTCGGGGCCGAAGAGATCTACCCGCTGATTCCCGCCGACACCCTGGAGCAGACGTTCGACCGCCATCCGTCGGCGCGCGATGCCGGGGCCGATGGCCTGATCGGCCAGCTCGGTGAGCAGCGTCTCGCCGCTGCCGCTCAGCGCGCATCGGCGACTGCACCTGCTGGGTCACCATCGGGTGCGGTCATCGAAGACGCGGAAGGCACCTGGAACGACGCCGGGATCGCCGCGCGCAAACACCGGCCGGGAAATCGGCAGCAGCTTCCCATCCTCGGTGAGGCCGCCGCGTTTGCCCTGGAGCAGCAGTGGAAAAGCCGGGTGGCAACCGCCGCGCAGGCGGCGCGCGAGGCCGGGCGCCTGGGTGATTCGTGGCTGCGTGCGCTGGAGGGCATCATCGAGCCCACGTTGCCGTGGCGCGCGTTGCTGGCGCGGCATCTGTCGCAGCTGGCCCGCGAAGACCACAGCTTCGCGCGCGGCAGCCGTCGGGAGGGCGCCGCCATCCTGCCCAGGCTCGCGACCGGGTCGCTGCGACTGGTGGCGGTGCTCGACACCAGTGGTTCGATCACGCACGAGGAACTGATGGAATTCGCGGCTGAACTCGACGCGCTGAAAGGGCAGGTGCGCGCCGAGGTCGTCGTGCACGCTTGCGACGAAAGGTTGGCGGCGGATGGACCCTGGCGATTCGCGCCGTGGGAGCAGGTGACACTGCCCGGTCGGCTGTCGGGTGGCGGCGGGACGCGCTTCACGCCGGTGTTCGAATGGATCGAGCGCGAGCTGCCGCGTCCGGACCTGCTGATCTACTTCACCGACGCGCAGGGTGAGTTTCCGGCGATGTCGCCCGACTATCCGGTGCTATGGCTGGTGAAGGGGCGCGGCCAGGTGCCGTTCGGCGAGCGCGTACAACTGAACTGAACCGCGCTACCGTTCCACCGGACGCGCAGGATCCGCGCACCACTCGCTCCACGAGCCGGGGTACAGGCGCGTGCCCGTCATGCCCGCGATCTCCATCGCGAGCAGATTGTGGGCTGCCGTGACGCCCGAGCCGCACTGATGCACGATGGCTCCGAGCGGGCGGGTGCCGATCAGCGATTCGAAGCCGGCACGCAGCTCGCCGGCCGGCTTGAAGCAGCCCGCCGCATCGAGGTTGTCGCGGAACACGCGATTCAGGGCGCCCGGAATGTGCCCGGCGACCGGATCGATGGTTTCGTTCTGGCCATGGAAGCGGTCGTTGGCCCTGGCGTCGATCAGTTGCAGGGCAGGATTGCCGATGGCCGCCAGCACGTCGTTCGCGCCGACCACGGTGGCGGGATCGACGGTGGCGACGAATCCGACCGGCTTGATGGTCGGCGGGGCCGCAGTGACCGGCTGGCCCGACCCGACCCAGGCTTCCCAGCCGCCGTCGAGCACGAGGACATCGCGATGCCCCAGCCACCGGCTCAGCATCCACCACAGCCGGGCGGCGTACGCGCTGCCTGCGCCGTCATACGCGATCACCCGGGTCTCGTTGGAAACCCCCTGGGTGCCGAGCCATGCCGTGAACACGGCCGGGTCCGGCAGCGGGTGACGGCCGTTGCGCCCCGTCATCGGACCGGACAGGTTGCGATCGAGGTGCGCGAACCGCGCGCCCGGCAGATGCGAGATCGCATAGGCTTGCTCGCCGGCGCCGGGTTTTGCCAGATCGTGACGGCAATCGAAGACGACCACGCGGTCGTCGGTGAGCAACGGTACCAGCGTGGCTACCGAGATGAGGGGAGAGGCGGACATGGCAAGGTCTATGTTTGTTCAGCGCGAAGGGGCATCCGCATCGACGATGGCCGGCCCCACCTCGCGCTGCAGGAATTCGTGGAAGTGGACCATGCCGTCTTCCATCGGCGACTGATAGGGACCGAACTCCTCGTCGCCGCGCAACCAGAGTGCCCGGCGGCCCTCGTGCATGCGCAGGCAGATTTCTTCGTCTTCGTGCGAGGTCTCGGCGTAGGCGGCCTGTTCGGCTTCGACGAATTCGCGCTCGAACGCCGCGATCTCCTCGGGGTAGTAGAACTCGACGACGTTGGTGCAGGACTCCGGGCCGCGCGGGATGACCGTCGAGATCACCAGCACGTGCGGATACCACTCGACCATGACGTTCGGGTAGTAGGTGAGCCAGATCGCGCCGTGCGGCGGGCCGTCGCTGCCGGACTGGCGCAGCACCTGCTCGTGCCAGCGCTGATAGGCCTTGGTGCCGGGGCTCGAGAGCTGGTCGAAGACCCCCACGGTCTGCACGCTGTACCAGTGGCCGAACTCCCAGTGCAGCCGGTCGCAATCGACGAACCGGCCCAGCCCCGGATGAAACGGGACCACATGGTAGTCCTCGAGGTAGACCTCGATGAATGTCTTCCAGTTGACCGGGTAGTCGTGTTGATGGACCCGATCCAGTACGTGATTGGAGAAGTCGAGGTTTCCGGTGACACCGAGGCGGGCCAGGTCGGCCGCGACGTCGCGCTTGCCGGTGAACAGCAGGCCCTTCCAGTTCTGCAAGGGCGTCTTGCCCAGATCGAGACACGGATTGCCGGGGAAATGGGGCGCGCCCAGCAGCTTGCCGGCGGTGTCGTAGGTCCAGCGATGCAGCGGGCAGACGATGCCGCCCGCGACGTTGCCACGACCCTTCAGCATGATCGCCTGGCGATGCCGGCACACGTTGCTGAGCAGTTCGACGCCGTTGGCGTTCCGAATGAGCGTCTTGCCATTGGCCATCGATTCCAGCGCGTGGTAGTCGCCGGGGTTGGGCACCATGAGTTCGTGACCGACATAGCCGGGTCCGGCGTCGAACACCAGTCGCGTTTCCGCCCGCAGGACTGCCGGATCGAAATACCAGCCGAGCGGCAGCTGGGTGGGGGTACGGGCGAGAGCCGCAACGTTGGCCAGATCGGTCATGATCCCTGGGGGTCCTCCGGTTTCGTGAGTGAAAAACAAAAGGACCGCCCCATCGAAGCGATCCTTCAGCGAAATAGTGTCCCCCCAAAAAACCCGCGGGGCAAGCAGAAATTCCCGGTCGAGCCTCGATTTGTCAAGCGCATCGGCAATGCGCCGAATCAACCGTGCGTTGACCCTGCAAGAGCCCATCGGGTAGATTCGGGTCCGCATCCGATCCTCTCCGCCCACAGGCATCCCATGGCCAAGGCCACAGAACCCAAACCGCCGCAGAACTTCGAAGCCGCACTCGCCGAGCTCGATGGCATCGTCCGTTCGATGGAGGGCGGGCAGATGGCGCTGGAGGCGTCGCTGGCGGCCTATCGGCGCGGCGCGGAACTGCTGCGCTACTGCCAGGCCGCGCTCGACGACGCACAGCAGCAGGTCAAGGTGCTCGAAGGCGACATCCTGCGGGACCTCCCCGGTGCCGACGCCTCCGACTGACCTCCAGGGCTGGATGCAGGCGCGCCAGGCGCGCATCGAGACCGTGCTGGCAGCGACGCTGCCCGCGGCCGATGTCCCGCCGGCACGACTGCACCACGCCATGCGCTACGCCGTGCTCGGCGGGGGCAAGCGCGTGCGGCCGCTGCTCGCCTACGCTGCCGGCGAAATCGTCCGTGCGGATCCGGCGCGCGTCGATCGCGCTGCCGCTGCCGTCGAGCTCATCCACGCCTATTCACTGGTCCATGACGATCTGCCTTGCATGGACGACGATGTCCTGCGGCGGGGCAAGCCCACGGTCCATGTGCAGTACGACGAAGCGACGGCGCTGCTGGTCGGCGACAGTCTCCAGAGCCTCGCCTTTGAAACCATTTCCCGGGCACCGCTCGCCGATGCGCCGGACACGCAGCACGAGATGAGCGGCCTGCTGGCGCATGCCACCGGCTCCCGTGGCATGGCCGGTGGGCAGGCGGTCGACCTCGCGAGCCTGGGACGCAGCCTGTCGCTGCCCGAACTCGAATTCATGCACGGCCACAAGACCGGTGCGCTGATCCGCGCTGCGATCCTGCTGGGTGCGCGTTGCGGCAACGGTTTCGATACCGTCGCCGAGGCCCTTGAGCGGTTCGCTCAGCGGATCGGCCTTGCCTTCCAGGTGGTGGATGACGTGCTCGACGCCACGGAGACTTCCGCGACGCTCGGCAAGACCGCCGGCAAGGACGCCAGACTCAATAAACCAACCTACGTGAGCGTGCTCGGCGCCGAGGCCGCCCGCCGCTTCGCCGACGAACTGCTGGCCGATGCCCTCGCGGCGCTCGAGCCGCTCGGTGCCGGCGGTAGCCGCCTCTCCCAACTGGGCCGCTACATCGTTGAGCGGAAGTCCTGATGACCTACCAATTGCTCGAATCGATCGGCGACCCGGCCGACCTGCGCAAGCTCGATCGGCGACGGTTGCCGCAGCTCGTCAAGGAGCTGCGCGACTTCATCGTCGAATCGGTGTCGTCCACCGGCGGCCACCTGGCGTCGAATCTGGGCACGGTCGAGCTCACCGTGGCGCTGCACTACGTGTTCCACACCCCACACGACCGGCTGGTGTGGGATGTCGGGCACCAGACCTATGCCCACAAGATCCTGACCGGGCGGCGCGTCGGCATGGCCGGGCTGCGCCAGCACGGCGGCATCGCCGGCTTTCCGCGGCGTGAGGAAAGTCCCTACGACACCTTCGGGACGGCGCATTCGAGCACCTCGATCAGCGCCGCGCTCGGCATGGCCGTCGCCGCGCGGCTGGCGGGCGAGGCGCGTCGCGCGGTCGCCATCATCGGCGATGGCGCGATGACCGCCGGCATGGCTTTCGAGGCACTCAACAACGCCGGCGCGATGGACGCGAACCTGCTGGTGGTCCTGAACGACAACGACATGTCGATCTCGGAGAACGTCGGGGCGCTGAACAACTACCTGGCGCGGCTGCTGTCGGGGCGCTTCTACGCGGCCGCGCGCCGGGCGAGCGACAAGGTGCTCGGCGTGGTGCCGCCGATCCGAGCGCTCGCGCGCCGGGCTGAGGAGACGATGAAGGGCATCGTCACCGGTGGCACGTTGTTCGAGGGCTTCGGCTTCAACTACATCGGCCCGATCGACGGACACGACATCGACGCGTTGGTGTCGACCCTGACCAACATCCGCAAGCTCGACGGCCCGCAGCTGCTGCACGTCGTCACCCGCAAGGGCAAGGGCATGCCGGTAGCGGAAGACGACCCGATCCTGTACCACGGCGTGTCGAAGTTCGACCCTGTGGTCGGCATCGTGCCGAAGGGCGGCGGCAAGCCCACCTACACGCAGGTGTTCGGCGACTGGCTGTGCGACATGGCGGCGAAGGACAGGCGTATCGTCGCCGTCACCCCCGCGATGCGCGAGGGCTCGGGTCTGGTGCGCTATTCGCAGGAGTATCCCGACCGCTACTTCGACGTGGGCATTGCCGAACAGCATGCCGTCACGTTCGCCGCCGGATTGGCCTGCGAGGGCCTCAAGCCGGTGGTCGCCATCTACTCGACCTTCCTGCAGCGCGGCTACGATCAACTGATCCACGATGTCTGCATCCAGAACCTGCCGGTGGTGTTCGCGGTCGATCGCGGTGGCCTGGTGGGCGCCGACGGGCCGACGCACCACGGCACCTTCGATCTTTCCTTCCTGCGCTGCCTGCCCAACATGACGGTGATGGCCCCCAGCGACGAGAACGAGTGTCGGCAGATGCTGTACACCGCCTGCACCCTGGGGACACCCGCGGCGGTGAGGTACCCGCGCGGCGCGGGGCCGGGCGTGGTTCCGGAGCAGGCCATGACCTCGTTCGACATCGGCTGCGGGATCGTCAGGCGTGCCGGGAAGCGCATTGCGATCCTGGCGTTCGGGTCGATGGTCGGACCGTCGCTGGTCGCGGCCGAATCGCTCGACGCCACGGTGGCCGACATGCGCTTCGTCAAGCCCATCGACGCGGCGCTCATCGCCGAGCTGGCCGACAGCCACGACCTGATCGTCACGGTCGAGGAAAACGCAGTCGCCGGCGGCGCCGGCAGCGCGGTGACCGAAGTGCTTGCAAAGCAGGGGCGGCAGCACCATGTGCTACAACTCGGGTTGCCTGATCGTTTCGTCGATCACGGCGATCCGGCGCTGCTGCTGCGGTTGTGCGGGCTCGACGCGGCAGGAATCCTCCGGTCGATCCAGGCGCGGCTGCACCGCTGACCGGACGCCAGGCGGCCTATACTCCAATGATGAGCCCCAGGTTGCGAGGATCATTCTGATGAATTCACCTGAAAAACTGCCCATTCCAGACGTCCAGAGCTTAGTTGATACGCGTCAGCTCGCCATCGACAAGGTGGGCATCAAGGCCATCCGGCATCCGGTGCGCGTGCGCGACCGCAACGCCGGGGTGCAGCACACGGTGGCCACGTTCAACATGTACGTGCACCTGCCGCACAACTTCAAGGGGACGCACATGTCCCGCTTCGTCGAGATTCTCAATAGTCACGAGGGCGAGATCTCGGTCGAGTCGTTCGAGAACATGCTCCGCCACATGGTCGAGCGCCTGGAAGCGAAATCGGGCTACGTCGAGATGACCTTCCCGTATTTCATCAACAAGGCGGCGCCGGTTTCGGGTGTCAAGAGCCTGATGGACTACGAAGTGACGATCGCCGGCGAGATCACCGCCACCGACTACATCCAGACCATCAAGGTCGTGGTGCCGGTCACCAGCCTGTGCCCGTGCTCGAAGAAGATTTCGGATTACGGTGCCCACAACCAGCGTTCGCACGTCACGATCACGGTGCGCACCAGCGACTTCGTGTGGATCGAGGATCTGGTCCGCATGGCCGAGGAGCAGGCGTCGTGCGAACTCTACGGGTTGCTCAAGCGCCCGGACGAGAAATACGTCACCGAGCGCGCCTACGACAATCCGAAATTCGTGGAAGACCTCGTCCGCGACGTGGCGATGACGCTGAACGACGACCCCCGGATCGATTCCTACGTGGTCGAGAGCGAGAACTTCGAGTCGATCCACAACCACTCGGCCTACGCCCTGATCGAGCGCGACAAGCGCTGACCCCCACCCCCCAGGCTGCGGTCCCGCTACGCCTTCTCTCAGGAGGCGCAGCTTCCTCGGGAGGGCCTGTGAGCGCTGCCCCTTCGCGTGAGCGCGGTCCCTGGTTTCAGTATTTCTGCAGCAGGGTCATCTGCTGCCCATCCTGCCGGATCTCCAGCCGGCCGAGAAAGCTCATGCCCAGCAGCACGAACGGCATGTCGCTCGATTCGTGGACCACGCCGTCGACATTGGTCAGCGCGATGTTGCCCACCTTCACGGCGTCGAGCTTTACGCGATAGACCATGGCGATGCCGTTGGCCGTGTTGCTGGTGCCGCGCTGGCCTTTCTCGTAGTCGATGCCCAGCCGCTTCGCGTCGGAGGCTCCCAGCGACACCATGGTGGCGCCGGTATCGACCAGAAACTTGACGGTGCCGCCGTTGATCGAGCCGGTCGAGATGTAGTGGCCGGCACTGTCGGCGTTGAGCGTCACCACCGGATGCCCCCGCGGCTGCAGCGCCGAATAGATTCCCTGGCCGATGGCGAGCGTGCGGCGCTTGCCATCGATCTCGAAAACGGCGGCGTCGGCCGTGGCACTGATCAGGCGCACGTTGTTTTGCGCAGCATCCCCGGCGGTGAGGGTCTTGGGCTTGCCGCCATCGATGGTCACGATGGCCTTGTTGGAAAACAGCCCGACCACGCTCACGTCGGTGGCCATGGCGGGCAGCGCAAGCCCTGGCCACACGACCGCAATTGCAATAATCTCACTACGCCATTTGGTCAATTTTCGTCGCCTGCAGATGAAGCCTGTCGCCATTTTCAGACACTCCCCCACCGAGGGCCCCGGTTATTTCGGTGCCCATCTCGAGGCCCGGGGCATTCCGTATCGGATCATCGCCATCGATGCCGACGATGCAATACCCGTCACGCTCGAAGCGTACAGCGGTCTGGTGTTCATGGGCGGCCCCATGAGCGTGAACGACGATCTGCCGTGGATCCAGCCGGTGCTGTCGCTCATCCGCCAGGCCGGGCGCGACGACGTACCGATGCTCGGCCACTGCCTCGGCGGCCAGCTTATCGCCAAGGCGCTCGGTGGTGTCGTGAGCAAGAACCCGACCAAGGAGATCGGCTGGGGGCGCATCACGATCGAGGGCAACGACGTGGCACGCCACTGGTTCGGCGACATCACGGGGTTCGAGTCGTTTCACTGGCACGGCGAGACGTTCTCGCTGCCGCCCGGCGCCACGAAGATAATGGCGAGCCGGTATTGCGACAACCAGGGCTATGCGATCGGCAAGCATCTGGGCATGCAGTGTCACGTGGAAATGACCGAGCGCCTGATCGACACCTGGCTCGACGTCGGTCAGGACGAGATCGGCCAGAGTGCCGGGCCCGCGGTCCAGCAACCGGCGCAGATGCGGTCGGAGATGGCGCGCAAGGTCGCTGACCTGCATGTGGTGGCGGGGCGCCTGTATGACCGCTGGCTCGAAGGCCTGAAGCGGTAGAGCCTTTGTTCGCGAAGGTGAAGGCCGCATCTGGCGAACGCAGCGGGAAGTTCGGGAAGCGAAGGGGCAGCGCCCACAGGGTTCCCCGAGGACGCTGCGCCCCCCAGTGGGGGGAAGGCGAAGCGCAGCGCAGCCTGGGGGGCGTCGTTAATCACGGAAATTCTGGTACTGGAGGGGGAAGTCGGTGATCGATTTCTTCACGAGGGCGATAGCGTCCTGCAGGGTGTCGCGCTTCGCGCCCGAAATGCGCACGGCGTCGCCCTGGATGCTCGCCTGCACCTTGAGCTTGCTGTCCTTGATGTGCTGCACGATCTTCTTGGCCAGCGCCGTTTCGACGCCGGTTTTGATGGTGACGGTCTGCTTGACCTTGTTGCCGCCGATCTTCTCGATCTTGCCCAGATCGATGCAACGTACGTCGACACCGCGTTTGGACAATTTGGCGGTGAGGATGTCGAGCACCTGTTCGAGCTTGAAATCGTCGTCGGCAAAGACCGTGAGCACTTTCTCGGCAGCCTCGACGCGGGCGTCAGAGCCCTTGAAGTCGAAGCGTGTCGAGACTTCCTTGTTGGTCTGGTCGAGCGCGTTGCGCACTTCGACCTGGTCCACTTCCGAGACGATGTCGAACGTTGGCATGAATGGGTCCTCAGTGCGCGCCGGGCCTGCCAGCGGCCGGCGTCCGCTGGCGCAGCGAAGCCAGGGGGGGTGGTTTCATTTCAGCGTCAGGGTGAAGCTCTGGATCGGTAGCCCGGTGCCGTCATCGAATTCGGCCGCAGCCGTGATCGCGTGCCGGGCAAGCGCTTCGGCGTCGAGGTCGGAACGCTCGTAGGCCGAGTAAAGCGCGCCGAGCGCGTAATCGCCGCCGCTGCCGTACGCATAGAAGCGGGAGAACTCCTGCACCGTGCGCTGGGCCGAGACGCCGAAGATGCCACGCGTGTTGGCGATCAGGACATCCATACGGGTGCTCTCGATCGCATCGTCCTTGTCTTCCTCGGGCTGAAGAAAGTAGCGATCCTTGAAGTCGCCATGCAGGCGGTTCCAGACGCGGAAGATCGCGGCGACCGAGTCGAGTACAGGCGGCACTTCGAGGCTGTCGAAATAGTCGGTCACGATGTGCTTGAAGGTCGCATTGCCGGTCACCCCGATGAGGCTGTCGCCGACATGGAAGATCTTCTCGTGGTTGCGAATGTAGGTGGCCGATTCCTTGGCCGAACCCCATTTGGTGAGCGTGTCGGCGGCGATCGCGGCGATGCCGTTCTTGCGGACGACGGCGATGGTGGTCATACGGTGCAGCGCCTGCCGCGACGAGGACTGTCAGCCCTAGCTGTTGCGATCATCGGCGCGGTTTCTTGCGGCTGGCGGCGATGCGCATGCGCAGGGCATTGAGCTTGATGAAGCCGGCCGCATCGGCCTGGTTGTAGGCGCCGCCGTCGTCGTCGAAAGTCGAGATGCGCGCGTCGAACAGTGAATCGGTCTTCGATTCGCGACCCACGCACATGATGGTGCCCTTGTAGAGCTTGAGCCGCACCCGGCCGTTGACGGTGGCCTGCGAGGCATCGATCAGGCCCTGAAGCAACTGCCGCTCCGGGCTGAACCAGTAGCCGTTGTAGATCATGCGCGCGTAGCGCGGCATGAGATCGTCTTTCAGCGCCAGCACTTCGCGGTCGAGCGTGATCGATTCGATCGCGCGGTGCGCCTTGAGCATGATGGTACCGCCCGGGGTCTCGTAGCAGCCGCGCGACTTCATGCCGACATAGCGGTTCTCGACGATGTCGAGGCGCCCGATGCCGTGTTTGCCGCCGATGACGTTGAGCGCGGCCAGCACCTTGCCCGGACTCATCTTCTTGCCGTCGATGGCGACGATGTCGCCGCCGGCATAATCGAGTTCGATGATCTGCGGTTTCGCCGGCGCCTTCTCGGGCGACACGGTGATGCGCCACATCGAGTCTTCGGGGGCGAAGTTGGGGTCTTCGAGAATGCCGCCTTCGTAGCTGATGTGCAGCAAGTTGGCGTCCATGGAGTAGGGCGCGCCGCCCTTGCGTTTCTTGAAGTCGACCGGGATGCCGTGCTGGTCGGCATAGGCCAGCAGTTTCTCGCGCGAGAGCAGATCCCATTCGCGCCAGGGCGCGATGACTTTCACGTTCGGCATCAGGGCGTAGGCGCCGAGTTCGAAGCGCACCTGGTCGTTGCCCTTGCCGGTGGCGCCATGCGAGATCGTGTCGGCGCCGGTCTTGCGGGCGATCTCGATCAGTTGTTGCGCGATCAGCGGCCGTGCGATCGAGGTGCCGAGCAGGTATTCGCCCTCGTACACCGTGTTGGCGCGGAACATGGGAAACACGAAATCGCGGACGAACTCTTCGCGCAGATCCTGGATGAAGATGTTGTCGCGCTTGATGCCCATCTGCAGGGCCTTCTGGCGTGCCGGCTCGACTTCCTCACCCTGGCCGATGTCGGCCGTGAAGGTCACGACCTCGCACTGGTAGACGTCCTGCAGCCACTTGAGGATGACGGAGGTGTCGAGCCCGCCCGAATAGGCGAGCACGACCTTGCGAATCTCGGGTTTCTTCTTGCTGGTCACGTTTCAGGGTCCGTTGGGTTCAGGTCTTGTTGGGGGCCGGCTTGGACTTGGTGTCGTCATCATCGTCATCGTCACCGTCCTTGCTCTGGTACTTGCCGTTGTTCCATTCGCCGCGCTGCACCTTGCCTTCGGGCGTGCGATAGGCGCCCGCGCCGTGCGGCTTGTCGTCTTTCCAGCCACCCTTGTAGATGCTGCCGTCGGGCGCGAAGTAGGTGCCTTCGCCCTGCTTCCTGCTCTCGGCCCAGTCGCCCTCGTAGCGGCCGCCGTCGACCATGGTCAGCATGCCCTTGCCGTGGGCGAAGCCACGCTCCATGTCACCCTGGTACTGTTCGTCGGCGACGCCCGACTGGAACCATTGCAGGGTGCCCTTGCCCTCGGCCAGGCCGTCCTTGCTGCAAGCGCCCGACCAGGTCACGGTCTCTTCAGCGCGCGGCGCCGGGTTGACGATCTTGCAACCCTTCTGGTCGAGGATGTAGCCGTCGGCAGCGTGAGCCGAAAGCATGGCATTGCAGGACAGCAGCAGGGCGGTGGCGAGAAAACGGGTGATGGCATTCATGGCAGGCTTCTCCGTTGGCGGGTGGTCGGTACGTCCGGCAGTGCGACATCGTGGATCATGCGTCGTTCCTACGGTTTTTCGATCCGGCCGAGCAGCAGATACTCGAGCAGCGCCTTCTGGGTGTGCATGCGATTCTCGGCCTCATCCCAGACCACGCTCTGGCGGCCGTCGATGACATCCGCCGCGACTTCCTCGCCGCGATGGGCCGGGAGGCAATGCATGAACAGCGCCTCCGGTTTCGCGGCGCGCATCATCTCGGTATCGACCTGCCAGTCGTGGAAATCGCGCCGCCGCTCTTCATCCTCGGCCTCGAATCCCATGCTGGTCCAGACATCGGTGGTGACCAGATCGGCGCCGCGTGCGGCGTCCATGGGGTCGGCGAACTGCTCGTAGTGGCGGGTGCCGTGGCAGCCCGCCCGTTCCGGCTCGACCTCGTAGCCCGGGGGCGTCGAGACATGGACGTTGAAATCGAAGACCTCGGCCGCCTGGAGCCAGGTGTTGCAGACGTTGTTCGAATCGCCGATCCAGGCGACGGTGGCACCCTGGATCGACCCGCGGTGTTCGATGTAGGTGTAGATGTCGGCCATGGTCTGGCACGGATGGTATTCGTTGGTCAGCCCGTTGATCACCGGCACCCGCGAATGGGCCGCGAAGCGCTCGATGATGTCCTGCTCGAAGGTGCGGATCATGACCACGTCGCACATCCGCGAGATCACCTCGGCGGCGTCTTCCACCGGTTCACCACGGCCTAGCTGCGAATCGCGTGTGTTGAGGTAGATGGCGGCACCGCCGAGCTGGTGCATCCCGGCCTCGAACGACAGCCGCGTACGTGTCGATGCCTTTTCGAAGATCATGACCAGCGTCCGGTCGGCCAGCGGCCAGTAGCGCTGGTAGCGCTTGAACTGGTCCTTGATCCAGCGGGTGCGTTCGAACAGATGCTCGAACTCGTCGCGGGTCAGGTCGTTGAAACGGAGGAAGTGCTCGAGGGGCTTCATGGTGAAGCCACGCCGCGGGGGCAGGACCGAATCAGTCCGCGACGACGGCCGGGGTCTCCATCTGAAGAAAACGCCGGATGATGGCCGCCAGGCGCTGCACCAGTTCGTGCGCTTCGTCGGGCCGCATGATCAGCGCGGGCAGCAGGCGCACCACGGTGTCGGCCGTGACATTGATCAGCAGGCCGGCTTCCAGCCCTGCGTGCACCAGGTCGCCGCAAGGCCGATCGAGTTCGATGCCGATCATCAGGCCCTTGCCGCGGATGGCGCGGACCCCATCCAGGCCACCCAGACGCTCGGCGAGGCCGGCGCGGATCAGCCCGCCGATGCGGGTGGCATTTTCCATCAGGCCCTCGGCCTCGATGGCCTCCAGCGTGGCGATCGCCGCGGCGCAGGCAAGCGGGTTGCCACCGAAGGTGGAGCCATGTTTGCCGGGCGTGAACACTTCGGCGGCGGCGCCATGCGCGAGACAGGCGCCGATCGGCATGCCGTTGCCCAGCCCCTTCGCGAGCGTCATCACGTCCGGGGTGATGCCGCTGTGCTGGTGCGCGAACCATCGACCGGTACGGCCCATGCCGCTTTGCACCTCGTCGACCATGAGCAGCCAGTGATGCCGGTTGCACAGTTCGCGCAGGTACTGCAGGTAGGAATCCGCCGCGATGTTGATGCCGCCTTCGCCCTGGACCGGCTCCACCAGCACGGCCACCACGTTCGGATTGTTGGCGGCGACCTGCTCGATCGCCTGGCGGTCCTGGTACGGAACCCGGGCAAACCCGCTCAGGAGCGGTTCGAAGCCGGCCTGGACCTTGCGGCTACCGGTAGCCGACAGGGTTGCCATGGTGCGGCCGTGGAAGGCCTTCTCCATGACCACGATCACCGGCTGGCCGATGTTCCGGTGGTGTCCATGCAGCCGGGCGAGCTTGATCGCGGCTTCATTGGCCTCGCAACCCGAATTGCAGAAGAACACGCGATCCATGCCGGCGACGGACGCGAGCTGGTCGCCGAGCCGCTCCTGCTCCGGAATGCGATACAAGTTGGAGGCGTGGATCATCCGCGACGCCTGACGGCTGATCGCACCGACCACGCCGGGATGCGCGTGACCCAGGCCGGTGACGGCGATGCCGGTGAGCGCATCGAGGTAGCGTCTGCCGTCGACATCCCAGACCCATACGCCTTCGCCGTGGGAGAACGCGACCGGCAGGCGGTCGTAGGTGTTCATCAGGTGCTGCATGGAGGATCGCCGTCCCGGAAAGCAGCATGGCGACTCTGAATGCCGCCGTGCGGGTGTCGTGTGAGTGAAGCTATTGTGCCGATTCCCACCCTGCATGCAAGAAAAACCCGGTGCCCGGCTGCTCGCCGCCCGATACCACGACCGCCGCAAAAACAAACCGCCACCACGCAGTGCGGGTGGCGGCATCGCCGGGACGGGCCCGGCGCTAGCGGAAGTGGATCAACGGGAACCGCAACTGCCCGGTCTTGCCGTGGCCCACCGGGAGCACCGCCTCAGGCCATCGATTTGATGGCGGCGGCCAGACGGCTCTTGTTGCGCGATGCCGTGTTCCGATGAAAAATGCCTTTGCCGCTGATCGAGTCGATGGTCGACTGGGCGCTCTGGAAAACCGCCTGGGCGGCAGTCTTGTCGCCAGCGTCGATCGCCTTGCGGACTTTCTTCATTGCGGTGCGCATTTCGGATTTTAGTGCCATGTTGCCTTGGCGCCGGGTCTCCGATTGACGTGCGCGCTTGCGTGCCTGAGCCGAATTGGCCATGTGTCCGATCCCTTGGGAATTTCCAAAAAGGGCGCAATAATACGGCGCTTCGCAGGGTGACGCAAGGTTCCAGCCGCTGCCCCGCGCCCCAGGATCCCGCCAGGCTGCACCTTCCCGACCATCCACGTTGAACCTTCTCAAGGCGCTGGCGACTGTCAGCAGCATGACTTTCGTGTCCCGAATCCTCGGATTCGTCCGGGATGCCGCCATCGCCCGGGTTTTCGGGGCCGGTGCGGCCACCGACGCTTTCTTCGTGGCGTTCAAGCTCCCCAACCTGTTGCGGCGGGTGTTCGCGGAAGGCGCCTTCTCCCAGGCATTCGTGCCGATCCTGGCCGAGTACCGCAATCGCCGGGGCGAAACCGAGACCCGCGATCTGGTCGATCACGTCACCACCTTGCTGGCCCTGGTGCTGCTCCTGGTCACCGTGCTCGGGGTGCTCGCCGCGCCGGTCATCGTCTACCTCAGTGCGCCGGGCTTTGCCGCGAACCCGGTCAAGTTTCGCACCACCATCGACCTGCTCAGGATCACCTTTCCGTACATCTTCTTCATCTCCCTGACCTCGCTCGCCGGCGGCATTCTCAACACCTGGAGCCGGTTTTCCGTACCGGCATTCACGCCGACCCTGCTGAACCTGTCGTTCATCCTGTTCGCGCTGGTGCTGGTGCCGTATTTCGACCCGCCGATCCTGGCGCTCGCCTGGGCCGTGCTGTTCGGCGGCCTGCTCCAGCTCGGATTCCAGTTGCCGTTCCTGCGCCGCATCGGCATGCTGCCGCGCCTGCGCCTCGATTGGCGCGACGCCGGGGTCTGGCGGGTGATGCGGCAGATGGGCCCGGCGATCTTCGGCGTGTCGGTCGGCCAGATCTCGCTGCTGATCAATACCGTGTTCGCCTCGTTCCTGGTGACCGGCAGCGTCTCGTGGCTCTACTACGCCGATCGCCTGATGGAGTTTCCGACCGGCGTGCTCGGCGTGGCGCTCGGTACCATCCTGCTCCCCAGTCTCGCCCGCAGCCACGCCGACGGCAACACCGGCGAGTTTTCGCAATTGCTCGACTGGGGTCTGCGCCTGACGCTGCTGCTGGCGGTGCCCGCGACCGTCGCGCTGGCGGTGCTGGCGGTGCCGCTGGTGGCCACCTTGTTCCATCACGGCGCCTTCGATGCTCACGATGTCGAGATGACACGGCAGGCGCTGGTTGCCTATAGCGTCGGCCTGCTCGGACTGATCCTGGTCAAGGTGCTCGCGCCGGGCTTCTATGCGCGTCAGAACATCCGCACGCCGGTGAAGATCGCGCTCCTGACGCTCGCGGCCACGCAATTGATGAACCTCGCCTTCATCTGGCCGTTTCGCCATGCCGGTCTCGCGCTCTCGATCGGGCTCGGCGCGTGCGTGAATGCGGCGCTGCTGTACGCGAAGCTGCGCCAGCATCGCATCTACCTGCCGAACAAGGGCTGGGCGAAGTTCCTGTGGCGCCTCGCTGCCGCTGCCGCGATCCTTGGGGTTTCCCTGTGGCTTGTCGCCGGCCCCGATTCCTCCTGGCTGCAAGGCAGCATCATGGCTCGGGCGCTGCGCCTCACGGGGCTGGTTGCCGCTGGCGTGGTCATCTACTTCGGGGCGTTATGGGCGCTGGGGTTTCGCGTCGCCGACTTCCAGAAGCGGACCGGCTGAGAGACGCCCCCCCCCAGGCTGCGCTGCGCTACGCCTTCCCCCGAGGGGGCGCAGCGTCCTCGGGGGACCCTGTGGGCGCTGCCCCTTCGCTTCAGAGCTTCCCTTCGTCGAGCATCGCTTCGCTTCCCCCGAGAGCGCGGGCCTCACTCTCGATGCCTTTCAAAGGCGGCAGGAAGCTGTTCGCAGGAAGATCTGCTGCTTCGCAGAAAGACCTTCTGCTTCGTAGGAAGGCCTGCTGTTTCGCAGAAAGACCTGCTGCTTCGCTGGGGGGCAAGGTGTTCTGCTCCCTTCTCCCCCGGGAGGGCCGGGGATGAGGGAAACCAGCGCGTTGTTGGCCGGGGTGCAGTATTGCGGTTGGTGCGGCCGCGCGCAGGCGTGGTCGCCTAGCTCTAACTCCATCGCCCATCCGAAACTTGCAAGGTGGCAGTAGTTGCCGATAATTGACGTTGACATTTTTTTGGGGGGGGTAACTTCACAACCGAGAGCATTTTTCCGGAAACGGAGAAGCCGTCGGTGCTCCTTCAAACCCCCGAACCGATCGAACCAGCAACACCATCATTTCTGGAGGCAAGTTGAATGACATAAAAGGTCTTGGCGCGCCTGCCGCGCGCGTGACGTTGGCATTGGCGGTAGCCGCCCTGTTTCAGGCAGGGTCAGCGCTGGCGGCGCTGGAACTGCGCGACATCAACGGCCACGCGACGGCGGTTGCGGTGGATGCGGAGTTCGCCTACGACACGGTGCTCGATG
>JANXYG010000098.1 GCA_025350245.1 Betaproteobacteria bacterium
CGAAGCGCAGCGCAGCCTGGGGGTGGGCGTCACCTCCCCACAGGGTCCCCCGAGGACGCTGCGCCCCCTGGAGGGGGAAGGCGAAGCGCAGCGCAGCCTGGGGTGGGCGTCACCTCAGCCGACGAAGGCGACGGATTCGTCGGGCGCCGCGCGCTCGGTACGGTAGCCGTTGATGCGGTGCTCGTGGTCGCCATAGCCCAGCGAGATGCCGCACACCACGTGGCGACCGGCGCCGAGCCCGAGCTGCGTCCGCACCACATCGGGATACGACGCGAGCGCGGCCTGCGCGATGCTGTCGATCCCGATGGCCGCAGCGGCCAGCAGCAGGCTCATCGCATAGAAGCCGCAGTCGAGCAGCCCGTAGACGCCCAGCGCGGCATCGGTGGTGATGAACGCTGCGTGCGGCGCCCCGAAAAACCGGAAATTCTCGAGCGACTGTTCACGGGCGCGATCGGGCTCGTCACGACCGATATCCAGCGCCCGATAAAGCTGCACGCCGCACACCTTGCGGCGGTCGCGATAGACCCCGGCGTAGCCGGGTGGGAAAGCGAAGTCGGGTCGCGCCGGCTCACCGGCAGCCGCCGCGGCAAACAACGCGGCGCCAAGTTGCGCCAGTGCCGCCCCGGAGACGAGGCTGACCTGCCATGGCTGCGTGTTGCACCAGGACGGGGTTCGCCGCGCCAGCGTGAACAGGCGCTCGAGCATTGCCCGCGACACCGGCTGCGGCAGGTATGCGCGGCAACTGAACCGCGTGTCGATCAGGCGGGCCAGCACCGCATCCGCGGTTTCCCCCACGGCAGCCACCGCCACGGCGGTCACTTTCCGCCCTCGCGCCGAAACTGCGGATCGACCTCGATCTGGTATCCGATCGCGAGCCGGTTGGTCTGGTTGGCCAGTGCCACGATGGCGGCGAGTTCGCCGAACATCTCGTCATCCATGCCTTGCTTGCGCGCGGCCGCCCCGTGGGAATGGATGCAGTACTCGCAGTTGTTGGTCATGCTGACCGCCAGGTAGATCAATTCCTTGGTGAGCGGGTCCAGGCGCGTCCCGGGACCCATCACCGCCTTGACCTGCGCCCAGATGCGCGCGAGCGTGGGTGGGTGTGTCGCCAGCGCCTTCCAGATGTTGTTGATCCAGTCGACCTTGCGCGTCGCCATGATGTCGTCGTACACCGCCTTGACTGCCGGACTCGCGTCGGCATACTCGACCAGTCCTACCATCGCCATGCTGTTCTCCCGGGCATCGATATTGCACTGCAAACGAGGGTGGCGCCGGCAGGCGTGGACACGGGTTGGCGCAAACGTCCATAATCCGGCACTTTTTTCGTCCATCAGCATGGCATGAAATTCATCTTCGACCTGTTCCCGGTATTCGTCTTCTTCGGCGTGTACTCCCTCGCCGAGCGGGTGCCGGACACGGCCGTTTCGCTCACCGCGAACCTGCTGGCCGCGATTGGCCTCGACAGCCACTTCGAACCCTCGCAGGGACCCATCCTGCTGGCGACCGCGGCCGCCATCGTCGCCACCATCGGGCAGGTCCTCTACCTGATGGCGCGGCGCCGCCCGGTCGACAAGATGCTGTGGATCAGCCTGGTCATTATCGTCGTCATGGGCGGGCTCACCCTGGCGCTGCACGATTCAACGTTCATCAAGTGGAAGCCGACCGTGCTTTACTGGGTGTTCGGCGCAGTACTGCTGGTATCCGACCTGCTGCTGGGACGCAACCTGATCCGCAAGATGATGGAGGCGCAACTCACCCTGCCGGACCCGATCTGGCGCCAGGTCAACCTGAGCTGGGTCGGCTTCTTCGTGCTGATGGGCGTGCTCAATCTGTATGTCGCCTTCAATTTTTCCGAGAGCGCGTGGGTGAAGTTCAAGCTGTTCGGCGGCATGGGGCTGATGTTCGTGTTCGCGCTCGGCCAGGGGCTGCTGCTGCAGCGCTACGCCGACGACGGGGGAAAATAGTGAAACTCTTACCCCCAGGCTGCGCTGCGCTTCGCCTTCCCCCTCGGAGGGGGCCAGTGCGCTTGGGGCTGCCTGGCGCACACTGATGCTCTACATGATCTTCGGTGAAGACGTTGCCGGCGGTCTGCCGCGACGTATGGCCGCGCGGTCGGCGCACCTCGCACATGTCGACGAACTGATCCAGTCCGGGCGGCTGATCCTGGCCGGCCCGATCCCCGGTATCGACAGCCCCGATCCCGGCCCCGCCGGCATGGTGGGCAGCCTCATCATCGGCGAGTTCGAGTCGCTGGAAGCGGCAACCGCCTGGATCAACGCGGATGCGTACGTGACCGAGGGGGTCTTCGGCAAGGTCACGGTCCGGCCCTTCAAGCAGATCTTCCCGGCGTGATGCCATGAATCTGGTCACTCTCCTGCGTGAACGCCTGGCGCCGCTCGCCCCCGAACTTCTGGACGTGATCGACGACAGCGCCGCCCATGCCGGTCACGCCGGTGCCCGTGATGGCGGCGGCCACTTCCAGGTGCTGATCGTGGCCGCCGCCTTCGTCGGCAAGGCAGGCGTGGCGCGACATCGCCTCGTGTATGATGCCGTCCGCGATTTGATGCCGACTCGCATTCATGCGCTTGCCATCACCGCACGCACCCCCGACGAGTACCGTCGGGAGGTTCAGACGCCGGCAACTTAGCGCACCGTCGGTGGTCCGATCGTCGCACTTACCTGCGGGCTAGCCGCCCGCAACCCCTCGCCACCTCCGGAAGGATTCGATATGCATTTCCTCAAGTCATCGGCGATCGCGCTGCTGAGCATCAGCGGCATCCTCGCCCTGTCGGCGTGCAATGCCGAGGAACCCGCCAAAAACGTGGCCGTCGTCAATGGCGTGCCGATCCCGCAGGCGCGCCTGGATTTCGTGGCCAAGATGCAGATGGCGCAGGGCCAGAAAGACGGCGAAGACTTCCGCAAGCAAATACGCGAGGCGCTGATCACCCGCGAGATCATCAGCCAGGAAGCCATCAAGATCGGCCTCGACAAGCGCGTCGACTACCAGACCCAGCTCGATCTCGCCGGCCAGCAGGTACTGGTGGCCACTTATCTGGAGGACTACCTCAAGAACCACGAGCCTTCCGATGAAGATCTGAAGAAGGAATACGAGAAGGTCAAGACCGAGAACTTCGATCCCAACGGCAAGGAATACAAGTCGCGCCACATCCTGATCAAGAAGGAAGCCGACGCCAAGGCGGTGATGGCGATGCTCGCCAAGGGCGCCAAATTCGAAGACGTGGCCAAGAAGAAATCGGAAGACGCCGGCAGCAAGGTCAAGGGCGGCGAGCTCGACTGGTCCGATGGCAGCAATCTGGCCAAGCCGTTCGCCGAGGCGGTCAAGGCGCTCAAGAAGGGCGAGATGACCAAGGCGCCGGTGCAGACCCAATACGGCTTCCACATCATCCGGCTCGACGATGTGCGCGACCAGACGTTTCCGCCCTACGAGCAGGTCAAGGAAGAAGTCGCCAAGCAGCTCATCAGCCGGCAGCGTGACGAACTCATCGACGGCCTGCGCAAGGGTGCGAAGGTCGAGTAAGCGGCGGGATCTCGAAAAAAAGCCGATCGGCGACGTCGCTCAGCCTCCCTCACCCTCGGTCCCTCTCCCGGGGGAGAGGGAAGTCTACTGCTCCCTTCTCTCCCGGGGGAGAAGGAAGTCTACTGCTCCCTTCTCCCTCCGGGATGGCTCCTCAACCGACCCAGCGTCGGGCGTTGTGGAACATGCGCATCCAGGGTGAATCCTCGCCCCATTCGCGCGGGTGCCACGACAGTTGCAGCGTGCGGAACACCCGTTCAGGGTGTGGCATGAGAACGGTGAAGCGGCCATCGGCCGTGGTCAGGCCGGTGATGCCGTCCGGCGACCCGTTCGGATTGCGGGGATAGATCTCGGTCGGACGGCCGGCGCCATCGACGAATCGCAAGGCGGTCAATGCCGTCGCTGTGTTTCGCTGGGCCGCTGACGCGAACTCGGCGAGCCCCTCGCCGTGCGACACGACGATCGGCAGGCGGCTGCCGGCCATGTCCGCGAAGAACAGCGACGGCGATGCCGTCACTTCCACCATCGCCAGCCGCGCCTCGAACTGCTCCGAGCGGTTGCGCACGAAGCGCGGCCAGTGACCCGCGCCCGGAATCAGGTCGCGCAGGTTGCTCATCATCTGGCAGCCATTGCAGACCCCGAGCGCGAACGTGTCGCTGCGCTCGAAGAATGCACCGAACTGGTCGCGCGCCCGGGCATTGAACAGGATCGACTTGGCCCAGCCCTCGCCTGCCCCGAGCACGTCACCATACGAGAACCCGCCGCAGGCCGCGACGCCACGAAATGCCGCCAGCTCGCGCCGACCCTCGATCACATCGCTCATGTGAACATCGACGGCGTCGAAGCCGGCACGGTCGAACGCCGCCGCCATTTCGAGGTGTCCGTTCACGCCCTGCTCCCGCAGGATCGCGATACGCGGCCGGGCGCCGGTGACTATCATCGGTGGCGCGGCCGGATCGAAGGTGAGGTGCGCATCGAGCCCGGGATCAGCCACTGCATCGATCGCGGCGAACTCCGCGTCGGCGCACGCCGGGTTATCGCGCAGGCGCTGCATGTGGTAGCTGGTCTCGGACCACGTCCGCAACAGATCGACACCATGCGCGTCGAGCACCGGCGCGCCATCGACCGCCACTCGCAGATAGCCGTCGCGCGCGATGGCGCCGATATCGTGCAGATGCGAACCCAGCCCGGCTGCCTCGAATGCCGCGCGCACCGCCGCCAAGTCTCGCGTGCGCACCTGCAACACCGCGCCGAGTTCTTCGCCGAACAGCGCGCCGATGATACCGTTAGATCGGGCGAGCGGCACCAGGTCGATGTGCACGCCCACACGGGTCGCGAACATCATCTCGGCCAGCGCCACCACGAGGCCGCCATCCGATCGATCGTGATACGCGAGCAGGCGGTCATCGGCGTGCAGGGTCTGGATCACGCCGAAGAAGGCCAGCAACGGTGCCGGATCGTCGACGTCGGGCACTTCCGTCCCGAGCGCCTGATAGACCTGCGCGAGACCGGAGCCGCCGAGACGATCGCGACCGCCACCGAGATCGGCCAGCAGCAGGCGCGACTCGCCGGCGTCGAGCCGCAATTCCGGTGTCAGCGTCGCGCGCGCATCGATCACCGGTGCGAAGGCGGTGATCACCAGCGACACCGGCGACGTCACCTCGTGGTCGCCGTCGGCGTCGCGCCACGCCGTGCGCATCGACAGGCTGTCCTTGCCGACCGGGATGCTGATGCCGAGCGCCGGACACAGGTCGATGCCGACCGCTCGCACGGTGTCGAACAACGCGGCGTCTTCGCCCGGCTGGCCGGCCGCGGCCATCCAGTTGGCCGACAGCTTCACGCGCGCGATGGCGCCGATGCGGGCCGCCGCCAGGTTCGTGAGCGCCTCGCCCACCGCCATTCGTCCTGATGCCGGCGCGTCGATCACTGCGAGCGGCGAGCGTTCTCCCATCGCCATCGCTTCGCCGAGAACGGTATCGAAGCCCATCGCGGTGACGGCGACATCGGCGACCGGCACCTGCCAACGACCGACCATCTGATCGCGCGCGGTCATGCCGCCGACCGAGCGGTCACCGATGGTGATCAGGAACGACTTGTTCGCCACCGCGGGAAAGCGCAGGACGCGATCGAGCGCCTCGCGCACGTCGAGCCGCGAGGTGTCGAAAGGCGCCGCACTGCCCTTGACGCGTTCGACGTCGCGCTGCGTGCGCGGAGGCTTGCCCAGCAGCACCTCGAGATCCATGTCGACCGGACGATTGGCGAACAGGGGATCGTTCACGACCAGGCGCTCGTGGGTGGTGGCGCGGCCCACGACGGCATACGGACAGCGCTCGCGCCGGCAGAAGGCCTCGAACACCGCGAGCTTCTCCGGATCGATCGCGAGCACATAGCGCTCCTGCGATTCGTTGCACCAGATCTGCAGCGGCGACATTCCCGGCGCTTCCGAGGGCACCGTGCGCAGGTCGAACACCGCACCGCGGCCGGCGCCGTGCACGATCTCGGGCAGGGCATTCGACAAGCCACCCGCGCCCACATCGTGGATGGAGAGGATCGGACTGCCGGCGCCCAGGGTGCGGCAGCGATCGATAACCTCCTGGCAACGGCGCTGCATCTCGGCGTTGCCGCGCTGCACCGAGTCGAAGTCGAGGTCGGCGCTGTTGGCGCCGGTGTCCATGCTGGACGCCGCGCCGCCACCGAGACCGATCGGCATGCCCGGGCCGCCGAGCTGCACCAGCGCCGCACCATCGGGGACATCGGCCTTGAACGACTGATCGGCGCCGATGTTGCCCAGGCCGCCCGCGATCATGATCGGCTTGTGGAAGCCGCGCATGCGGCCGCCGACCACCTGCTCGTAGGTGCGGAAATAGCCGGCCAGATTGGGACGGCCGAACTCGTTGTTGAACGCGGCACCGCCGATCGGCCCCTCGATCATGATGTCGAGCGCGGACACGATGCGGTCGGGCTTGCCACCGAGGCCGGCCTCCCAGGGTTGCCCGTGGCCGGGAATGCGCAGGTGCGATGTGGTGAAGCCGGTCAGGCCGGCCTTGGGTCGCGCGCCGCGTCCGGTGGCGCCCTCATCGCGGATCTCGCCGCCGGCGCCGGTCGCCGCGCCGGAAAACGGGGCGATGGCGGTCGGATGGTTGTGGGTCTCGACCTTCATCAGGATGTGCGTGAGCGAACGGTGCGCCCGGTAGATGCCGTCGGCCCCGGGCACGAGGTTCGCGACTTCCGCCCCCTCCATCACTGCCGCATTGTCGGCGTAGGCGACGATCGTGTGCGCGGGCGTGGTCGCATGCGTATGACGGATCATGCCGAACAGCGTGTGCGCCTGAGGTTCGCCACCAATGACCCAGGACGCATTGAAAATCTTGTGGCGGCAGTGCTCGGAGTTGGCCTGCGCGAACATCATCAGTTCGACATCGGTCGGATTGCGGCCCGCGGCAGTGAAGGCATCGACCAGATAGTCGATCTCGTCGGGAGACAGTGCCAGGCCGAGACTGCGATTGGCCGTTGCGATCGCCTCGCGGCCGCCGCCGAGCAGGTCGATGGTGGCGACCGGTTCCGCAACCACGTCGGCGAACACGCGCTCCAGTGCGGTGCCGGCATCGAGCACCGATTCGGTCATGCGGTCGTGGATCAAGACCGCGATGCCTTGCTTCTGCGCGCTGGTCAGCCGGCGGGTCGCCCGAATCCGGTATTCGACGCCACGTTCGAGCCGCGCCACGGCATCGAGCCCGCACTGGCGGGCGATCTCGGTGGCCTTCGACGACCATGGCGAGATGGTGCCCGGACGCGGCGCAACCAGGAACGACAACCCGTCGACCGGTGCCGAAGCGGCCGGTCCGTATTCGAGCACCTGCTCCAGCCGCCTGCGCCCGGCGGCGTCGAGCGCCCGGTCGAGCTTGACGAAGTGGATATAGGCCGCGGACACCGCCGCGACCCGCGGGATCGCGGCGCGCAGCGAAGACGCGAGTTTTTCCAGACGAAACGACGACAGCGCATCGCACCCGCGCAACTGCATCAGGACGGCCATGAGACGGATCGGGGAGCAGGACGGCAATCGTGAATTATAGCGAAGCCGCCGGCACGGCGGCGCCGGCACCGGGCGGTAAACTCACGGCGTTGCCAACCGGACGAGAACCACCATCGACATGGCCGCCCCGCAACGCGTGTTCCGCACCGCACAGATTCGTGTCATCGAGAGCCGCGCGATCGCCGCCGTTCCCCCACCGCCGCTGATGGCATGGGCGGGCGCGGCAGCCGCACGCGAGGCGCGGGCGATGCTGAGCGCGGGCGCGCGCGTGCTGGTGCTGGCCGGGGCCGGCAACAACGGCGGCGACGCCCTGGTGGCGGCGCGCCATCTGCGCGACTCCTGGCTCGACGTGCGGGTGGTACTGCTTGGCGACGCCGCAGGCATGCCAGCAGATGCGGCAGCGGCGTTTGCGGCATGGCAGGTGTCCGGCGGAACGACTTTGACCGCGTTGCCACCCGCCTTCGACGCCGACCTGCTGATCGACGGCCTGTTCGGCATCGGGCTCGCGCGCCCCGTGACCGGCGTGTTCGCCGAGTCCATCGAGCGAATGAATGCCGCCACCATTCCGGTGCTCGCTCTCGATGTCCCGAGCGGCATCGACGCCGACACCGGGCGCGTGCTGGGGTGCGCCGTGCGGGCAACCACCACCATCACCTTCATCGCGCTCAAGCCCGGCCTGCTAACGCTCGACGGCCCCGATCACGCCGGGCGCGTGGTGATCGACAGCCTCGGGCTGGGTGCCAACGACGCCGATGTACCCGCTGGCATCGTGCTCGACGCCAGCGTGGTGCGGCGGGCAATCGCGCCGCGCACCGCCAACAGCCACAAGGGCAGCTACGGCACCGTCGGCATCATCGGCGGCGCACCCGGCATGGTCGGCGCCGTGTTGCTGGCGGCGCGCGCCGCCCTGCACGCCGGCGCCGGAAAAGTCCTTGCCGGCATGCTGGCCGAGGATGCACCGAGCGTCGACCCAGCACAGCCCGAGTTGATGCTGCGCACCGTGCGCGAAGCCAGCGCCGCTGGCACCGTGCTGGTGGTCGGCCCCGGTCTCGGGCAGAGCGAAGCGGCGCGGCGCGTGTTGCAAGCGAGTCTCGAGGTCACGGTGCCGCTAGTGCTGGACGCCGACGCGCTCAATCTGATCGCCGGCGACGCGCTCCTGGCATCGCAGGTGGCGCGGCGCTTCGCGCCCACCGTGATCACCCCGCATCCGGCCGAGGCTGCGCGGCTGCTGCAAGAAACCACTACCGAGATTCAAGCTGATCGCATCGACGCCGCCGTTCGCCTGGCGCAACGCCTCAATGCCTTGGTCGTACTCAAGGGCGCGGGCAGCATCTGCGCCGCCGCCAATGGCATGTGGTGCATCAATACCAGCGGCAATCCCGGCCTGGCCAGCGCCGGCACCGGCGACGTGCTGGCCGGGCTGGTGGGCGCGCTGATCGCCCAGGGTGCAGCGCCATTCGACGCGTTGCAGGCTGCCGTGCATGTGCATGGTCTTGCCGCCGACCGCCTGCGGAAAACGCTCGGCGGACCGCTCGGCATCACCGCATCGGCGCTGGTGACGGCGATTCCGCTGGTGCTGAACGAGATCGTGACCGGCGGGGCGGGATGACGACCGACCGTATCACCTTCTGGCGCGTCGGTGCCGTGTTCGTCCGCTACGCCAATCTCACGTTCGGCGGCGGCAGCGCCACCATCGCGGTACTCCACCGCGAGATCGTGGAACGGCGCGCCTGGATCGACGAGCCGCGCTTCGGCCTGTGCTTCGCGCTCTCGCGCCTGACCCCGGGAACCAATCTGCTGGCCTTCTGCGCCGGTGTCGGATGGCTCGTGCGACGCCTGCCCGGCGCCCTGGTGGCCCTCGCCGCGGCGTCGATCCCGTGTTCCGTGCTGGCGATCGTGGTCACGATCTTCTTCGACCGGTTGAGCCAAAACCCGACCGGTGCAGTGGCGATCCACGGCGCCATGGCGGCCGCTGTCGGCATCACCATCATGACCGGCTGGACGATCACCAAGCCTTACGTGAAGCGTGACGACTGGTTGCACCCGACCTTGTTTGTCGGCGCGGCCTTTGCGCTCGATGCCGTACTGTCGATGCCGCCGGTGCAGGTGTTGCTGCTCGCGGCGGTCGCGGGTTTACTCGTGCCGCCGAGGAAAACATGAATCTGGTGGTCCTGTATCTCGTGCTGCTCAAGGCGACCATGACCACGTTCGCCGGTCTCGCCTCGCTGCCTATCGTGCGCGACGAACTGGTGGTCCAGCGCTCTGTCATCACCGACGGCCAGTTGAACGAGGCCGTCGTGATCAGCCGCGCCACACCGGGACCGGTGGGGCTATATGTCGTCAGTGTCGGCTATTTCGCGGGCGGAATCCCCGGCGCGGTCGCGGGCTGGCTCGCCATGACGACCCCGGCGCTGCTCATCATTCCGCTGGTGCATTTCGTCGGTCGCCGGGCGGAACATCGCCGGGTCAAGGCGGTATTGCGAGCGGTTGTGCTGGCCAGCGCCGGTTTGCTGCTCGCGGCGGCGGCCCCCCTCGCCGAAGCCGCCATCACCGGTCCGCTCACGCTGCTGATCGCTGCCGCCACCATCGGCCTCATGCTGAAGACCCGGATCGATACGCTCTGGATCATCCTCGGCGCCGCGGTGATTGCTTCGGCGGCTTCATCGGTGAGTTTGCTCGCGACCGGCTGAGATCGGACGACCGCCGCCGTCACCACAATGACCGCGCTGGACGCGGACTACCGTCTTCCTGGTTGAAAAGCCCACGTGAGACCTGCTCTCCACTCATGTACCGGCTGCGTGTTGGTACGGGCGGTGCGCACCGCGACGTCCAGAGAGAGGTGACCCTCGAGCCGCCAGATCATCCCGACGAGCACCGCATTGGACCAGTTGCCGTTGCCGACGCGCTCCGTGACCAGTTCCATCACCGGACGGACGGTCCATTCGTGCGGACCTTCGAGGATGAATCCCAGGACGCGCTTCCAGTTGTGCTCACGATCGAGAAAGGCACCCGCGTTGACGTGCGCAGTAGCCCATGGCGCCCGGTGCGACAGGATACCGATACAGCCCGCGCCCGTACCCGGCGCACCGTTGATCTCCGCGAGCAGCACCCCGCATTCGCTGGCGACACTCGGCCCGGCCGCATCCTGCAGGACACCGCGTCGATGGATTTGTTTCAGCGACAGCGCCGTATCGCCGAATTGCATCGGCGAGGAGCCGGATGCCGATCCCGTCTGCGTCTTGCCGCGCCCCTCGAGCACGATTTCACGATCACCCTTCAATCCGAAGTTGGCAATCACCGCAGGCGCAATCCGAAACCTGTTCTCGCCCTGGCGCAAGTGCCCGATCGGGCCGAGTTCCAGTTCGAACTCGTTTTCGCCGGCCACATCGGCATCGGTCGAGTCGAAAGGCCGATAGGCGACCGCATCCTCGGCGCCGAGCGCCACAAGAACGACCAACGCAGCCCTGATGACGATCCGGCCGACCCTAAAGATCACAGCCTTGCGCGTCACTCATCCATTCGCCACGGAGAACGATCTGCCCAAGACTTCAGGGCCGCCGTTGTCCAGGCAACCGACTGGTCCTTGTGGCAGACATTGCACGCGTTCGGCACGCCATCCACGGCGGTCCTTGCCGGCGTGACGAAGCGGAAGGTGTGACTACGGACATTGACGTCGCCGATGGTCTGCGCGATCTTCGGCATGTGGCACTCGATGCACTGGCTGCCCGCGCTGTCGGGCTTGTGATGCGTGTGCTGTTCGATCGTGGGTGCATGCGGGCCATTGGGCTGGTTCGGCCCGTGACAGTCCAGGCAAACCTGGTTGGCGGGCTTCCACAGAACCGCTGCGTGCTCGGTGCCGTGAACGTCATGGCAACTGAAGCAGGTCACGCCGCGTGTGTACATCAGACTCCGCACGAAGTCGTTGCCCTGCATGCGGTTCTTGTGCGCGGTGCCGTCGGCGAAATGCGTGAATGTGGTTTCACCGAGCTTGTGCTCTTCCAGCTTCCAGACATCACTCAAGGCACCTTGCCCGACATGGAAGCCGACCGGCCAGTCGTAGTACTTGCCCTGAATGGCGCCGGCAACAGGTTGCCCCTGCGAGTGGCACTGGATACAAACGTCATTGGCTTTCACGTAGTCGAGACGTGAGGGATCGACGATGCCGCCATGACCTTTCAGGGCCACGTGCTCGCTGCCCGGCCCATGGCATCGCTCGCAGCCGACGTTCCATTCGGTCACCTTCTTCGTGGCGATGTCGTAGTTGACCGAATGGCAGCCGTCACACAGGGGGCCGGTCGGTCGCTGCGAGTTGTCCGTGAGATAGAACTTCGTCCACCAGTCGGTGCCATCCGCCACGTGATAGGGCTTCCACTTCTTGTGGGTCACGTCCCATTGCGCCGGCAGCGGGAAGTAGTCATCACCGACTTTCTGGAAGTAGCGTTGCTTCCACTTGCTGCCATAGACCAGCGCGACGTCGGCCTTGGTGAACTTGACGATCGGATCCGCGTTGAGCAGATCCGGGATGATCGCGTCCGGATGCTCGGCAGGATCCCGGACCACGTTGGCCATGCGGGTCTTGCGCCAGCGATCGAAGATATCGGTGTGGCAACTCCTGCACTCGGCCGATCCGACGTATCG
Source organism: Betaproteobacteria bacterium (assembly GCA_025350245.1). Lineage (GTDB taxonomy): Bacteria > Pseudomonadota > Gammaproteobacteria > Burkholderiales. The sequence goes on from JANXYG010000098.1 coordinate 12,207, forward strand.
CGCTGCCGGTGTGGGCGGCAAGACCTGCGACCCGGTCGATGGACCACCGGGCGCCGAGACCTTGGGCAGTTGCCGGAGGTAGGCCACCAATTGCCATAGCTCACGATCGGGCATTCCCCAGCCGGGCATGCCCGTGTTCCGAATGCCGTGGCGGATGTGATAGAACAGTTCACCGTCCGCAATGTTCTGCACGCTGGCGTCTCGCAGGTCCGGCGCTTGCGGGTACTGCGCACCGCCGACTGCCGTCTTGCCCCTGCCGTCGTACCCGTGACAGATTTCACACTTCTTGCGAAACAGCTCCCGCCCGACGGAGACATCGGGACCGTCCGCCGCGAGGTCCACCGGGTTCTTCTGCTCCTTCATTGCGGTCGGCACGCTACGGTGCAATAGCCACTGGGCCGTGGCGACTTCTATCGCGGGCGCCTCCCTATCCTTGGCGGTCGACCCACCGGAGACGACACTCCCGTACAGGAGGCCACCGGCGATCACTGCGATCGCGAGCAGGGCGATCAGGGTCACCGCCACACACTTGCGACAGGACATGACAGACATCTCCTTGCATCCGCCGGGCGACACGCGAATTCCGTGATCCTGCGCGGGGAACGCAGGCAACTGTAGTATGCGCTACAGCGATGTAACGTAAGTCACATCGGCTCAACGCGACAACGCAAACATCCCGTGACCCGAAATCGGCAACGATCAGGCTCATTCCGCCTGGCGGCGCGATCAGCCACCCTGGATCATTCGCACCAACTGGATTCCCGCCAGCGTCAGCACCAGCGATCCACACAGATGCGCGGCCACATGCATCAGCGCCCAGCCTGCCTGACCTTTCGACAGCAGACCCACGGCCTCGGCCGAGAACGTGGAGAACGTCGTCAACCCGCCGAGAAAACCGGTGACGACGAACAGCCGCCATTCCGGTGGCAGGCCCGAACGGGTACCGAGCACCTCGACGGCCACCCCGATCAGGAATCCGCCCACGAGGTTCGCCACCAGCGTGCCGGGCGGCAGCGAGGGGAATATTGCGTTTAGCGTGATGCCGAGAAACCAGCGCAACCACGCGCCGAGAGCAGCGCCGACGCCAACCGCCGCGAATCCAGAAACGCCCATGGCAGTCTCCTTTCGCGGCGCAGGATAACAGCCGGACGGCCGGCGCCGGATCAGGGCTCGAGAAACCGGTACCGGGCGAAAATGCGCTGTGCGGGTTCAGTACGCAAAAACTGCACGAACAGTCCGGCCCCGCGGGCGTTCCCGCCGCCCTTCACGACCGCTGCCGGATACAGCACCGGCTCGCGCGTGACGAGTTCGACCGCAAGCTTCACCTGGGACGACATCACGGCCGCATCGGTGGCATAGACGAACCCGGCGTCGGCCTCGCCGCGCGCCACGTAATCCAGCGCCTGGCGTACGTTCTGGGTGTTGATCAGCTTCGGCTTGAGCACGTCCCACAGGCCGGCGGCTTCCAGCGCGCCCTTGGCATAGCGCCCGGCCGGCACCGAATCCGGGTTGCCGATGGCGATGCGTTTCCAGGCCGGCTCGCCCAGCACCTCGAGCCTGGTCGGTACGGCAGCCGAGTCGGTGGGCACCACGAGCACCAATCGGTTGCGGGTGAAATTGACGCGGGTCCGCCGATCGATGAGGTTCTGCTGCTCCGCGCGATCCATGGTGTCCTGATCGGCAGTAGCGAACGCATCCACCGGCGCGCCGCGGCTGATCTGTTGCAGCAACTGGCCGGAGGCGCCGAAGTTGAACAGCACCTTCTGCTGCGGGTTGGCGCGTTCGAACTCGCGACCGATATCGACCAAGACATCGCGCAGGCTGACGGCTGCGGACACGGTGAGATCGACCGCGTGCGCACTGTGTGCCGCAACAGCCATTAGCAAAACGACCAGGATTCGAAGCACGCGTGTCATCACCAGCTCGCTGTTAGAAATCAATCTGATATCGCCCCATCACCGCCTGCTCCTTGCGGATCGATATGCCGTTGACGCTCACCGGCGAATAGAAGTGCGTGGTGACGACATCGAGCAGCACGCGCGAGAACTGGTTCTGGATCCACTTGAGCTGGAAGGTGTAGGCATCGGCCTTGTTGGCCGAGACCGTTACCGGCGCGGTGGCGCCGAGCCGGCCGGTGTTGGCCGGATTGCCGTTCTGGAAATCGGAAGCGTCGAAATAGCTGTAGCGGAAACCGAGTTCCCATGCGCCCCAGCCGCCGCCCGGTTCGAACGAGAACCGGTTGGCCGGCTTGATCTTCTGCCAGTAGCCGCCAGCGTAGGAATCCGCATAGCTCTCACCACTCATCAACCACAGCAGGCTCACATAGCCGGCATGGATGCCCCGGGTGTAGTTGACCTCGGGGCCGGGAACGTTGCGCGCGCCGCTGTAGTTCGCCTCCCACCATTCGGCCTGCAACCGCACCGGTCCGCGCGAGACTGCCGCCTCGAACGCATACATCGAACGATCGATGTTCTCGGACCGGCCGGTGGCCGTGTTGAATGCGGCCGGTGTGAAAAAGGTGAGGCCGCGGGCTTCGGTACGCGCACCAGGCGCGGAGAACGGATTGGCGGTGCTGTTGGTCTCGGTACCACCCTTGTACGAAACGCCGAAATGGAGCACCGAATCGGGCGTGTCGAACAAGCGCGCAAAGTCATAGACCAGCCGCGCCGTCACGTCCTTGCTGTCGGCGCGCGCGTCCTGCGCGTTCGACTGGCGCTCTTCGCGGTTCTGCCCGGTGCCGTTGGTGAATGCAACCGCGTAGTAGAGACCGGGCAGCGGGGCGCCGTGGACCATGACGCCACGGTCGTAGTTGAGGAAGTTGCCGTCGAGGATGTTCTGCGTCAGCGCCCGCTCCATGAAATCGCTCTGCAGGTCCAGCAAGGTCTGCTCCATGCCGAACTGCGGCTTGAACTGCCCGAATCGCAGCCGCATGCCCGGGAAATGCTGGTACTCGAGATAGCCCAGCGTTCCCTGGCTGGTCTGGGCGGCGGTACCGGTCGGATCGCCGCTGGCGAAATCGCCTTCGACGTTGAGCGCGAAGTCCTTGAACAGAACCATCTGAACGCCGAGACGTACGCGTCGCATGCTGAAAGTATCGGCCAGCGCCGCATCCGGGTTGTAGCCCCGGTAGTCGAGTTGCGCGCGACCCGCCAGGCGCATCGACCAGTTGCCGCGGGTGTCCTCGAAGAACACACCATCGGCAAAGCGGGCTCCGACCGTCTGCTGGTCGATCCTTTGCTGGGCGGCATTGAGCTGTTCGCGGGTTTCCTGCGCCTGGGCGCGGATGTCGGCCAGCTCGCGGCTCGGTACCGGCGCTGCCTGCGCCTTGGCATCGGCCTGTGCCTTGGCATCGGACTGCGCCTTCATGGCCGCCGCCGTCGCTTCCGCTTGCGCCGCCTCGCGCTGCGCGTGTTCAGTGGTCACCTGTAGCTTCAGGGCTTCCAGCTCCCGGGTCATCTTCTGCATCATCGCCTCGACTTCACGCAGGCGGGTTTCGGTTTCGGTCTCCTGCGCATGCACGGGGTCGGAAAGCACCGCAGCCAGTGCCAGCGCGATAGCGGTCCATCGAAGCCCGGCCGGTCCACGAACGGCGAATTTTGGTGCGCCTCGCGGGTCCGGGCTGGACGGCGCGCAAACCAACCCCTTTCGGGGCGCTGTATTTTTCATGACATAACGTTAACCGAAGCTGTCGCGATATACAAGTCGATACAACGACAATGTCGCAATATGTTTATGCGGGATTCATGACGCCGCGTCGCTCAGATAACGTCGCACCGCGCGCCGCACCTGCGGCCCGGACTCGACCTCGCCGAACACCGCGGAGCGGTCGCCGGTGCGGGTCACGCGCCCCTCGCGAAACACCACCACTTCATCGGCCAGCGCCGCCACATCATCCGGATCATGGGTGATGACCACCAATGGAACGCCGAAGCGTTCGCGCAGATCGAGCAGTTCGTGGCGCATGCGCTCGCGCAGCAGCGGATCGAGCGCGCTGAACGGTTCGTCGAGCAACAGCAGTTCGGGCTCTCGGATCATGGCGCGTGCGAGCGCCACGCGCTGCCGCTGGCCACCCGACAATTGCCCCGGATAGCTGGCGTGCAGATGGCCGATCTCGAAGGCGTCGAGCATGGCGGCGACGCGCGCCGCCACGGCGACCGGCGCGCGCCGCTGCCACCACCGCTGAAACGCGAACGCCACGTTACCAGCCACGGTCAGGTGCGGAAACAGCGCGTAGTCCTGGAATACGTAGCCCACACGGCGGTCACGAACCGGCACGTCCACGCCTGCTTCAGCATCGAACAGGACGCGGTCTCCGAGCCGGATGCTGCCGGCGTCCGGGCGCAGCAGACCGGCGATCGCCTGCAGCGTCACGCTCTTGCCCGAGCCGGACGCGCCGAACACCACGGTGACGTCCCGCTGGCAGGAGAACTGCGCGTGCAGGTGGAACTCGCGATCCCGCGATTTCAGCCGCCGCTCGATGTCGACGCGCAGCTTCATGCGCTACGTGCCCGCAACAGGCGCGACGACCCCACCAACACGACGATGCACACCACCGAGGTCACGATGACCAGGAAATTGGCCACGTCGTCGCGCCCGGCCTGCACCGCTTCGTAGACGGCGATCGACAAGGTCTGGGTGCGCCCGGGAATGCTTCCCGCCACCATCAACGTGGCGCCGAACTCGCCCATCGCACGGGCGAACGACAGCATCACCCCGGCGAGGATGCCGCGCCAGGCGAGCGGCAGGGTCACGCGCACAAACACGGTCCACTCGGACGCACCGAGCACGCGGGCCGCGTTCTCGGTCTGGCGCGAGACCTCCTCGAACGCCGCGCGCGCCGCCTTGTACACCAGGGGCAGCGACACGATCGCCGCGGCGATCACCGCCCCCTGCCACGTGAACATGAGATTGATGCCGAAGCTGCGATCGAGCCAGCCACCGATCCAGCCGCGACGCCCGATCAGCACAATGAGGTAGTAGCCCAGCACGGTGGGCGGCATGACCATCGGCAGCGTCATCGCGGCATCCGCCACCTCGCGCCCGGGGAACTCGAAACGGGCGATCACCCAGGCGATCGCCACGCCGGCGACGAACGCGACGAGCGTGGCGAAACCCGCCACCTTCAGCGTCAGCAGTAGCGGCACCAGGACTTCGGCGGGGGCAATCGACAAGGTGGCGCTGGCTCGCCGGGTTGGACCCGACTGGATATGGGATGGTCGGCGGCGTGATGGGATGGCCGGCGGCGTGATGTCGTTTCGAATACGACGGGCGCAGGCTACCGATGCCATGCGAAAGGGTCAAGTGCGGCCACCGCGGCAAAGAAACGAAAGCGGCGCCCGCCCCCGGGCGCCGCTTCAACCTCGACCTGAACAGCCGGGAGCGGACGGGAGGAACACTCCAAGCTGTCGCTATGTTCCCACGGATATAGCGAAGCGTCAAGTCTCTGTCTCGGTATCGCCGACGCGCAGCAATCGGGCAAACGCGCGCATGTCGGCATCGAGGGCAAGATTCACCGCATGGTCCATCGCCTCGAATTGCTCGAGCACCTGCAGGCCGAACGCGGTGACGGTTGCACCGCCTCCGCCGGCCCCGCCGGTACTGGTCGAGATCACCGGCCGGGCGAACATGGTGTTCAGCTCGCCCATCAGCGTCCAGGCGCGGCGAAATGGCATCTCCAGTTCGCGCGCCGCACCGGAGATGGTGCCGGTACGCCCGATCACCGCGATCAGCGCCGCCTTGCCGGGCCCCATGGCCAGCGCGCGCCTGAAGCTCACCTGCAGCCGCAGCTCCAGCTCATCGGCGACGCCGCCCTCGACTCCGGGAGGGACGCTGATGCCCGCGGTCGCCGGTCGGTCCAAGGGATCAGAGCGATTTCAGGAAAGCGAGCAAGGCCGACCGTTCGGCGGGCGCAGCGGCGGCAACCGCATCGCGGGCGCCGTCGGCCTCGCCGCCGTGCCAGAGGATCGCCTCCAGCAGCGTGCGTGCGCGCCCGTCGTGGAGGTAGCCCACGCGGCCACCGACATGTTCAGCGAGGCCGATGCCCCAGAGCGGCGCCGTGCGCCACTCGCCAGCGGAGGCGGCGAAGTCCGGCCGGCCGTCGGCCAGTCGAGTTACGTGACCAGATCATCGAGTTGTGTCTCCGAAAGCACCGGCGATCCACCATCGGGGGCGGACCGGCAAGCGCTCTGGACCAGCGCGCAGTTCTCGTGTGGATATAGCGCCGACGTGAGGCCCAGATCGCGAAAGCCGATCTCCGGACGACGCAACTGCACGGTCTCGCCACCGGAGAGACTCACCAGGCGATAGGAATACGAGACGGCGGCACGGCCCTCGCGCGGCACCCCCGGGATCGCGCCGTCGCCGCTCGAAGATGCCCGCCAGCGCCGGGTCGTCGGCCAGCGCCGCGGTCAGGGGCATCGCGGTGAGCATCGCTTCGGCGGCGTCCACGGCGATGCTCGCAACCGGATTGCCCACGGCGGTTGCCCGCGCGATTCGCAACTGTTCCCACGCGGCAACCAGCGCGGCGTGACGCCGGGTCACGAACTGATCGAACAACGCGCTCACCAGCGCGGTGCGGCACAGGCCGAGATCCGGGTCGTATCGCAGCGCTGGTGCGCTCGGGTCGGCGAACGGATCGAGGTAGGCGCCATTCGACACCAGACCGTAGCCGGCCAGTTCGACCGCCTCGAAGAAACCATCGGGATCGCGCAACGGCAAGGGACCGACCGTGGCAGGCGCCGACGACGATGACGAGAATGGCCGCAACAGGTGGTCGCGCCCGAGATCGCTGAAATTGCGATAGGACGCTGTCCAATAGACATCGACCTTGCCGCGACCCTCGGTGCGCAGATACGACAGCGCATCGCCCGGCATGCGCCACTGCACCTCGACGTCGACATCCGGATTGGCGCGCTCGAAC
>JANXYG010000102.1 GCA_025350245.1 Betaproteobacteria bacterium
GCGGCGATGATCGTCGTCGCCACCTGGCCGCTGCTGATTCGCGCGCAGGCGCGGCTGTGGGGCCGGCGATGGCTTGCCACCACGCTGCTGGTCGCGTTGCTGGTGGTGTCGTTCATGGTGCCGTTGGTGCTCGCGGTGGGCGCCCTCGCCGAACACCTCGACGATATCCTCGCCTTCGGACAATCGGTGACCTCGATGCGGATGCCGTCGCTGCCCGCATGGATCACCAATCTGCCTTATGTCGGCCCGCGGCTCGAAACCGGCTGGCGCGAGCTGACCACTGCGAGCGGCCAGGCGATCGTGTCGCAGGTCCTGCCCTATGTCGGCGGCGCCCTGGGCTGGGTCACCACTAAGGCGGGCAGCCTGGGCATGCTGCTGCTGCAGTCGCTGCTCACGCTGGTCATCGTCACCATCATGTACCAGCACGGCGAGGCTGCCCGGGACGGTGTGCTCCGGTTTCTGGAGCGTCTCGGCGGTGATCGCGGCGATCGCGCGCTCGAAGTGGCCGGCCGCGCCATTCGCGGTGTCGCCCTGGGTGTCGTGGTGACCGCGGTGGTGCAGTCGGTCATGACCGCCATCGGGTTGGCGGTTGCGGGCATTCCGTTCGTGGCGGTGCTCACCATCGCCGCTTTCGTGCTGTCGGTGTCGCAGATCGGCACGCTGCCGATCCTGCTGCCGGCAACCATCTGGCTCTGGTACACCGGCGAAACGAGCTGGGCGGTGGCGCTTGCGATCTGGTCGGTGTTCATCCTCAACATCGACAACTTCCTGCGGCCCTATCTCATCCAGCGTGGCGCGAGGTTGCCGTTGATGCTCATCTTCGTCGGCGTGATCGGTGGCCTGCTCGCCTTCGGGATGCTCGGCATCTTCGTCGGTCCGGTGGTGCTTGCCGTCACCTACGAACTGTTGGTCGAGTGGGTGGGCGATGATGACGAGGTTGGTGGGGCCGGCGGCCCTGCCGATTCCCCGGGGGCTGGATGAGCGTCGTGGCAAGCCCGCGGCGGACCGGCGAGATCCGCCTGGCGCAACTCCCGCCGTTGTCGCTGTACGTCCACATTCCCTGGTGCATCCGCAAGTGCCCGTACTGCGACTTCAACTCGCATGAGTCGCGCGACGCCATCCCGGAGCAGCGTTATGTCGATGCGCTGATCGCGGATCTGGAGCAGTCGCTGCCGCTGGTCTGGGGGCGCCGGGTGCACTCGGTGTTCTTCGGCGGTGGCACGCCGAGCCTGTTCTCGCCCGACTCGATCGACCGTTTCCTGTCGTCGGCACGGGCACTGCTACCGATCGAGGCCGATGCCGAGATCACGCTGGAGGCAAATCCGGGCACCTTCGAAGCCGGCAAGTTCGCCGCGTTTCGTGCGCTTGGCATCAACCGCCTGTCGATCGGCATCCAGAGCTTCGACGCCGATCGGTTGCGGGCCATCGGCCGGGTGCACGACGACCGCGAAGCGCATCGCGCGGTCGAGATCGCGCGCGCCAACTTCGACAATTTCAATCTCGACCTGATGTATGCCCTGCCCGGACAGACCCACGACCAGGCGCTGGCCGACGTGGAACAGGCGATCACCGCCGGCGCCCCGCACGTCTCGGCATATCACCTCACCATCGAGCCCAACACGCTATTCCACCGTCATCCGCCACCGCTGCCCGACGACGACATCGCCGCCGACATGCAGATTGCGATCGAGAGCCGGCTCGGCGCGGCCGGTTTCGGCCACTACGAAACCTCGGCGTTCGCCCGGCCGGGGCGCAACTGCCGTCACAATGGCAACTACTGGCTGTTCGGCGACTATCTCGGCATCGGCGCCGGCGCCCATGGCAAGGTCAGCCTGCGCGACCGCATCATCCGTCAGATGAAGCAACGCCATCCGCGCGACTTCATGGACCAGGCGCTGGCCGGCGACGCCGTGCAGACCACGCAGGAGGTGTCGGCCGCCGACCTTCCCTTCGAATTCATGATGAACGCCCTGAGGCTGACGGACGGCTTTGCCCTGTCGGCTTTCGTCGAACGCACCGGCTTGCCGGTCACCGTCATCGCGTCCCGGCTCGATGCCGCCGAGCAGAAGGGCCTGATCGCGCGCGACCACCTGCGGGTGTGGCCAACCGAGCGCGGACGCCGGTTTCTCAACGACCTGCTGCAGGGTTTTCTGGCCTGAAACCGTGTTCGCGTCGTCAGAGCCGACGGAACACCAGGTCCCGTACCTCGTGCCCGAGCTTCAGGCCGCGCTCCTCGAATTTGGTGAGGGGACGGGTCGACGGGCGCGGGGCGAACCCGTCGCTGGTGTTGGCAAGCAGGGGTTCCGCGGTCAGAACGCCGAGCATCTGATCAGCGTACTCGACCCAGTCGGTGGCGAGATGAACATAGCCGCCGGCAGCAAGGCGCGATGCCAGCAGCGCCACGAACGGAGGCTGGATCAGGCGCCGTTTGTGATGCCGCGCCTTGGGCCAGGGGTCGGGAAAGAAGATGTGAGCACCTGCCAACGACGATGGTTTCAGCATGGTCTGAAGAACTTCGACGGCATCGTGCGTGATGATGCGCAGATTGGTCAGTTCGCCAGCTTCCGCCAGCTTCAAGAGGTTGCCGACGCCGGGTGTGTGGACTTCGATGCCCAGATAGTCGATGTGCGGATTGGCGATTGCCAGCGCCGCAGTGCCTTCGCCCATTCCAAAGCCGATCTCCAGCACCTTGGCTGCCTGCCGGCCGAAGGTCGCATCCATATCGATAGCGGATTCGGTCCACGGGATGCCGAAGCGGGGCAGCAGATCGTCGACCGCACGGCGCTGGCCGTTGGAGGTGCGGCCGACCCGCAGCACGAAGCTGCGAATCGCGCGATGGCGGGATTCGGTCAAGTCGACAGTGAAACGCAGGCGCTCAGGCGGCTTTCGGCGGCGTCGTCGCGCCGATGATGCCTTGTTGCGGAGAGCTGGGTGCCGCCCGATACGCCTTCTTCGGCATGCGTCCCGCCAGCCATGCCTCGCGTCCCGCCTCGACTGCCTTGCGCATCGCCGAAGCCATCAGGACCGGATCACGCGCCGCCGCGATGGCCGTGTTCATGAGAATGCCGTCGCAACCCAGCTCCATGGCGATTGCGGCGTCGGAAGCGGTGCCGACACCGGCATCGACCAGCACCGGTACCTTGGCATTGGCGATGATGATCTCGAGATTCCAGGGGTTCAGGATGCCCATGCCGGAACCGATGAGCGACGCGAGCGGCATCACCGCGACACAGCCGATATCTTCCAGGCGTCGGGCTACGATCGGGTCGTCGGACGTATAGACCATCACCTTGAAGCCTTCGTGGACCAGCGTCTCGGCCGCTTTCAGGGTTTCGACGATGTTCGGATAAAGGGTGTCGGGATCGCCCAGCACCTCGAGCTTGACCAGGTCATGTCCATCGAGCAGTTCACGCGCGAGCCGCAGCGTGCGAACCGCCTCGTCGGCGGAATAGCAGCCGGCGGTGTTGGGCAGGATCGTGTAGCGGGAAGGCGGGATGGCATCGAGCAGGTTGGGTTCGTGCGGGTTCTGCCCGATGTTGCTGCGGCGGATCGCGACGGTGACGATCTCGGCACCGCTGGCCTCGATCGCGGCCCGGGTCTGGTCGAAATCGCGATACTTGCCGGTGCCCACGAGCAGGCGCGAGCGGTAGCTGCGGCCGGCGATGACAAGGGGTTCCATCGTTGCCTCGGTATGTCGGTCTGGAGTCGTCGGGGTCATCAGCCGCCACCCACCGCCACGACGATCTCGAGCGCGTCGCCGGCGGCGAGCGCGGTATCGGCGTAACGGCTGCGCGGCACGATCTCGCCATTGCGTTCGAGGGCGATGCGTTGGCCGGCGAGGTCGAGCTGGTCGATCAGGCCGGCGGCATTCAGCGGCCCGGGGAACGTGCGCGATTCGCCGTTGATGGTAAGGGCGATCATGGTGGCGGAAGAGGCAGATTGAGCGACCGGGATGCTATCACGCAGGTCCGATGTGCACCGACGTTCTGCGCCACCACAGTGGAGCCGGGTCGGTCCGGTCCGTGCATTGGCGCCATTGGCACTGCCGAATAATTCTGGTTGCCGCCGACGCATTGGCGCCGCTGCGAGCGTTGACTCCCCGGCGCCTTTTAGGCACCATGCCATTCGCGTATCGTTGCCTTGCGCCCCGGGTTCCGCCTACCTTCATCCCATGCTCGCTTTCTGCCTCCAACGACTCGCGCAGGCCGTGCTGGTGATGCTGGCCGTGGGCGTCATCGCGTTCGCGCTGTTCCGCTTCGTCGGTGACCCGGTGGTGTTCATGCTCGGCCAGGACGCCACGCCCGAAGATCGCAGTCGCATGACTCTTGACCTCGGTCTCGACCAGCCGCCCTGGGTGCAGTACGGCCGTTTCGTGGGCCGGGCCGCGCACGGCGACTTCGGCCTGTCGCTGCGGCAGTTGCGGCCGGTGTCCACCCTGTTCCTCGAACGACTTCCCGCTACGCTCGAGCTGTCACTGGCGGCTGCACTGCTCGCGCTTGGGCTCGGCATCCCCATGGGCGTGTACGCGGCGCTGCATCCGCGTGGGTGGCTCACGCAGGTTTTCCTGATCGTTTCGCTCATCGGTGTGTCGCTGCCCAGCTTCCTCATCGGTATCCTGCTGATCGTCGTGTTCGCGGTCACGCTCGGCTGGCTGCCCTCGTTCGGACGTGGCGACACCGTGGCGCTGGGCTGGTGGACCACGGGCCTGCTCACCTGGTCGGGGCTCAAGGCGCTGATCCTGCCTGCCGTCACGCTCGGCCTGTACCAGATGACCCTGATCATGCGGCTCACGCGCGCCGAGATGCTGGAGGTCCTGCGCGCGGACTTCATCCGCTTCGCCCGGGCGCGCGGCCTCACCGATCGTGCGGTGCATTTCCGCCACGCGCTGCGCAATGCGCTGGTGCCGGTCATCACCGTCGCCGGCCTCCAGCTCGGGTCCATCATCGCCTTCGCCATCATCACCGAGACCGTGTTCCAATGGCCGGGCATGGGGCTGCTCTTCATCCAGTCGGTGACGTTCGCCGACGTTCCGGTGATGGCCGCCTACCTGTGCCTGATCGCATCGATCTTCGTCGCCATCAATTTCGGTGTCGATCTCCTGTATCGCGCGGTCGATCCCCGGCTTCGGCCCGCGGCCGCAACCTCTTGAAGGAGCTTCCGTGACCACTCCCGTCGACCACGTGCGCGTTGAGGGGCACGACCACGGCCACCGCCACGCGCGTCGAGCGGAGCGTCGCATGAAGCCGACCATCCGTCGCGGCGCGTTGATCGTCGCGGCGTGCGTGCTGGCCGCGAGCGTGGGCGCGCACGCCGCGACCTTCCGCTTCGCCGACCAGGGCGACGTGATGTCGATGGATCCTTACATGATGAACGAAGCCGTGACGCTGGGCTTCATGGGCAATGTCTACGAAGGGCTCACCGGCTTTGGCAAGGGGTTCGAAACCGTGCCTCAGCTGGCCACCGACTGGAAGCAGACGTCTCCAACCGTGTGGCGCTTCAACCTGCGCAAGGGCGTGAAGTTCCACGACGGCAGCGCGTTCACCGCCGACGACGTGATCTTCTCGTACCAGCGCGCCAGGGACGACAGCTCCG
>JANXYG010000150.1 GCA_025350245.1 Betaproteobacteria bacterium
GGCGGGCCGCTGATCTGGCCGCGAATCTCCGAGACTGAACAGAACGCCATCGACGCTACTTGCAGAAAGCTGCACCGGTTCCTGAACCATTCAACACCGGTGAAATGACTTAAATTCACCCACAGATTCCGCTGACGAACCCCTTTTTTATATGTACGTTTTACTGTACATTAATGGCGGTGAGTATGGAAGATGGATGCGGGCGAGCGCATCGGTTCGAGACGCTCAGCATGCTTGCCAGCGTGCCGGTTTCGATCGCTCATATGGAGACCAAAGATGAAATCCGCATCATCTCCTTCCGCAAAGCAACGAAGCGTGAAGCCAAGCTCCGCTACCAACAAATCGAAGACTGATTGGGGCCGCCTGCTCGATCCGTCGACTGAAAGCGTTCCGACGAAGGAGCATCCTGAAGCCGACATCAAGCACATCGTTGGAGGGATCTCCAGAACGGGCCTGAAACCGGCACCTTCGAAGGCGCTGGTTTCTCTACGTGGCGATCAGGATGTGCTCGAGTGGTTCAAGGCGCAGGGTTCCGGCTACCAGACGCGAATCAATGCGGTGTTGCGCGCGTTCCGCGATGCGTCCGCATGACCCTGCTTTCACTGGGAATTCCTACGACCCGGATGTCGCGCCGGTGGCCGCAGACTGGCTCGCGCTCGACGAGCTGGAACGGATACAGCTCGCGGAAACGTATCATCGCCGGACTCGCATCAAGCTTCCGAATGTGAAGGCACACGCCGCATTCCACGCGATAGTCGAGAATCAGATTGCAGAAGGGCGCGAGTCTGTTGTTCGGGCGATGACACGCCTCACGCGCGAGGGTTTGTCTCGGCATGACGCCATTCACGCCATTGGCTCTGTTCTTGTCGAGCATTTTTCCGAGGCTGTGAGCGAGAACAACAAAGGTGATGCCAGCACTCTGCAATCGCGATACGACGCGGCGGTCGAGCGGATCACTGCCAAAGAGTGGTACCGACAGTTCGGTCCTTCACGAGATGATGGCTGACCGCGCGCATTCGGCGTGCTACTGATCACGCGAGCCCGCACCGCAGCCTGCCCTTGTTGCACGGCATACTGCCGACATCGGCGTCGCGTCGCGATGCCACCCAGTCAGGAGTTCAACGTGCCGAAGGGTTACTGGATCGCCCGGGTCGATGTAGCGGACCCGGAAATGTACAAGGCTTACGTTGCCGCCAACGCCGAGCCGTTCCGCAAGTACGGTGCGGGCTTCGTGGTGAGAGGCGGCCGTTACGAGAACCCGGAAGGGACGAGCCGCGCGCGAAACGTGGTGCTCGAGTTTCCGTCGTATCAGGCGGCCCTGGATTGCTGGAAGTCGCCTGAATACCAGCGGGCGATGCAGTTGCGGCTGCCGGTGTCCACCGGCGACCTGGTCATCGTCGAGGGATACGACGCGCCGCCGGCGGGGTGACGAGTTCGGCTATGCTGAGTGGCGGTTCGAGACGCTCGGTATTCTGGCCGGCGTGGCGGTTTCGATCGTTCTTATGGAGACATCAATGCAGTGTTGCGCGCGTTTTTCGATGCTTCGGCGTAACCCCGCTTTTGCCATGAATCTCTACGATCCTGATGTCGCGGTAGTGGCTACACACAATACCTTCATGACTTCAAGTTGAAATAATCATGCAATCTCGACCACCTGGCGCCGAATCCCTGACACGTCAGTTGAAAGACCGACAGGTGTCGCAAGTCCTGGTCACCGAAAAGCAACGATTGAGCATCCGATTCTCCGACGGCACGGTGCTCGTCGTCGAAGCAGGGCCGAATGGGCTCCTGGCTCGCGTCGAACCACACGTATCCGTGGCACCAGACGATTCACCACGTCCAACCAGACGTCAATTCGAATACCTCGCCTTCATTTCCAAGTACATCCAACGCTTTGGCAGAGCGCCTGCCGAGTCGGACATCGAACGGCATTTTCTGGTCTCCGCACCGAGCGTCAACCAGATGATGCAAATGCTCGAACGCCGCGGCTTCATCGCGAGGCAACGTGGCGTTGCACGGTCCACGCGACTTTGCATTGACCTCACCGCCCAGAGCGAATAGCCCGGGGTCAGATCTCCCGCCAACACATACAATGCCCAGAGACCATGCGCCCGCCATCGCGCTGCGCCGAAGCCGCTGCGAAGAACGGCTGATGTGGCAGTGCAAGACCTGACCCTGACCGGAGACGACGATGATCCTCAGACTCGCCAGCACGTTGTTGATGATGATGTTTGCGCTTCCGGCATTGGCCGAAGAGCCGCCCCGCTTCCAGGTCGATCCGTCCTGGCCGAAGACGCTGCCCAACAATTGGATACTCGGGCAGACGGCCGGCGTGTCGGTCGATGCCGAGGACCACATCTGGGTGCTCCAGCGCCCGGGCAGCCTCACCAATGACGAGAAGGCGGCAACGCTCAATCCGCCCACCAGCAAGTGCTGCGCGGCGGCGCCGCCGGTGCTGGAGTTCGACGTCGACGGTAACCTGCTCCGTGCCTGGGGCGGACCGGGCGCGGGCTACGACTGGCCCGCCAACGAGCACGGCATCAGCATCGACCCCAACGGCTTCGTGTGGATCGGCGGCAATGGCGAGAAGGACGGCCAGTATCTGAAGTTCACGCGTGACGGCAGGTTCGTGCTGCAGATCGGCCGGCCGGGCGACCAGACCAGCAGCAACGACACCACCCGCCTGGGCCGCGCAGCCGACGCCGAGGTGGACGCCATCGCGCACGAGGTCTACATCGCTGATGGCTACTTTGGCCACCGCGTGATCGTGTTCGACGCCGACACCGGCGCCTACAAGCGCCATTGGGGCGCCTACGGCAATGCGCCTGCCGACGCCAAGCTCGATCCCTACAACCCCACCTCGCCGCAGTTCGGCAATCCGGTGCATTGCGTGAAGATCGCGAACGACGGCCTGGTCTATGTGTGCGATCGCACCAACAACCGCATCCAGATCTTTCACAAGGACGGCAGCTTCGTGAAAGAACTCGTGATCGAGCCAGCCTCGCGCGCGCAAGGCTCGGTGTGGGATCTCGATTTCTGGATCGACCCCGCGCAGACCTTCCTGCTCAACGCCGACGGCACCAACAACGAGATTCGCACACTGGTGCGCGCGACCGGCGAGATCGTCGGCGCGTTCGGCCGCAACGGCCGCAAGGCCGGCGAGTTCCACTGGATTCACAACCTCGCGCTCGATTCGAAGGGCAACGTCTACACCACCGAAGTCGACACCGGAAAGCGCGCACAGAAGTTCGTGCATGTGGGGCCGTAGAATGATTTGGGGTCAGGTCTTGCACGACAACATCGGCTACCGTGACTCGTGCATAAACCAACTTGATGTGGTCGTGCAAGACCTGACCCCATGATCCCCAGTCCTGATTGACGAGGCCCCCATGGAGTCGAACCTGGTGCGATATCCCGATCCTGCTGTCCAGATCATCGATCCGAGTTTCGAGCAGTATCGGATCCGCACCGCGGCCGTGGAACGCCTCGCCACCGGGTTCCGCTGGGCCGAGGGGCCAGTGTGGTTCGGGGATGGCCGCTACTTGCTGTGGAGCGACATCCCCAACAACCGGATCATGCGGTGGGACGAAGAGACGGGCGTCGTCAGCGTGTTCCGCAAACCGTCGGACCACGCGAACGGCAACACCCGCGATCGGCAGGGCCGCTTGGTTACCTGCGAGCACGGCACCCGGCGTGTGACGCGCACCGAACACGACGGCAGCATCACCGTGCTGGCGGACAACTTCGACGGCAAGCCACTCAACTCGCCCAATGACGTGATCGTGAAGTCGGATGATTCCATCTGGTTCACCGATCCGGAGTTCGGCATCCTCGGCAACTATGAAGGGCACAAGGCCAGGATGGAGCTGCCCACCAACGTCTATCGCGTGGACGGCAGGACCGGCGACGTCACGGTGGTGGTCGGTGACATTCCCCGGCCCAACGGGTTGTGCTTTTCGCCGGACGAGTCGAAGTTTTACCTCGTCGTGAGCGGGAAGTCGCCGCGCGAGATCATGGTCTACGACGTGGCCGATGGCACCAAGCTGATCAACGGTCGCGTGTTCGTTAACACCGGCCCCGGGGTCCCCGATGGCTTTCGCTGCGACACCGACGGCAATCTCTGGTGCGGCTTCGGCGGTGGCGAGGGCCAGGATGGCGTCGCCATCTTCAACCCGGCGGGCCGGCTCATCGGCCGCATCCTGCTGCCCGAGCGTTGCGCCAACCTGTGTTTCGGCGGGTTGAAGCGCAACCGCCTGTTTCTCGCGAGCAGCCAGTCGCTGTATTCGATCTACGTCAATGCGCAGGGGGTAACGCTCAGTTGAGCGGTGCCACCGCTCCAGCATGAGGAACACATGAGGCTGACCTCCAGGCCGGTACTGCGTTGTCGCCCCGCATCTGAGTTTTTCTGGCGCTCAAGCGCTGACGCCAACGCGGCGCTGCCGGCGCAGGCGGCCGACCCGGAAGGCGAGGTCTATCCCCTCGGCCAGGAGATCGGCCACGCGGTCGCTCGACCGGATCTCGATCTTCAGTCGCGGGTGAAGCCCGGCGAATGCGGCGACGACCGGTGCGCCTGGTGCGCGGGAGTCGGCGTCCGCTCGGCTCGATGCAAACACGGCCGGGCCGTGAGCCTGCTGCTTGAGCGGGTTACCATTGCCCCGGTCTGGCAGACCTTGTCGGCATAGCCACGCCACCCCTTGGCGAATCTTCGACCGACAATTGCATTCACCTTCGCCGTCTGACCCAACCCCTGGTCTGATCAAACCCGCTGCCGCTGCCGCAGCACCGGGCTGGGTCCCCATCGTCGGCCCAGCCACCACCACCGAGTTCGCGTGCACGCGTGTCGAGATGAGGGCGCTCGAGACGGTCGTGCAGCTGCGCCGTGAACGGCCGCGTCGCATGCGTCATAGGATTTCCGGGCACGTATGGTCACTCGTGACGCCCTACGGGATCGAACCCACGAAGGATGAAACACCATGAATGCGCGTTCGGAGATTTTGCCGGTTCCCGTGGTCGCGGCGGACGCCACGCCAGCCAAGCCCAGCCTGGGCAACCTCGGTTTTCTGTGGCAATTCGTCGCGCCTCACCGCAACCGGATGGTGGTTGCCTTGATTGCGCTGATCGTGGCCGCGGCCTGCTTCCTGGTCATCGGCCAGGGGCTCAAGCGCGTGGTCGATCACGGCTTCGCGCAGGGCGACGCATCGGCGTTGAATAACGCGCTCTTCCTGTTGTTCGGCGTGATCGTGCTGATGGCCGGGGCCACCTGGGTGCGTTTCTACACCGTGTCGTGGCTGGGCGAGCGCGTGATCGCCGACCTGCGGCGCGCGGTGTTCTCAAAGCTGCTCGATCAGTCACCCGCGTTCTACGAGCAGGCGCGCACCGGCGAACTGGTCTCGCGCCTCACCGCCGACACCGCGTTGCTGGAGCAGGTGGTCGGTTCCAGCGCCTCGATGGCGACGCGCAACGCCCTGCTCGGGATCGGCTGTCTGGTCATGCTGGCGCTCACCAGCCTGAAGCTCACCGGCCTGGTGCTGTTGGTGATTCCGGTGGTGATCGGGCCGATCGTGATGTTCGGCCGTCGCGTGCGCAAGCTGTCGCGCGCCAGCCAGGACCGCGTGGCCGACCTCGGCACCTACGTCGACGAGGCGCTGCACGAGATTCGCACCGTGCAGGCCTATGGCCACGAGAGCGAGGATCGCCGTGCTTTCGGCAGCCGCATCGAGGCTACGTTCAACACCGCTCGGCAACGCATCCGGGTGCGGGCGACCTTGGTCTCGGCGGTGATCGTGCTGGTGTTCAGTGCCATCGGCATCATCCTGTGGATCGGCGGCCACGATGTTCTGGCCGGGCGCTTGAGTGCCGGCGAACTGTCGGCGTTCGTGTTCTATGCCGCCATGGTGGCCAGCGCGGCGGGGGCCATCAGCGAGGTGATCGGCGACCTGCAGCGTGGCGCCGGCGCGGCCGAGCGGTTGATCGAGATCCTGCGCGCGGAGTCGGCGATCGTCGCGCCGGTACCGGCGACGCCGCTACCCACGCCCGCGAGCGGCAGGGTCGAGTTCGAAGCGGTGACCTTCTACTATCCGGCGCGCCCCGCCATTCCCGCGATCGACCGGTTGTCGTTGACGGTCGCACCCGGCGAAACGCTCGCCCTGGTCGGGCCATCGGGTGCCGGCAAGACTACGTTGTTCCAGTTGCTGCTGCGCTTCTACGATCCGGCGTCGGGTTGCATCCGTCTCGACGGCGTCGATCTGCAACGGGCCGATCCAGCGGCAATCCGGGCACGCATCGCGCTGGTGCCGCAGGAGCCCGCGCTGTTCGCGGCGAGCGTGCGCGACAACGTCCGTTATGGCCGGCCGGACGCCACCGATGCCGAGATCGCCGCGGCCTGCGAAGCGGCCTTCGCCACCGAGTTCATCGACCGGCTACCGCAACGCTACGACACCTATCTCGGCGAGCGCGGCATCCGCTTGTCCGGCGGGCAGCGCCAACGGCTCGCGATCGCGCGGGCGGTGCTGGCTGATCGCCCGGTGCTGCTGCTCGACGAAGCCACCAGTGCGCTCGATGCCGAATCGGAGCGGCTGGTACAGGTCGCCCTGGAGCACCTGATGCAAGGCCGGACCACGCTGGTGATCGCGCATCGTCTGGCCACGGTGCGCAACGCCGATCGCATCGCGGTGATCGAGGGCGGCACACTGGTGGGCACCGGCACCCACGACGAGTTGCTCGCGTCCAACGCCTTGTACGCGCGGCTCGCGGCGCTTCAGTTCGGGCTCTGAAAAAAAGCCCCGTGCCGACTGGACACGGGGCGCGAACGGCAACCGAAGCGCCCGCCCGGCCGCCCCGAAGGGCGCTGCCCCCCGACGGGGGGTAGCGAACTCAGTTAGCTTGGAGGGCACCGTAGGTTGCGGGGGGCAACCGCCCATCAGAAATCAGGGGCAGGTGGTGGTGAGCGTGTCGAGGCGCTTGATGCGGGTGAGCGGCGCGGGCGCGATCGGCGTGCCGCCGGGCGCCGGCAGCAGCGTCGGCTTCAGGAAGTCGGTCACCGCATCGATGTCCTGCGCGCCGCCGAGCCGGTTGGTGCCTTCCTTCAACACGAAGAACTTGTCGCCGCCATCGGCCAGGAAGTTGTTGACCGTGACGCGATAGCTGCTCACCGGATCGACCGCGACGCCATTGATCTTGATGCTGGCCGGATCGACCCGGTTGCAGGTGCCCGGGACGCTGTGGGTCCAGGCGTATTCGAACCCGGCAGAGGGCAGCAGCACGCGGTTGAAGGGCTGTCCGTTCGAGCAACCCACGAACTGCTGTTCGAGCATGGTCCGAATCTGGTCGCCGGTCAGCGTCAAGGTGACCAGGCTGTTGCCGAACGGTTGCACGGTGAAAGCTTCGCCATAGGTCACGTTGCCGTCGCCTTCACCCGCGCCGGACGAGGCGAAGCTGAACGCCGCCCGCACGCCGCCCGGATTCATGAAGGCCACCACGGCGCCACCAAAAGCCGGCGCGGCGGTCGCGGCGAGCTGGGAGTCGGCGATGAGGTCGCCGGCCTTGTGCTCGCAGGCGGCCGTCATGCCGTGGTCGAACGTGCTGGCGATCTTGCCGATCACCTTGTTGGCGAGCGGCTTCACGATGGTGTCGTAGTTCGCCACCAGCGTGGCGATCTGCGCGTTCGGCGTGATCGTCGCATCGGTACGATCCACCAGCACCTGCGCCGCCGTGATCGAGACCACGTCACGCGTCTCGGTATCGAGCACCACGTCGATGTTGGTCAGCAGGCGCCCGAACGAGGCCGCGCTGGTGACCGGGATGCTGCGGCCGGCGACGTTCTGCAACTGGCACACATAGGCCTCATGGGTGTGACCGGAGACGATCAGGTCGACCGAATTGTCGAGCGTGCGCACGATGTCGACGATCGCACCGGTGAAGCCGTTGCAACCGCCGAACGGCGGGCTCGGACCGGACTGGGCGCCACCTTCGTGCACCACCACCGCGATCGCATTGACACCCTGGTTGCGCAGGGTGCGGGTCAGCGAGTTTACCGTCTGCGCCTCGTCGTTGAAGGTCAGCCCGGCGACCCCCGATGGTGAGACGATGGTGGGCGTGCCTTCGAGCGTCATGCCGATGAACGCCATGCGCACGCCGCCGAAGGTCTTGATGACGTAACGCGGAAACAGCGGCTTGCCGGTGGCGTTCTCAATCACGTTCGCGGCGAGATACTTGAACTTCGCGCCTTCGAACGGCGTCGGGGTGCCGACCGCCGCGCCCTGGCAGCTGTTGGGGTCGGTCGGATGACAGCCACCGCTCTGGAGTCGCAGCAGTTCGGTCTTGCCGTCGTCGAACTCGTGGTTGCCGACCGAGGCGAGATCGACACCGATGCGGTTCATCACCTCGATGGTCGGTTCGTCGCGGTACAGCGCCGAGATCAGCGGGCTCGCGCCGACCATGTCACCGGCGTGCACGAGCACGTTGTTGTCGGGATTCTGGGCGCGCAGTCTGGCGACGTAGGCGGCGAGGTAATCGGCACCACCGGTCTGGAAGGCTGGCTTGCCGCCGAAGCTGCCGCCCGGGGCTTGCAGGTTGCCGTGAAAATCGTTGAAGGCGATGATCTTGACGTTGACCGGCGCGGCGATCGCGGTGCCGGCGAACGCCAGCGACAGCGCGCCGGCGGCGATGATGGCGTGGAATGCGCGCATGCTCATTCTCCTTTGAAGGTGTGGGTACGACGACGGGCGCTCAGGCCGAACGCGGCGAGTCCTGCGCCCAGCAGCAGCCAGGTCGAAGGCTCGGGCACCACTTCGATGCCATCGGTGCCGGCAAGCACGCCGGGCGCGAAGCCGATGGCGCGACCGGTGATGGTGAAGGTGCCGGTGCCGAGCGCGAACACGCCCTGGCTCCAGCGGCTGTCGGCGAAGGCGGCATCGAAGTCGAGGTCCTGGTCGGCGTTGCCGGCGTCGACCGGCGCACTGGTGGTGCCGAGCGAAACACCGTTGGCGAAGACCTCGAAGCGATCACCCGAGAAGCCGACGTCCACCACCTTGAGGTAGGCGGGCGCGGTCAGCGACACGTCGAAGCTGATAAGGTCGAGATTGCCGTCGACCCAGGCGGCGTTGTCGATATCGTCGTAGAAGTCGAACGACTGCCAGGTGCCGGCGGCGAGCGGCGCGGCCACGACCTGGGTCGCGCCGAGCAGCAGGCCGGCGGCGGCCAACATGCGGTGTGATGTCTTCATGAATGCTCTCTCCTGTCGGGTGCCGGCCACCGGACCCCGGACCCCCGTCCGGTATTGCCGACCGATCCCCACCATAAAGAGCGCCGATGACAGCGCTACCGTCGCACGGGCCGTGGTCGTGAGCCTGACGCGCTACGGCTGTTTGAATATTCCGTGAAACCCGGTGTGCCGGGCGTGGACGGGGCGGGCCGCTCCCAAGGGCACTGGCCCCCTTGAGGGGGAAGCCGAAGCGCAGCGCAGGCTGGGGGTGGGCGTCACCTCTCAGTCGTGCCCGGCCAGCACTCGCGCGAACACGGCGCGATCGACGTTGCCGCCGCACAGCACGGTCGCCACGCGGCGCCCGACCACGCGGCCGCGATCGTGCAGCATCGCCGCCACGCCGGCCGCGCCCGCGCCCTCGGCCACGTTGTGGGTGGCGCTGAACACCAGCCGCATCGCATCCGCGATCTCGTCTTCATGCACCTCGACCACACGGCTGACGTGTTCGAGAATCAGGTCGAGGGCGCCCGGTTCCGGCACGCTGCAGGCAAGGCCATCGGCGAGCCCGGGTGCAACCGGCGCCTCGACCACGGCGCGAGCGGCGAACGAGCGCGCATAGGCTGGCGCCGCCGCGGATACGACGCCGACGATCTCGCAGTGCTGCCCGAGCGCCTGGCGGGCCGCGATGGTGCCGCAGATGCCCGAGCCCAGGCCGATCGGCACGTAGATCGTGTCGAGATCGGGTACGGCGCGCATGAGTTCCAGAGCGTAGGTGGCGACACCGCGCACCAGCGCCGGCGCGAACGACGGCACCATCAGCAACCGGCGGTGATCGGCCAGCATCTGCGCGTGCAGGCGCGCCGCCTGGAAGTCGTCGCCGTGCTCCACGAGTTCGGCGCCGAGCGCTTTCATCGCCGCGTTCTTCTCGTGGCTGTTGCCGTGTGGCACGACGATGGTGACCGGGATGCCGTGACTTCGGGCGGCCAGCGCAACCGACTGCCCGTGGTTGCCGCGGGTCGCGCTGATGACGCCGGCGGGCCGTTTGCCGCCGTGCGCGAGTTCGTCGAAGTACACCAGGCCGCCCCGCAGCTTGAACGCGCCGATCGGCGTGTGATTCTCGTGCTTGATCCAGACCTGCGCGCCGAGCGCCGCGTCGAGCAGCGGCCAGCGATATTGCGGCGTCGGCGCCATGCCGCGATAGATCAGGGCGGCGGCGTTCTCGATCTGGTCCAGGCTCGGCAGTTGGCTGTTCATGGCGGGCACCCTTTCGTTGGCATGGCGGCTACTGCGGGCGTGCGGCGCCGATGTAGTGATAACCGGCAAACCGCGGGGCGCCACGCAGGTATGCCTGCTCGAGGCGCGTCACCCGGAACCCGCCGGCGGACAGTTCGGCGGGAATGTCGCGATCGAGATGGCAGCCACCGAAGCATCGGCCCCACCATGGTCCGAGCCGCGCCTGCCAGCGCACCACATTGGCGTCGGGGGCCCGCCCGTGCTCGCAGAACAGCAGTTGTCCGTCGGGCTTGAGCACGCGATGCATGTCGGCCAGCGCGGTCGACAACCCCGGAATCGAGCACAGGGTGTAGGTCACGACGACGGTATCGAAACTGGAGGCCGGCAGCGGCATCGATTCACCGCCCGATACCAGGAGTTCGAGCGGTACCGCCGATCGGGCCGCGCGCCGCCGGGCAATGTCCAGTGATGGCGCTGCCGGATCGACGCCGACCACGGCGTTCACCTTGGCCGGGTCGTAGTGGGGCAGGTTGTGGCCGCTGCCGATGCCGACCTCAAGCACGCGGCCGGTGGCGAGCGGGACGATCTTGCGGCGCTGCTGCGTCACCGCGCTGCAGCCGCATCCCCAGTCGAGCAGCCGGGGCAGCACTAGCCGGTCGTAGAAGCCCATGGCATCAGCAGGCGCGGTCGCGTGCCGGCGGCGAACGCAGCCGCTCGAACGGCACGACGGGTATCGGGGCGATTGTCATGGCGGTACCGGGTTGCGTTGTCGCGGGCTGCAAACGGGTTCAACATCACCCGCATGATGAGCTGGATTTTGTCACGTGGGGGCGGCATCTGCCGGGCGTTCGGTGTTTTCCTGGCCGCGACCGTCACGGCCGGGTGCTCGTCCGCCAGCGCCAATTTCTCGCAGTATCCCGGGTTCGTGGACTATTTCGCCGGGCATCCGCGATCGTCGGTGCTGCCCACGGGTGACGAGCAGGATCTGTTGCGACGCCATCGCCCGCGTTGGATGCTACCGCCCGGGCACGCCGGTGCCGTCGACTTCTACCGCGACTACATCGCCAACGGTGTGCTGGTGGATGGCAAAGGGGCGATGGTGTCGTCGCCGGTCACGCCGGCGATGCTCAATGCGCATCGCAACGATCCCGGCGCGGTCTTTACGCATCGCGCGGTGCGCGGCTCGCCACCGGTGGCGCCGGTGGTGTTCGCCCGCATCGACCGCGAGCGCTTCGAGGCGACCGGCCATTCGCCACGCTGCCTGACTCTGCTCACCTACAACATCGTGTTCCGCACGTCCGGCCTGCCGGCTGGTCTCGGCACCTGGACCGCTGGCGCGCTGGGCGTGATCGCCGATCTCGGCGACTGGCACCAGCTCGATCACTACACCGCAGCCATGCTGGTGCTTGACGAGAGCGAAGCGCCGGTGATGTTGCGCCTCCAGCAGCACCATCATCAGCGCGTCTGGGTGTTCGGCGCCGATCTGCCTTCGCCATCCGACGGGCGGCCGGTCATCGATGTCGCCATCCGGTCGAACGAGTTGTACCCACATGCCGATGGCCGCACGCGGCATCGGTCGATCCCGATGCCGACCCCCGACCGCATGCGTTACCTGCTCGGCTTCGGACCGGCACCGATGTGGTCCGCGGATGACATCACCGACGGTCGCGATGAAGCCGACCCTGCGCTCGCGTTCCTGCCGCACGACGATGCGTTCTACGGTTTCCAGGGGTGGCTGGGCGAGCGGCGCCGGCTGCCGGGGCGCGACGGGCCGCCGGGGGCGGACTACAACACCTTGCCGGCGCTTGCGCCGGCGTCATTGCAACTCGCGGCCGGCTACTGGCGCGAGGGCAATCGCGAGGATCTCGCCGCGGTCGAGGCCGGTTTCGCGCATGCGGCGGCGCTCGCCGCCTTCGCGACCGCGCGCCGTGCCGTGCTCGCCGGCGTGCTCGAACAGGTGAGCGCGCCGCCCGCCGCTACAACAGATTGCGGCTCGACAGCTCGTCCTTGAGATAGGCGTAGAAGATCGGCGCGGCGATGACACCGGCGATGCCGAATGCCGCTTCCATCACCACCATCGCCATCAGCAGTTCCCACGCGGCGGCTCGAATCTGGCTGCCGACGATGCGTGCGTTCACAAAGTATTCGAGCTTGTGGATGATCACCAGGAACGCGAGTGACCCGACCGCTGCGCCGAGGGAATAGCTCAGGCTGACCACCACGATGATCGCGTTCGAGATCAGGTTGCCGATCACCGGCATCAGCCCGACCAGGAAGGTGATCGCGATCATGGTCTTGGCGAACGGCAGGTGGATGCCGAGAACCGGCAGCACCACCCCGAGGTAGATGCCGGTCAGGGTGGTGTTGAGCGCGGAGATGCGGATCTGCGCGAAGACGATGCGGCGGAAGGCGGCGCCGACCCGGTGGGCGCGTTCGACCATCGCCCGTGCCAGCGGGCCGAGCGTCTCGGACGGCAGCGCTTCCCGCAGCGATATCAGGGCGCCGATGACCATGCCGACCAGGATGTGCACCAGGGCCATGCCCACGCCCTTGCCGACCATCTGCAGCTCGGTGGCGTGTTCGCGCAGCAGTTGGCTGACCGTGTGGCGCAGCGCTTCGGCATTCTCGGGCAGGCCGTCCGCCATCGAGGCCGGCAGCTTGCCGCGTGCGCCGTCGAGGATGTCCGCCATGCGCGCGAGCAGCGCCGAAATGCTCCCGGCGTCGCTGCGGAAGAACGTGATCGCGCCGATCACTGCCAGGGTCAGCACCGATACCACCAGCGTGGCGAGAATGGCCACGGCCACCAGTTTGCCGCGGGTGCGGTGGATGCGGATCAGCGCCAGACGCGGCGCCAGCAGGTGGACCAGTTGATGCACCAGCAGCCCCGCCAGCAGCGCCGACAGCAGATGCAGCTTGAGGATCAGGAACAACAGGCCGGCGGCGACGCACCAGGCGGCGATCTCATAGCGGGTCGGTGGCGAGACGGTGGTCATGGACAAAGGGAGGGGTGCGGCAATTCGTGGCCCGGATTCTCGCACGCGAGGCGGCGCGCGCCCGGGGTCATCGTCATGCGGCCCTTGCGGCCGATGCTGTCCGCAGTCCCGGCGCGAGGCGTTCCAGACCCTGCTCCAGACGCGGGATGTCGCTCGCGAAACACCAGCGCACGAAGCCCTCGCCCTCGGGGCCGAAGGCACTGCCTGGCGCCAAGCCCAGGCCGAACTCGCGCACCAGGCGCTTGCACAGCGCAAGGCTGTCGGTGACGCCGCGCACCTTGAAGAAGAGGTACATGGCGCCGCTCGGCAGTGCCGCCTCGATGCCGTCGATCTCGTTCAGGCGTCGATGCAGGAAATCGCGCGCCACCCGGAAGCGCTCGCGCGTGCGCTCGATCACCGGCTCGCCATGCAGCACGGCCGCCAGGCCCGCGCGCTGCACGAAGCCGGGGGCGCACGAGGTGTTGTATTCCACCAGCGTGCCCAGCGCCGGCATGAGCGATGGCGGCGCCACGATCCAGCCCAGGCGCCAGCCGGTCATGAGCCACGATTTCGAGAACGTGTTGGTGCTGATCACGCGCTCGTCCGGGTCGGCCAGATCCAGAAACGACGGGGCGACCGTGTCGCCCGGCGGGCCGTAGTAAAGCCGTTCGTAGGCGTCGTCGGCCAGCACCCAGATGCCGTGCCGGCGGCAGTGCGCCAGGATGGTTTTCTGCGTCTCGCGGTCTATGGTCCAGCCGGTCGGGTTGCCGGGCGAGTTGAGGTACAGCATGCGCGTGTCGGGCGTGAGCACCGCCAGCAACCGATCGAGGTCGAGGGTCCAGCGCCGGTCGACGATCGATAGCGGGAACGTCACGGCCTCGGCGCCGAGGATCTTCGGGATCTCGACCAGGTTGGGCCACACCGGCGTGACGATCACCGCGCGGTCGCCCGGTCCGACGATGGCCTGGGTCGCGAGCATGAGCGCCGACATGCCCGAATTGGTGACCACGATGGTGTCGTCCGCGGTCGGGCGATGCAGCCGCGACACGTAGTCGGCGAGCGCTGCGCGCAGCGGCGGGATGCCGAAGTTCTGGGTGTAGAACGTGTCGCCCGCTTCGAGCGCCTCGATGCCCGCGCGGCGGATGAATTCGGGCGTCACTTCGTCGGGCTCGCCGAACCAGAACTGCAGGATGTCGCTGCGGCCCATGCCGGCGTTGGCAACCTCGCGAATCTGCGATGCGCGCAGGGAGCGGACGGCGGGGCGGGCGACGGCAGGCATGGCGTTCATGGCGGGGTCCGGGGTGGCAAGGGCGCGATTCTGTCACGCATGAGGTACCTGGCGCGGGCCATCGTGCGCTATGGGGTAGCATCGCGGATCGAACAGGGAGGAAACAAAATGTCCACGCTGCACAGCAACTACATTGCCGGTGAATGGGTCGCCGGGGCCAACGTCACCCGCGACATCAACCCTTCCGACACGTCCGACGTGGTCGGCGAATTCGCCCAGGCCGATGCCGCGCAGGCCACGACGGCGATCGATGCGGCGCGCGCCGCGTTCCCGGCGTGGGCGGCATTCAACATCCAGGCGCGCGCCGACCTGCTCGAGAAGGTCGGCCTGGAAATCATTGCCCGCAAGGATGAGTTGGGCAAGCTGCTGTCGCGCGAGGAAGGCAAGACCCTGCCCGAAGGCATGGGCGAGGTGGTGCGGGCGGGCAACATCTTCAAGTTCTTCGCCGGCGAGGTGCTGCGGCGCGCGGGCGAACTGCTGCCGTCGGTGCGACCCGGTATCGAGGTCGAGATCACCCGCGAACCGCTGGGGGTGGTGGGCATCATCGCGCCCTGGAATTTCCCGTCGGCGATTCCGGCCTGGAAGATCGCGCCGGCGCTGGCGCACGGCAACTGCGTGGTGATGAAGCCGGCGGATCTGGTGCCCGGATCGTCGTGGGCGATCGCCGAGATCATCCATCGAGCCGGTTTTCCAGCCGGGGTGTTCAATCTGGTGATGGGGCGCGGCAGCGTGGTGGGCGAGGCGATGCTGGAGGATCCGCGGGTCGATGCCATCACCTTCACCGGGTCGGTCGACACCGGCCGCAAGGTCGCGGCCAAGGCGCTCGCCGGCATGAAGAAGTTCCAGCTCGAGATGGGTGGCAAGAATCCGCTGGTGGTGCTCGACGACGCCGATCTGAAAGTGGCGGTCGAGAGTGCGGTCAACGGCGCGTTCTTCTCCACCGGCCAGCGCTGCACCGCGTCGTCGCGGCTGATCGTGACCAAGGGTATCCACGACCGGTTCGTGGCGGCGCTGGTCGAGCGGCTGAAAGGGCTGGTGATCGGCAACGCGCTCGAGCCCGGCGTGCATATCGGGCCGGTGGTGGATCAGTCGCAACTCGAACAGGATCTGTTCTACATCGGCGAGGCGAAGAAAGAAGGTGCGACTCTCGCGTTCGGGGGCAACCGGCTGAAGCGCAAAACCGAGGGCTTCTATCTCGAGCCCGCGCTGTTCACCGGCACCGTGGCGAGCATGCGCATCAACCGCGAGGAAGTGTTCGGGCCGGTGGCGAGCGTGCTCGTCGCCGCAGATTACGACGAAGCGCTCGCGCTCGCCAACGACACCCCATTCGGCCTGTGCGGCGGCATCTGCACCACGTCGCTCAAGTATGCGACGCACTTCCGCCGCCATGCGCAGGTGGGCATGGCAATGGTCAACCTGCCCACCGCGGGCGTCGACTATCACGTGCCGTTCGGCGGCCGCAAGGGATCGAGCTACGGGCCACGCGAACAGGGTCGTTACGCGCAGGAGTTCTTCACGACGGTGAAGACTTCCTACGTGGCGTCGTAACCGTGCGGATCGTCCTTTTGGTACTGCTGGCACTCGCCAGCAGTACCTCGCATGCCCTCGACATTCTGCTGACCAACGACGACGGCTTCGAGACGGCCAACCTGCGTGCGATGCAAGCCGCGCTCAAGGCGGCCGGGCACGATGTCCTGATCGCGGCACCGACGCAGAACAACAGCGGCGTTGGCGGTTCGCTCGCCTTCTTCCGCCCGCTTGGGCCAATGGCGAAAGACAGTCGCTATGGCGCGGTGAAGGCGGGCGCGCCGGGCGTGGGTCAGGACCCCACCGACCCCGACATCCACTACGTCGACAGCACGCCGGTGGCGGCGACGCTCTACGGGCTCGACGTGGTAGCCCGCAAGCGCTGGGGCAAGCCGCCCGACCTGGTCATCTCCGGTCCGAACGAAGGCAACAACCTGGGCATGATCGTCAATAGTTCGGGCACAGTCGCGAACGCGCTGTACGCGATCAACCGCGGCATCCCGGCGATCGCCGTCAGCCACCAGGACTACCAGTCGAAGCCGTGGACGACGCTGGTGCCGGCATCGGTCGAGCACGAGACCGGCGCCATCATCGTGAGACTGCTGGCGGCGCTGGAGGCAAGCCGCGATGGTGGCGACCTGCTGCCGCGCGGCACCGGACTCAACGTCAACATCCCGACGTTCAAGCCCGGTGCGGGCAAGGATCTCGTCTATGTCTTCACGCGGCTGGGCGTCGCCACGACCTTCCAGCCGGTGTTCTACGAGCGGCTCGCCGACAGTCCGGTGGCGCAGGGGTTCAAGGCCGGTGCGCCGCTGCCCGGCGTGTCGTTCGTGATGCCCGGCACGCCCGTTCCCGATGGCGTGACGCTGCCCGTGGACGACAGCACCGACGCCGAAGCCAACGTGCTGCGCGACGGCGTGGTGACCGTGAGCGTGATCGAGGGGGTGCCGGAGGCGCGGGCCACATCGAAGGCGAAGGTGCGTTCGCGACTGGACCGGCTGGTGCAGTAGCCCGCTTGCCCCCGTCCGGCGAATCCGGTAGAACCGGAGCGAATGTGTCGGAGCGGAGTCGGGCATGCGAATGGTGATGGTCGCGGCGGCGGTGGCCGGCTCGATCGGTTCGGGAGTCGGTTGGGCGTTCGATGCCGAAGGTTTCGCGAGTGGCATCAAGGTCACGGCGTTTCTGAAGGCGGTCAACGAGCGCTACCGCAGCGTGGTGAACGAGCATGAGTTCTTCATCGCCACCGAGCCGCTGGCGCGCGACGATCCCGAGTCGATGTAATTCTGGTTCTGCCGCAACCGGCTGTTCATGGTGACGGCCCGATCCGGCGTCGACCTGTCAGTGCGCAATCTGCTCGCGCCGGCCGATGACCAGATCAAGGCCCGCGGCCAGCCGATGCGCGTGGAAACTTGGGCCAGCCTGCTCGGTGGCATCGGCGAGGGGCGGTTCGCCGCTCTCGACGCTTTAACGAGGAACTGAATGGATATCCGCATCGATCCCGTTGCCGGCAACGGTCCCGTCCGGCTGCCGGCCCCGCTCGGCTTCGGCCGCCACTTCACCCGCCGCATGTTCACTCAGCGCTACGACGCCGGGCGCGGCTGGCACGATGCCGCTATCGGCCCGTACCGGCCGATTTCGCTCGACCCCGGCGCGCAGGTGCTACATTCGGGGCAGGCGATCTTCGAGGGCACCAAAGCCTATTCCCGGCCCGACGGGCACCTGAATCTTTTTCGGCCCGATGCCAACGCGGCCCGCTTCAATGCATCGGCGCAGCGCATGGCGATGCCGGCGTTGCCCCCCGAGCGTTTCGTCGATGCCATCGAGGCGCTGGTGCAGCTCGAACACGAATGGGCCCCGCGAGCGGAGGGCTCGTCGCTGTACATCCGCCCGGTGATGATCGCGACCGAGCCCACATTCGAAGTGCGTGCAGCGAGCGAGTTCCTGCACTACATCGTGCTGAGTCCCGCCGGGCCCTATTTCGCGTCGGGCTTCCAGCCGGTCGGCGTGCTGGTGTCGGAAGATCACATTCGCGCCGCGCGTGGTGGCACCGGCGCGGCCAAGACCCCGGGTAACTACGCGGGCAGTCTCGCCGGCATCGAGGGCGCGCGCGCCCTCGGTTATCAGCAGGTGTTGTGGCTCGATGCGGTCGAGCGCCGCTACATCGAGGAGGCGGGGGCGATGAACGTCGCCTTCGTCTACGGCGGGTGCCGCATCCGCACACCGCAACTGAGCGGCAGCATCCTGCCCGGCATCACGCGCGATTCGTTGCTACGGCTCGCGCTCGATCTGGGCTTCGAGGTCGAGCAGGATCGTCTCGACATCGCGGAAATCATCGCGGACGTGCGCTCAGGCCGGATCACCGAAGGGTTCTGCATGGGTACCGCGGCGGTGGTGGTGCCGATCGGCCGCATCGGCTATCACGGCGCCGACGTGCCCGTGGGCGATGGCGGGAACACGCCTGTCGCCCGGCAGTTGTACAAGACTCTGACCGACATCCAGTACGGCCGTGCGGCCGATCCGTATGGCTGGACACGGCGTGTCGAAGCAGCGGCGCCGTTGCGGACGGCCGCAGTGGCGTGACCTGGTAAAGGAGTGGCGAATGGCGGCCGCGGCACGATTTTCGTTGGGCGCAGGGGCGATCGCTTTCGGCATCACGGCATTGCTGGTCGCGGCGGAAACGCCCCCGGTCGATGACCTCGTACCGGGATCTCGAGTTCGGCCACAAGGCTAGCCAGCCGACGCTGCGGCAGCAGATCGCGGCGGCGTTCTCGGGCGACATCGGGGTCAGCAGCGATTACTTTCCGGAGCAGAACTGCCCGGGGCCGCAGCAGGCATGTCGCGAACTGATGGCGGCGGGCAAGCCCGAACTCGGCCACGTGCGCTGGTCAAGTTTTTTCGTCACTATAAGGATGCCGAACGAAGGCGAAGCGCAGCGATGGTGAACGAAGGGTGCCTCTGGAGCAAAGGGCTCCCGTCCGCAGGGTCCCCCGAGGAACGGGGCGCCCCCTCGGGGGGGAAGGCGAAGCGCAGCGCAGCCTGGGGGGGTAGTCCTTAACAGTCCGCGTCGCTGATCCAGCCGGCGGGCCTGCCGTTGACGTCGAGCACCTGGGTTGCCGCGCGGCAGGCCGGCGGGCGCTTGGCATCGAGGTGATAGACCGGCCCGGCGTTCGGCAATGACGCTTCCGGATCGCGCACCCGGAAATCGAACACCTTGTGGCCGTCGGCATGCGCCATGCAGACCCATTCCTTCTGTTGCCAGTCGACCAGGCGCATGCCGATGGTGCCGTCGTCGCCGGCGCGCCATACCACCAGTGCCTTGCTGATCGGATTGGGCGCCTCTTCGCGACAGGCGCGGATGGCGCGCTGGTACTTCGAAAGCTCGCGGGTCCAGCCGCGGCCCGCTTCGGCGATCGAATCGGGCGGTAGTTCTTCCACGATCTGGCGGCGCTCGCCCGGATAGGCGGGTCGCGATTCCAGTGCGGCGATCTGGTGCTGGTAGCGATCCTCCAGGCAGGCCGCCGGTTCCGATGCTTCGCGGCATTCGTTGCGGCTGGCCGACCAGGCGCGCTGTTCGTCTTGGAGCGAGCGCCGCGCGGTGCCGCTGGTCACCCTGAGCATGCGCGCGTAGGCGACGGCGAGTTGCAGGTCGAGGTCGGACAGGCGCTCGGACCCGCAGATGGTGGTCTGCATCCACCCCTTTGCCTTGGTGCACAGGAAGCTCGGCGTTGCTGCGTTCGCCGCGCCGCCGGTGGCAAGCATCGCGGCCGCGACCGCCACGAGCAAGGAATTAGTTTTCATGGTGCTGGTTACGCGTGAGGTAACGGCCGTCGAAGCGCATCGGCATGGCGTCGCCACCGAGCAGCAGCGCGGTGCCGCGGCGTTTGGCGGTGACGGCGAGATGCGGCTCGCGGCTGTCGCCGGCGTTGCCGACAGCCGCGAGCATCGCGCCGGTGTCGATGCGCTGGCCCTGGCGTACCGCGAGCGAGCCCTGCCGCAGATGCGCCAGCGTGACGATGATGCCGCTGCAGTCGAGCACGACGTGGTTGCCGAGCGTGTGATGCGGGTCCGACGCGGGTGCAGCAAGATCGGGCAGGCTGCCTTCGGCATTGGTCACGACGCCTGCGCACGGCGCGATCACCGGCGCGCCGAAGATCGCGTAGCGCGCCGGGTCGGCGGGAAACAGGCCGCTCGCGCGCATGCCGATCGCGTTGAGGCGAACGAAGTCGGTGCGGTATTCGGGGTGGGCGATGAAGCGCGGGTCGGCCGAGGTGGCGGTATGCAAGTCGAGCAGCGCATTGGCACCGCCGCTCGCCACAGCGAACGTGCCGCCGCGCAGAGGGAAGGCGAGGTCTGCCGCGGGCACGTCGGGGAGCTGGCGACCTTCGGCGCCGAGCCAGGCAACCCAGAGGCAGCCACCGGTTGCGACTGCGCCCAGGGTGAGCAGCACCACCGCTCGGGTTCCTTGCGGCCAGGCAGGTGCCAAGGGCCAGCGGGTACGCCAGTGCCACAGCATCGGGATCGGCAGCGCTGCCAGCGCATAGGGTAGCCACCAGGGCAGGACAGTCCAGTCGCCGAGCGCGGTGATCGCCAGCAGGAATCCCGCCCAGAGTGTCGCCAGCACCAGCAGTCCGGCCCGGCTGCGCGGGGGGCGGATGATCATCGCACCGAGCAGTACCAATGGCGCGGCGATCTGCAGCAACAGGATGGCGACGAGAAGCATGGAGCAGCGGGGAGGATGGCGACGCGACCGGTATTATCCGGCTCATGGCCGTCCGCTACGGAAAAGATCGTTCGTCTTCTGCCTTACCCGCCGCGGGCGGCATGACGTCGGTGGTCGGCCTGGATGGCTGTCGCGCGGGCTGGGTCGCGGCGTTCGCCGAGTTCGCCGACGGCCAGCCGCAGGTGGTGCGGCTCGATCTGCGTCTGGTCGAGCGCTTCGAGGAGTTGCTTGCGCTGGCGGTGCCACCGGTCGTGATGGCGGTCGACATGCCGATCGGCTTGCCGTCCCGTTACCTGCCGGGTGGGCGGCGCTGCGACCAGGAAGCCCGGCAACTGCTGGGCGCCGGGTGGACGTCGAGCGTGTTCAGCCCGCCCGCACGCTCGGCGCTGGAAGCATCGGACCACCAGCATGCCATGGTCTTGCAGGGCGGCGGATTGTCGATCCAGTCGTTCAACATCGTGCCGCGGATTCGCGAGATCGACGCCGTGATTGCGCCGGCGCATCAGGCCTGGATACGAGAGGCTCATCCCGAACTGGCGTTTCGCGGCCTCAACGACGGGCGCCAGTTGCGGCACCGCAAGCGCACCACTGCCGGACAACGAGAGCGTACTGCCCTGTTGCGAAAGGTGTTCGGCGCGGCCCTGCCCGATCCGGCGGGCGTGCGGCTTCGGCTGGGTCCGCGCGGGTTGGCCATCGATGACGTGATCGATGCGCTCATGCTGGCGGATGTCGCCCGGCGGATCCATCGACACGAGGCGCATCGGGTGCCGGTCGGCGCCCCCCCGCTCGACGCCCACGGCCTCCGCATGGAGATCTGGTTCTGAGGTGACAACGCCCCCCAGGCTTCCTTCGGTCGCCCCCCCACTGGGGGGCGCAGCGTCCTCGGGGGACCCTGTGGGCGCTGCCCCTCCGCTTCCCATACTCCCCGTTTCGCTTCAGTTGTCGAGGTACGGTCCGAGCAGTTCGCGCATGCGCGACGTGGTTTTGGGACCGGTGGTCTTGGAGCGGACGATGCCGTCGCGGTCGATGAGGTAGGCGGTCGGGGTCGGATAGCGGCGCTCGAACCCGGTCTCGTCGAGTTCGTCGGCCATCGCGCCTTGCAGGTTGTAGATGCCCAGCATGCGCGCCACCCGGCCTTTGTCTTCGAGGGCGTCGACGCCGATGACGATGACTTCGAAGCCCCGGTCTTTCAGGTCGTCGTGGAAGGTTTCGAGCGTGCCGATCTCGAGTGCACAGAAGCGGCAATAGCTCGAGTAGAAGTTCACCAGCACGACCTTGCCGCGATAGTCGGCGAGGTTGAACTTGTCGCCGGAGACCAGGGTGCCGCGCAACGGGGGAGCCGGCTGGTCGATTTCGACAACGGCGACGGCCAGCGTGGCGCCCAGCAGGAGCGACAGGCCCAGAAGCAGGCGTGCGAGGATTTGGATCATGGTGGTGGACCGGTCTGGTTTCGATACCAAAGGGAAAAGCCGAAGAGGGGCAGAGAACGCGATCAGTTGCCGGTTGCCATCGCCAGCGATGGGTCGGTGCCCATTCGGATAACGAGGCATCGTACAGCCGTACCTCGGGATGCCCGAGCCTGGTGAGCACCAGCGTCGTGCTCGACGCAGCTGATGCCACCGCCGCAATAGGTGATGACCTTGGGCGTCGCCAGGGGTCCGGCCAGCCGATGGCGCAGCTCGTCCGGCGACTTGAACGTGTTGTCCGCGTTGACCAGGTCGGCCGCGGCGACGTTGGTGCTGCCGGGGATATGGCCGAGGCGACCATAGCGCGTGCTGCCCTCGCCCCGGTGCTGCTCCGGGCGCAAGGTTTCGGCGAACCGGGCGCCCCGAAATATGGTCTTGATCGAAGTCCGCCTGGCCCGACACCACATCGTAAGGCCGGTCGGGGCTGGGCAGGAGATGGGTGGTGGCGTCGAGGGTGACGACAGCGGGATCGGCCAGATTGGCGGCCAGCCAGGCGGTTTCGACCTGGAATCCGGGGTAGGGCTCGGACGTCGGCAGGGTGTCGGCTCGCGAACAGGGCGTGAGATTGTGCTTGGCCGTCCGGGTGGCGGCAACGCGGCGTTGCCGCCGTTTTTGGGGTCGATCGAGGCCGGAAAGGGTTGGACCGGCAATTGCGCCGAACGACAACGCCCGGTTTTTTCAGGATTTTTCAACGCCGTAGTGGACAGCGGCCGGCTTGATTGGGTTCAATAACGCCTTTTCGCGTCCGACGCGCCCCTTCAGGCGTCGGGTTGCGGCTCGAGCAGCTCATAAAAAACCAGGGGATCACGGCAATGGACGATCACGGCGCGATTTTCGAGAGGCGCTACAACAATCGGGCGGCGGTGCCCGATTTTGCGCAGTATTTCGACCGCTGGAACAAGCAGTCCAGGCAGGCCCGTGAGGAACTGGATTGCGACCTCGACATCGCCTACGGCGACCACCCGATGGAGAAGATGGACATCTTCCGGGCCGAGGGGCGCAGTCGGGCATTGCTCCTGTTCATCCACGGTGGCTACTGGCGCTCGCTGGACAAGCGCGACAACTCGTTCCTGGCGACCGAGCTGGTGCGCCACGGCGTGACCGTGGCGATGCCCAACTACGCGCTGTGCCCGTCGGTGAGTATCGACGAGATCGTGCGGCAGATGCTCAAGGCCACGGCATGGCTTTACCGCACGGCCAGCCGTTATGGCGCGCCGGGCAACTCGCTGTATGTTGCCGGTCACTCGGCCGGCGGGCACCTGGCGACCATGATGCTGGCCGCGCAATGGCCGCGCTACATGGCGGATCTGCCCGAGCGCGTCATCGAAGGCGGCCTCACCATCAGCGGCGTGTATGACCTCACCGAGATCCAGCGGGTGCCGTCGCTCAACGGCGACCTGATGCTCGACGCCGAATCGGCGCTCAGGATGAGCCCGGCCTTCATGGTGCCTCCCACCAATGCGCCGCTGCACACCGCGGTCGGCAGCGCGGAGATCGACGGCTTCCGATACCAGCACAAGCTGCTGCGCGAGCGCTGGCGGTCGGTCATCGGTGCCGACATCGTTTGCCCCGGCGATAATCACTTCAGCATCCTCGAGACCTTCGCCGACCCGACCTCGGCGTTGTTTCGCAAGACGCTTTCGATGATGGAACTCGGGTAACCGGGTTTTGGCATCCGGTTTTTCAGGGGCGGTGTCGGCTGCCCTTGCATCGAAGCCGAACACTGGTTATAAAGCCAGTATGTCGATGCGCACCCACAACGGCGATGCAGCGCGGTCATTCAAGGGCCGCGGTGCCGGTATCAATCCGGAAGGCCGCTTCGAGCAGTCCCGCACCGATGCCGTCGACGACGGGTGGGGCACGCCGTCCGACTCCGACGGGGTCGCCGCGGCGTCCCGGATCACGACCCAGGTCACGAGCGAGCACGCCAAAAGCATCCTGTCGCGCAACGAGTCGCCCGACATCCCGTTCACCCTGTCGATCAACCCCTACCGTGGCTGCGAACACGGCTGCATCTACTGCTACGCCCGGCCGAGTCATGCCTACCTCGGTTTGTCGCCGGGCCTGGATTTCGAGACCCGGCTGTTCGCCAAGGTCAACGCCGCCGAACTGCTGC
This sequence comes from Betaproteobacteria bacterium, assembly GCA_025350245.1. Taxonomy (GTDB): domain Bacteria; phylum Pseudomonadota; class Gammaproteobacteria; order Burkholderiales. The sequence continues at coordinate 24,525 of JANXYG010000150.1, forward strand.
GCGACGAACTCGCGCGGCCGGGCTATCGGTGCCAGACCATCGTGCTCGGCGCCAACACCGACCCCTACCAGCCGGTGGAACGCGAGTATCGCATCACGCGCGCTCTGCTCGACGTCATGTCGGCTTGTGGCCAGCCGGTCGGCATCGTCACCAAGAACGCCCTGGTGCTGCGCGACCTCGACCTGCTGGCACCGATGGCGGCGCGCGGCCTGGTGCGGGTGTACATCAGCGTCACCACTCTCGACCACGAGATCGCGCGCCATCTCGAGCCCCGCGCCAGCAGCCCCGCCCGTCGCATCGAGGCCATCGGCGAACTGTCGGCCGCGGGCGTTCCGACCGGCGTGATGGTGGCGCCGGTGATTCCTTTCCTCACCGATGACGCCATGGAGAAGGTTCTCGAGGCCGCGGCGGCGGCGGGTGCCGGCCGCGCGGGGTATGTGTTGCTGCGCCTGCCCTACGAGATCAAGGATCTGTTCAATGACTGGCTGCAGCGGCACTATCCGCTGAAGGTTGCCCACGTGATGAGCCGGCTGCGGCAGATGCGTGACGGCCGCGAGAACGACTCTGAGTTCGGGTCGCGGATGAAAGGGCAGGGACTGTTCGCCGACCTGCTTGCGCGGCGCTTCGAGGCGGCATGCGCGCGTCTGGCACTCGACCGTGGCCGAGGCGAACTCGACACGGCGCAGTTCCGGCGTCCTTCAAAGGGAGGCCAGCTTCCGCTGTTCTGACATGAAACGTCCACCCCCAGGCTGCGCTGCGCTTCGCCAACCCCCTTGGGGGCCAGTTCGCTCGGGAGCGGCCCGGCGCTCACTGAAATGAGATCCCCCCAAGGCTTGCTTGGGTCGTCGAAGTGCCCCCCGCTCCCGGATTCGAAACCCGTGGGCGCCGTGCAATCCCGATCGTTGGTCTGGTGATCCGCTGCTACACGGCCGGCTCGCTGCCCGAGGCCCACCTGATGCTGCACCGGCTGCAAGATGCCGGTATCGAAGCGCATGTGTTCAACCAGAATGCGCAAAGCGGCGTCGGCGAGATTCCGTTCACCCATGCCTGGCCCGAAATCTGGCTTGCCGATCCGGCTGATCTGTCGCGTGCACGTGCCATCGTCGAAGCGGTCGAGCATCCCCCGGCGCCCTGGGCCGACTGGATCTGCCACGCCTGCGCGGAGGCCAATCCGGGCCAGTTCGAGCTGTGCTGGTCTTGCGGCACGGCGCCGTAGGCCCCGCCCGGAAACAGTCCGAGGAGTGACGCCGACATTCCCTCACGGCGGGCGCGTCGGTGCGGGTGCCGGCTCGAGATCGTTCACGCCTACATCACCCGCTGCGCTGACCGGGCCGTCTTCGATACAATCCGGATTCGCTTTCCGTATCCCGTCATCCTTCCAGGAGATCCCGATGGAACACACCCTGCCCGCACTACCTTACGCGATGGATGCCCTCGCCCCGCATCTGTCGAAAGAGACCTTCGAATTCCACTACGGCAAGCACCATCAGGCCTACGTGACCAATCTTAATAATCTGGTCAAGGGTACCGAGTTCGAGAACCTCGGCCTTGAAGACATCATCCGCAAGTCGTCCGGTGGCGTGTTCAACAATTCGGCCCAGATCTGGAACCACACGTTCTTCTGGAACAGCATGAAGCCGAAGGGCGGCGGCGAGCCGTCGGGCGCGCTGGCGACGGCGATCGCCGCCAAGTGGGCTACTTACGCCGCGTTCAAGGAAGCCTTCACCAAGAGCGCGGTCGGTAACTTCGGCTCGGGCTGGACCTGGCTGGTGCGCAAGGCCGACGGTTCGGTTGACATCGTCAACACCTCGAACGCGGGCTGTCCGCTCACGGGCGCCGACAAGGCCCTGATTACCATCGACGTGTGGGAACACGCGTACTACATCGATTTCCGCAACGCCCGTCCGAAGTTCGTGGAGACCTACCTCAACAGTCTTGTGAACTGGGACTTCGCGGCGAAAAACTTCGGGTAGGAGTAACTCCCACCCCCAGGCTGCGCGGCGCTTCGCCTTCCCCCTCCAGGGGGCGCCCCGCCCTCGGGGGGGCCTGTGGGCGGGGCCCCCCGCTTCCGAAGTCCCTTCGTTCAGCCGCTCCTTCGTTCGGTAGCACTCCGTGCTAGGATCAGGGCTTGGTCGGGATCGACCCCAGGCCTTCCACCTTGTCGCCCTTGCCCACGCCGTGCTTCGCGAACCACCCCTGGTTCATCTCGAGCGACCACCACGCTTCGCCATCCGACGAATGGGCATCGAGTGTCTGCGGCAGCATGTCCTCGATGTTCAGGATGCGACCGTCGCGGCCGATGAACGCCACCGACAGCGGCATCAACGTGTTCTTCATCCACATGCTCTGGACTCCCGGATGCTCGTAGGTGAATACCATGCCGCTTTCTTCGGGCATCGAACGTCGGAACATCAGACCGGTCCTGCGGCTTGCTTCGGTGTTGGCTACCTCGGTCCTGACGGCATGACCCCGTATTCGCAGGGGGTAGGTGAGCAAGGGGTCGGCGTGTGCCGGTGCCATGGCAACCAGACAAAGAAAGATCGCGAGCCAGGCGCCCGGATTGCGCAGGGGGGCAAGCGAGACGATGAGCAATGTGGCAAGACGGTTCATGCGAGGAAGACTCCGATGGCTTGACGGGACGATGATCGCATCACGCCTGCCGAGCCGCACAGGTTGGCGATCATGGTTGGCGAGACGAAGCACAAGCATCGCCGTCGATGGATGTCGAAGGCCTGTTTCAGCGGGCCGAAGTTGGACACTTTTTTTGTCGATACCACTTGGTGCAGCGCAATATCCGGCGCGGGTTTCCGGGCGGTTGTCCCTCCGGCAAATTTGTTGACAACGCCATATCGTTACCTTAGTGTCCGCCACGCGCCGCAAGGTAGAAATTGCGCGCTTTCAGAGTGAAAACATGTGGGTCGTAGTGTCACTCAAAAACCACTGCCCAGCGGTCACATAATCGCCGGCAGATTATCGGGAGGTACTTCAATGGTGAAGCTGCATCTTCAACGCGCAGCAGTCGTCGCCGCCTTCGCCGTCGCTTCCAGCGGCGCGTGGGCACAAGGTCTGGATGAGGCAGGTTCCAAGCTTTATCCGAACTACGTCACCGACGACATGCTGCTCAACGCCGACAAAGAGTCGGGCAACTGGCTGCTGTATGGTCGCGATTACGCGACCACCCGCTACAGCCCGCTGACCCAGATCAACCAGTCCAACATCAAGGGCATGAAGGCCTCGTGGAGCCTGTCGTTCGGGGTTCTCGATGGCCAAGACAGCCAGGCTGTCGTGGTCAACGGCACGATCTACGTCACCAGCTCCTACAACAAGGTGTTTTCGGTCGACGGCGCCACCGGCAAGGTCAACTGGAAGTACGAGCGCGAACTGCCCGGCGACGTGTTCCCGAAGCTGTGCTGCGACGTCGTGAACCGTGGCGTTGCCGTGTACAAGAACAAGGTCTATCTCGCCACGCTCGACGCGCACATCGTTGCGCTCGACAACCAGACGGGTAAGGTTGTCTGGGACAAGAAGATGGGTGATTACACCTACGCCGAGACCTTCACCATCATGCCGATGGCGCTGTCGGGCAAGATCATCTTCGGTACGGCCGGCGCCGAGTACGGCGTTCGTGGCTGGATCGCGGCGATCGATGCCGACACCGGCGCTCCGGTGTGGAAGACCTACACCATTCCCGGACCTGGCGAAGCGGGTAACGACACCTGGGCTGGCGAATCCTGGAAGTACGGCGGCGGTTCGGCCTGGATCACGGGTTCCTACGACAGAGACACCAACACCCTTTACTGGCCCGTTGGCAACCCCGGCCCTGACTTCGACCGTCACGTGCGCCTTGGTGACAATCTGTTCACCAACAGCACGCTGGTCCTGGATCCGGATACCGGCAAGATCAAGAGCTACTTCAACTACACGCCCAACGATCCGTACGATTACGACGGCGTGAACGAAGTGATCCTGGTCGACCTCGGCGGCAAGAAGATGTGGCTGCACGGCTCGCGCAACGGCCATGTGTACGGCATCGACCGGGTCAACACGGTCAAGACCAAGTACGGCAACGAGCACAAGTGCGTGTGGGTCACCGCTCTCCAGCGCGTGAATTGGACCAAGCCGATCACCCCGTCCAACAATTGCAAGCCGGTCTACAACTACCCGGAAAAGGACGTGGTCTACGACAAGGTCACGACCGATATCGCTCCGTCCCTCGACGGTGGCAAGGAGTGGCACCCGATGTCGTACAGCCAGCGCACGAAGATGGTCTACGTGCCGGTGTATGACTTCGCGATGGACCTCCAGGCCAAGAAGATGGAATGGAAGCGTGGCGAGTGGTATCTCGGCGCCAAGGTCCTGAACTTCAACGCCGGTGCCGGCCATGTGAAGGCGTTCGACGCCGCCACTGGCAAGCTGGTGTGGGACAAGACGCAGAGCTACCCGTCCACCGGCGGCATTCTGTCCACCGGCGGCGGTCTGGTGTTCTACGGCGACCCGGAAGGCTACTTCAACGCTGTCAATGACGAAACCGGCGAGTCCCTGTGGCGTTATCAGCTCGGTTCGGGCGTCTACGGTAACCCCACCTCCTACACGGCCGGCGGTAAGCAGTACGTCGCGATCGTCTGGGGTGCGGGTGGCGGTGGTATCTGGCCCCTCTACTTCTCCGAGTTCTACAAGAAGCAGTCGAAGGGTGGCGGTCTGACGGTCTTCGAAGTTCAGTAATCCGACCTGAAGCCTCGCGTCACCCTGCAAACGGGTGGCGTCGCCAGGCACAAAGGGAGGGCGAGAAATGCGCCCTCCCTTTTTTTTCGTCTGGTCGGCAGAACGAAACTTTTGACGTGGTATGACGTTCTTCCACAGGTGGAGCAGGGCACAGGCGCCGGATTTTCCGGTTGTCGCCGATGCTCACACGAGTTCGATGAACGGTCAGGAGGATTCAAGTGTTCGACAAGTATATGAAGTGGTTGCGCCCAGGCATGTGTGCCCTGGCGCTGGTGTCCCTCACGGCGCTCGCCGCCGAAGGTGACGACCCCGATGAAAACAAGGATTCGCTCGGGCGGGCACGTGATCGCGGTTTCCTCAACGTGTGTGCCGATCCTTACCAGTATCCTCAGTCGGAGCAGAGCGCGGATCCGCCCGGATTCGATGTCGAGATCGTGCGTGCCATCGCGAAGGCGGCGGGCCTGCGGCTCAACATGGTGTGGACCAACACCGCCACACGTGGCGGTACGGCGCGAGCGTTTCGCCAATCCATCCTCGCCAACAAGTGCGACGTGTTTCTCGGCATGTCGGACAACGGTGACGACGACATGCTGATGGGCAAGCTCGTCTTCACCAAACCTTTCCTCGGCATCGGGTACGTGCTCGTCACCCAAGGCAAGGCAGCCGACATGACCACTCTGGAGCAACTCAAGCAGGCGAAAGTCAAGATCGGTGTGTCGATGTCGACGCCGATGGACGACTATCTTTTCACCCGGGAGATACCGCGCGAGCTCTATATGGGGTCGCGTCGCATGATGGACGGCATGGTCAAGGGTGAAGTCGATGCCGGCATGATGTTCTCGACCACGCTTGGCACCATCCGGACCGATTTCCCCAAGGCGGCCTTCAAGATGGCGCCGGGATTCATGCCGATGGAGGGTCTGCGGTTCAACAGTGCCTGGGTGGTCCGGAAGGGTGACAAGGCGATGCTGGAGTTCATCAACCAAGGCATCACGGGTCTGCTCGCGAGCGGGCGGATCAAGGAAATCGTCGAGAGCTACGGCGTGCCGTTCTACGCGCCGTTTTCTTGAATCTGTAATGGAGGCAGATGTTCTTGCTGTGGTCCATCCCAAGCGTGGATCACAGCGCATCTGCCTGGGTGAGATGGGGTAGGCAATTTCTGACGGAATCAACCGTCGTCGATCGAGAAAGGGAGCGTGGGAAATGTTCATGAGCAAAGCTGGCCATGCAGTCATCGGATTCATGGCAGTCATCGGAACCGTCGCATTGTTGGTGATCGGTCTTACCAGCGCGACACCCCTGGCCTATGCGGGCGGTGCTGCGGCGCTCGAGAACGACCTGCCCATTCCTGAAGACGACGCGAACGCAGTGGCGGCGGGCAAGGCGAAGTTCGGCCAACGTTGCGGGCTCTGTCACGGTGGTGGAGGACGTGGCGGGAAGGGCCCGTGTCTTACCTGCGGGCACTTCAAGCACGGCGGCAAGAGTTCGAACATCTACGCGAACATCGCGGCGGGTGTGCCGGGCACCCCGATGGGTGCGTTCGGTACCACTGTCACCCAGGAAGAGATCTTCGACATCATCGCGTTCCTGCGTTCCGACACGAAGCGTCGCGCACGGGAAGGCGAGATCGCGGATCCCTATGCGCCAGAGGAAGAAGTACCGGTGTTCCCTGGCGAGAAGAAGTAGTTTTCTCGGTCCGGCGCATGCGGTTGCCGCTGATGCGGCAACCGGAAAGCACAACGGCCACGCGATTCGCGTGGCCGTTGTTTTTGGCGGGCTGCAACGTGCATGGCACCCTGGCGCGTTGGTTTACCCGGTACCGGTGCTGCCGAAGCCCCCGGCGCCGCGCGACGACGACGTGAAGTCGGTCACTACCCGGAAGGACGCCTGCACGATCGGCACGATGACCAGTTGGGCGATACGCTCCATCGGGGCCAGGACAAACTCACGGTCGGAACGGTTCCATACCGAGATCATCAACTGCCCCTGGTAGTCCGAGTCGATCAGGCCGACGAGGTTGCCGAGCACGATGCCGTGCTTGTGCCCGAGGCCACTCCGCGGCAGCACGACGGCGGCCAGTGCGGGGTCTCCAACATGGATTGCGAGCCCCGACGGCACCAGTGCCGTCTGGCCCGGTGCAAGCGTGAGCGCGGCATCGAGGCACGCGCGCAGGTCCAGGCCCGCCGAGCCCGGCGTGGCGTACGCAGGCAGGCAGTCACGCATGCGTTCGTCGAGGATCTTCAGGTCGATGATACTGGTCATGCCGGTTCCGTTTCGGTTGATGGTGTGATGGTTGATGGTGTGATATTTACGTTCGGGCCCGCTCGGCCAGCAATCGCGCAAGGTGAGCGATGAGGTGCCTGGCCTGCGTGATCTTCGGCGCCTGCGGCAACCGGTACTGGCCGTTGTCGTCGAGCAGCAGGAGTTCGCTGCTTTCGGCGCCAATGGTGGTCTGGGCGAGGTTCGCTGCCAGCAGCGGAACGCCTTTGCGGCGGCGCTTGGCCTCGGCGAATGCCTCGAGGTTCTCGCTCTCGGCGGCGAATCCGACGCAGAACGGTGCGTTCGGGCGGCTGGCGACGTGGGCTAGAATGTCCCGGGTGGGCACCAGTTCGATCGTCATCGCGGCGTCCGATTTTTTGATCTTCTGCTCGTGTGGTGCGCGCGGCGTGTAGTCGGCAACCGCCGCCACCGCGATGAAGATGTCGCAAGCCGGGAGGGCGGCCTCGACTGCCTCGAACATTTCCTGGGCACTGACAACCTGCACCAGGTCGGCGATGCCCGGTGGAATCGGCAGCGACACCGGTCCCGAGACCAGCGTGACCCGGGCGCCGGCCTCCGCCGCCGCCGCCGCGACCGAGTACCCCATCCTGCCCGAACTCGAATTGGTGATCCCGCGCACCGCATCGATGCGCTCGAAGGTCGGACCTGCCGTGACCAGCACCCGTTGGCCGGCCAACAGCTTCGGCGCCAGTGCCGCCACGATCGATTGTGCGATCGCATCCGCTTCCAGCATGCGGCCCATCCCGGTTTCGCCGCAGGCCTGCGCGCCGGCATCCGGCCCGATGACCTGCACCCCGTCGCTTCGCAGGCGCTCGACATTGCGCTGGGTCGCGGGGTGTTCCCACATCTGGCGATTCATCGCCGGCGCGACCAGCAGCGGGCAGTCGCGCGCCAGGCAGAGCGTGGACAACAGGTCATCCGCGAGACCGAGCGCGAGCCTGGCCAGAAAGTCGGCGCTGGCGGGAGCAACCGCGATCAATCGGGCGGTGCGCGACAGATCGATGTGGGCCATGCCGTTGCCGATGCGGTCATCCCAGAGGTCGGTGAATACCGGCTGTCCGGATAGCGCCTGCAGGGTCACGGGCGAGATGAAGCGGGTGGCCGCCTGGGTCATCACGACCTGAACCCCGATATCGGCGCTGGTGAGCCTACGAATCAGTTCCGCGGATTTATAGGCAGCGATGCCGCCGGTCAAGCCGAGGACGATGGCTGGGTGTGGGCCATCTCGGTTGCCATCTGTCATGAGGGAATGTACGGGTGAAAACGTGAACCCGAAGTGTAAGCTCGGTGCATCGGGGGTTGAAACCGTCAGGCGGCGTGACCATGGCGATCAAGGACTGGCCGGCGGCTGAGCGGCCGCGGGAAAAACTGCTGGCACAGGGCGCGGCTGCTCTGAGCGATGGGGAGTTGCTGGCGATCTTCGTGCGCACCGGCATGGTGGGGCGCGATGCGCTCGAGATCGCGCGCGACCTGCTGGGGCGCTTCGGCAGCTTGTCGGCGTTGTTCGAAGCGAGCCTCGACGACGTGGTCGAGACCCCCGGGGTGGGCCCGGCCAAGTATGTGCAGTTGTCGGCCGTGATGGAAATGGCGCGGCGGGCGCTCCTGGAGCAATTGCAGCATCGTGATGCGCTCACGTCGCCCGATCTGGTGAAGTCGTATCTGCGGCTGCAATTGCAGGGCAGGGACCGCGAGGTGTTCGTGGTGATCTACCTGGATGCCCAGAACCGTGTGCTGCGCATCCATGAGCTGTTTGCAGGGACTCTCACGCAGACCAGCGTTTATCCGCGTGAGGTCGTCAAGGGTGCCTTGGCAAGCAACGCCGCGGCCGTTATCTTTGCCCACAACCACCCGTCGGGCATCGCCGAGCCGAGCCACGCCGACGAGGCTCTGACGCAGGCGCTCAAGCAGGCCCTGGCGCTGGTGGACATCCGGGTCCTGGATCATCTGGTGATCGGCCGGGGCGCCGCGATGTCGTTCGCGGAGCGCGGCATTCTGTAGTTTTCGGAGACTGTCGGCCCGGTGGTGTGCTTGCGAGAGGGGGGTTGAGTGAACCTCGTCCCCGTGCTATAAAGTTAGGTTACATCCCTTACCTTGTGGAGCAGCCCAGTGGCACGCGTTTGCATCGTTACCGGCAAGAAGCCGATGGTGGGTAACAACGTTTCCCACGCCAACAACAAGACCAAGCGTCGTTTCCTGCCCAATCTGCAGTACCGGCGATTCTGGGTCGAGAGCGAAAACCGCTGGGTCAGCATGCGACTTAGCAATGCCGGCCTGCGCACCATCGACAAGAAGGGCATCGACGTGGTTCTCGGAGATCTCCGGGCCGCGGGCGAGAACATCTGAGCCAGGAGCCTCGAACATGCGTGAAAAGATAAAGCTCGAATCCACGGCTGGTACCGGCCACTTCTACACCACCACCAAGAACAAGAAGACCAAGCCCGAAAAAATAGAGATCAAGAAATTCGATCCCAAGGCGCGCAAGCATGTGCTCTACAAGGAAACCAAGCTCAAGTAGGCATCTGCTCGCCGCTGGCGGGCCCAAAAAGCCGGCCAGCCAATCCGGTAAACGAAAAAAAAGCCCACCTGATCAGGTGGGCTTTTTGTTGTCGCCGACCGAAAGACCGGTCAGGCGTAGCAGCGAAGTTCGCGGGAGAACTGCTGCAGCGGTGCAATGCCGCTCGATTCCGCCCGGTGGCACCAGTCGTCGAGCTGTTTCACCAGTTGCTCCTTGGTGGCCGCCGAGCGTTGCCAGACTTGCGACAGTTCCTCACGCATCGAATACACCGTTGCCAGCACCTTGCTGCGCGACAGGAAGTCGTTGAGATGCGCGCGTTCGTCTGCTGGCAGCGGTACGCCCCCGCCATGCAGCCAGCGACCGAATGCCGAGGCATCCAGGCCGGTCAGGTGCTTCGCCCTGAGCTTGCCGAGCTCTTCCATCCATGTGGTCTTGAGCGAGCGGCCGAAACGCGCCAGAACGTCGTAGCGGTGCGTAATCACGGCGTGCAGCGTGTCGGCATCGACGGCGGACTTGGCGGCGCCCAGGCGCACTCGCGGCGCCTGCTTCTTGACCTTGGCGAGACCGAAGGTCTCGAGGACACGGATATAGAGCCAGCCGATATCGAACTCGTACCATTTGTTCGACAGCTTCGCCGACGTGACGTAGGCGTGATGATTGTTGTGCAGCTCTTCGCCGCCGATCAGGATGCCCCAGGGGACGATGTTGCGGCTGGCATCTTCGGACACGAAACTCCGGTAGCCCCAATAGTGGCCGATGCCGTTGATCACGCCTGCCGCGAAGATCGGAATCCAGATCATCTGGACCGCCCAGATGGTCAAGCCCATGGGCCCGAACAGAAGCAGGTCGATGATCATCATCAGGGCGACCCCCAGTACCGAATGGGAGGTGTAGAGGTTGCGCTCGATCCAGTCGTCGGGTGTGCCGTGACCGTATCGCGACAAGGTCTCGTCGACCTTGCTCTCGGCACGGTACAGCTCCGACCCTTCCCAGAAGACCTTGTTGATCCCGAATATCTGCGGGCTGTGGGGATCATCGACGGTTTCGCACTTCGCGTGGTGCTTGCGATGGATGGCGGCCCATTCCTTGGTGACCATGCCGGTGGTCAGCCAGAGCCAGAAACGGAAGAAATGGCTGGGAATGGGATGCAGATCCAGTGCGCGATGCGCCTGATGACGATGCAGGTAGATGGTGACGCCGGCGATGGTGATGTGGGTGAACACCAGGGCGACAACCACGTAACCCCACCAGGGCAGATCGACCAAACCATTGAAAATCATAAGTTCTCCGAGTATTTTGCAACCCCGCAATGATACAGGAGTCAGCGAACGGCGATTTCACCGTCGCCGAGCGGCGACTCCGGTGCAATCAATTTGGGGTCCGACGGGCGGACTGGCAAGGCCGGTTCAGCCGATATTCGTGTCGGGAGATCTCGGCGGCGCGGAATCGAGCACCCTGACCTCGCGCTGCGGGTACGGAATCTCGATGCCTTGTTCACGGAACGCGGCGATAATCGCCAGCCCCAGATCCGATCGCAGCATGGCGCGGCCGCGCTCCGGGTCGCCGATCCACACGATGAGTTCGAGGTCCACGCCGCTCTCGCCGAAATTCTTCAGGACGGCGACCGGAGCCGGTTCCTTCAGCACGCGGTCGTTGTTGTCCGCCGCGGCGCGCAGCGTTTCCAGCGCGACCGGAAGATCGCTGGCATAAGCGACCTGCACGGGGATGACGATCTGGGCCAGCGTGTCCGAGTAGGAGTGATTGATGACCGTCGACGTGATCACCGATTCGTTGGGGATGATCGCCTCGGTCCCGTCGAATCCTCTCACCACCACATAGCGCGCCATCAGGCGGGTGACTTCTCCGTAACGGCCATCGATGGTCACCAGGTCGCCGAGCTTGATCGAACGATCCAGCAGGATCGCGAAGCCGCTGATGTAATTGGCGGCGATCTTCTGCAATCCGAAGCCCAGGCCCACCCCGACCGCACCACCGAACACCGACAGCACCGTGACGTCGATTCCGACCAGCGGTAACGCGATGAGCACCGCCAGCACCAGGAAGATCATCTTCAGCAGCTTCGACAACACCACCCGCATGTTGGCGTCCAGGCCGCGCAGGTCCATGACCCGGCGCTCAAGCAGGCGTCCGATCCACAGCGCGACCAGAATGGTGATGCCGACCGACAGCGTGCCCTCGATGACGTTGAGCAGCGTGATGTCGTGCTTGCCGAGGGGCAGGCGCATGTCGTTCAGCCACCCGCGCAGTTCGGGCAGCAGGCCGGTGATGTGGAGCATGGCCCCGATCCATATGACCCACGCGATCGCGCGCTCCGATCCGCGAAGCCACGCACTGGGGGGCAGCGCATGCCGCAGCACGTACACCGCGATGCGGATGATCACGAGCGATGACGCCAGCGCGATCACGACCTTCATCAAATGGACCGGATGGTGGAAGTGAAGCACCCAGCGCGCGATCAGTAGCAGCACCCACGCCGCCAGCGGATACAGGACGAGGCTCATGCCGCCGTATCCCATCCGCCGTGCGCCGTCGTCCGCGCCCGCACTGGCCTGCGCCGCGGTCAGATACGGCTTGACCAGGCGCAGCACCAGCCACGCGCCGGCCAGGCAGGCCGCGATCGCCGCGAGTTGCCAGGTGATCGCCACCGTCTCCATACCGGAGATCAGGTCGCTCAGCAGGTTCTCAGGCGTCGCAAGCGCAGCCATTCGTCAGGCGGCTTCTGGCCGTGAGAAGGCTTGGAGGATCATGCCGGGTTACGTTCCAGCACGGCGGCGAAGAAGCCGTCGGTGGCGTGCAGGTGCGGCATCAGCCTCAGGTACGGACCGGTATCGGGGAACGGGATGTCGCTTGCTCGCAGCAGGGCAGGCGCGTCGAGCAACCGCCAGCCCGGACGCGCTTCCATGAAGGCATCGACAACGGCCTCGTTTTCTTCGGGCAGCAGGCTGCAGGTCGCGTAGACGAGTCGGCCGCCGGGTTTCACCAGTCGCCCGGCTGCCAGCAGTATCGAGCGCTGCTTGAGGGTGAGTTCCGCCACCGCGGCGGGTGACATGCGCCATTTGAGGTCGGGATTGCGCCGCAAGGTGCCGATGCCGCTGCAAGGCGCATCCACCAGGACACGGTCGAGCTTTGCGTCGAGCCGCTTCACGCGGATGTCGTGTTCCGAATCGATCAATTGCGGATGGACATTCGATAGCCCCGAGCGCTTCAGCCGTGGCTTGAAGTTGGTGAGCCGCCGGTCGGAGGTATCGAAAGCGTACAGCCTGCCTTCGGAGCGCATCATCGCGCCGAGCGCGAGCGTCTTGCCGCCGGCGCCGGCGCAGAAATCAGCCACCATCTCGCCGCGCTTCGGGTCGACCAGGAACGCGATCAACTGGCTGCCCTCATCCTGTACCTCGACGTGCCCGCCGGTGATCAGCGCGTGGCGTTCGAGCGCCGGTTTGTCGCGCAGACGGATGCCGAGCGGTGAATACGGCGTCGCCGTGGCTTCGATGCCGCTCGCGTGGAGCGTAGCCAGCACCTCCTCGCGGCGGGTGAGCAGCGCATTCGTGCGCAGGTCCATGGGTGCCGAAGCCAGCAGCGAACGGCCGAGATCGGCCAGGGCATCGGCCGGCATGAGTGCGGCGAGGCGCTGGTAGAGCCAGTCGGGCAGCGACAACTGGACCGCTTCGTCGGGCTGGTCGGTTCGCATCTTGAGTTCGCCAAGCCACTCCGCCTCGCCCGGGGCCAGCGCGGATTCGAGCGTGCGGATGTTGAAGCCGGCGATGCGGGTGAGGGCCGCCAGCACCAGTCGTCGTGGTTGGCGCCCGTCGATCAGGGTTTCGAGCCGGCGCAGATGGCGCAGCACCGCGAACACCGTGTCGGCCACGAATGCCCGCTCGCGCGGTCCGAGTTCCGGATTGGCACGGAACCAGGCGCGGATCGCGACGTCTGCTGGTCGGCCCAGCGGCAATACCTCGGACAAGGCCTCGGCGGCGGCGCGAATCTGGAACGGCTTGGCGATGATGGAGCCATCGCGCATGCCATCGGCGCGGCGGCTAGCGTCCGGGGTAGCTGATTTTCGTGACGTTCGAATCGAAGGCGGTACCATCTTTTTCCACGATGCGGATACGGATCGGCAAACGGAAATGTTCCAGCGATAGCCAGAACTCGAATCCGCGTTTGTCGTCGGGCGGCTGCACCTTGCGGAAGTGCAGCGTGTCCAGGGTGCCCAATGGGGTTTCCAGCTTCTCGCGTGCCACCAGGACGACATCGTATTCGGACAGCTTGCGGCCGTCGGTCACGTTGACGTGCAGGGTGCCGCCGCGCGGCGGTTCGACAAAGACGAAGGCGTAGGCAAGGCTGGTCTGGTCGAAGGTGTTCGGCACCAGTGCGACTTTCTCGATCTGGCCGCCCTCGTCCATCGTGAGTTCCTTGCGCTCCCAGTCGAAGCTGGCCTTGTTCGGTGCCTTGCCGGTGCGCTGTTGCTGGAACGATTGCGGGCGCAACCCGGCGTCGGTAATGGCGCCGCGGCTCTCGCGCTTTTCCTCGACGTTCTTGAACAGCCGGGCGATACCGACCGTGCGCGCGGTGGTGCTGACCGAGTAGTGCTTGCCGTCGTGCTCGAAGATGTCGCGGCCTTCGCCGACGGTGATCCCCCTGGCTTCGACCGACACGTTCATCTCGACCCGGTTGGGCACCGTGGCGGCGCCCACGCTGGCCGTGGACAGCGTCAGCAACGCGAGCAGCAACGCGCTGCGCCTGCCACTCATGCCGGGGTCGGCGCCAGCAGCGCGCACGCCGGACTCGCTTGCGGGTCGATGCGCACGTGCCGGCCGTCGAGATGCATGCGGCTATCGACGAACCAGCGCACCGCGGTGGGCAGTAGCTGGTGTTCCTGTTCGAGCACGCGGGCCGCGAGGGTCGGTTCGTCGTCGTCGGGTAGCACCGGCACTGCTGCCTGCGCGATGATCGGTCCGTGATCCAGTTCGGCGGTGACGAAATGCACCGTGCAACCGTGGATGCGCACGCCCGCGTCCAGTGCACGCCGGTGCGTGTTCAGCCCGGTGAATGCCGGCAGCAGCGAGGGATGAATGTTGATCATGCGCCCCGCGTAGTGCGCCACGAACGCGTTGCCGAGGATGCGCATGAATCCCGCGAGCACCAGCAGGTCGGGGCGATGCCGGTCGATCGCCGCAGCGAGTGCGTCGTCGAAAGCCGCGCGGTCCGGAAATGTCCGGTGGTCGACCACACCGGTATCGACACCGTGACGCCTGGCGATGTCGAGGCCGCCTGCTTCCGGCACGTTGCTGACGACCGCGATCACCGGAATCGCTGCCTCGAGCAGCGCGCCGAGATTGCTGCCGCGGCCGGAGATCAGGACGACGACGCGCTTCATGACATCACGGTGGCGGCTTCGCCGGCCAAGCGCGGCGCGATCTCGCCGACGATCCATGCGTGTTCGCCCGCCGCGTCCAACGTGCGGATGATGGCCGCCGCCGCCCCCTGCGCGGCAACCAGAACCATGCCGATGCCGCAATTGAACACACGATGAAGTTCGGCATCGGCCACACCACCTTCGCGCTGCAACCACTGGAACACGGCCGGCAGCTGCCATGAGTCGCGCCGGATGATCGCCTTGACCGCCGATGGCAGCACGCGCGGCACGTTCTCGACGATGCCGCCGCCGGTGATGTGGGCGATGCCCTTGATGTCATGCGATCGGATCGCGTCGAGCACGGGTTTGACGTAGATGCGCGTGGGTGCCAGCAATGCCTCTCCCAACGTGCTGCCATCGAATGGTGCCGACAGATCGGCGCCGGCGACATCAAGAATGCGGCGAATCAGTGAATAGCCATTGCTGTGCGGTCCGCTGGAGGCGAGCGCGATGATGGCGTCGCCGGGCGCGATGCTGCTGCCGTCGATGATCCGGCTCTTCTCGACGACACCGACGGCGAAACCGGCGAGGTCGTATTCGCCCTCCGGATACATGTCCGGCATCTCGGCGGTCTCGCCGCCGATGAGCGCGCAGCCCGCCTGCAAGCAACCGGAAGCGATGCCGCCGATCACCGCGCTTGCGGTGTCGACGTGCAGCTTGCCGCAGGCGAAGTAGTCGAGGAAGAACAGCGGTTCCGCGCCCTGCACGAGAATGTCGTTGCCGCTCCTGGCGACCAGGTCGATGCCGACCGTGTCGTGGCGACCGAGGCGGAACGCGAGCCTGAGCTTGGTTCCCACGCCGTCGGTGCCCGACACCAGCACCGGTTCGCGGAAGCGTTTGGGGACTTCGAACAGGGCGCCGAAACCGCCGATGCCCGCCAGCACGCCGTCGCGCAGGGTGGCGCGGGCGAGCGGTTTGATGCGTTCGACCAGGGCATCGCCGGCATCGATGTCGACACCGGCGTCGCGGTAGGAAAGTGAGGTGGGCAGAGCGTTGGAGGTCACGATGGCGTCGCTCGCGAAGGGGGCACAGGCCAGTATCGGGGCGAGACGCGGAGTTTACCCGACGCTGAAGCCCGGTTTGTATAATCGGTTCGATGAAGCAGATGGCACTCGCCCTGGTCCGCCCGCCGGTTCCCGATTTCGACAGCTTCGTCCCCGGCCGCAATGCCGAGGCGTTGGCCCTGCTGCGCGCGATCGGCGCCGTGCCCGCGGCTGAACGCATGCTCTATCTCTGGGGTGAGTCCGGCAGCGGCAAGACCCATCTGCTGCATGCCGCCGCGCACGCGGCGGCCCGTGGCGTGGCGTGGTTTCCGGTGCAGCCGGGCGAAATCGGCGACACGCTCGTGCTGGTCGACGACGTGCATCGGCTCGATGCCGGTGCGCAAAGGGTGCTGTTCAACGTCTACAACGATGTGCGCGACGGCAGCGCCTGCCTGCTCGTTGCCGGCGACACGCCACCCTCCGGGCTGGCGCTGCGCGAGGATCTCGTCACCCGCCTGTCGTGGGGCTTGGTGCTCCAGGTGCATGCGCTGACCGACGACGAGAAGGTCGCGGCACTGGAGCAGCATGCGCGCGGGCGCGGTCTCAGGCTTCCGGTGGAGGTATCTTCATACCTGCTGCGGCACGGCCAGCGTGACCTGCCGTCCCTGATCGGCGTGCTCGATGCGCTCGACCGGCATTGCCTGGAGACCCGGCGACCGGTGACGCTGCCCTTGCTGCGCGAAGTGTTGCAGACCCGGTTGTCGCTCGAAGATGGTCCCGATTCACAACCCACCCGTGGCTCTCGATGAAGCTTGCATTGTTCGACCTCGACAACACCCTGCTGCATGGCGACAGCGATTTCGAGTGGGCGCAGTACCTCGTTGCCCAGGGCGTGCTCGATCGCGAGGTCTACGAGGCGCGCAACGTCGAGTTCTACCAGCAGTACCAGGCCGGCACTCTCGATATCCACCAGTTTCTCGACTTCCAGCTCAGGCCGCTGGCGCGCCATCCGCGTGCGCAGCTCGATCGATGGCATCTGGATTTCATGAAGACGCGGGTGATGCCGATGATCACCCGCAAGGCGCGCGACCTCGTCGCCAGTCACGAGGGCAACGCACGCTGCGTCGTGACCGCGACCAACAGCTTCGTGACCTGGCCGATCGCTCGCGAACTTGGCATCGACAATCTGATCGCCACCGAGCCCGAGGTCGGAGCCGACGGCGAATTCACCGGGAGCGTGAGCGGCGTGCCCTCGTTCCGCGAGGGCAAGGTCGTGCGGGTCGAGGCCTGGTTGCGCGAACTCGGCCTTGAGTGGTCGTCCTTCACCGAAACCTGGTTCTACAGCGATTCGCTCAACGATCTGCCGTTGTTATCGAAAGTCAGCCATCCGGTGGCGGTCGACCCCGATGCAACCCTCGAAGCGCACGCGCTGGCCCGTCGCTGGCCCATCCTCAGCCTCCGCTGAATTGACGCCCACGCCCACCCCCAGCCTGCGCTGCGCTGCGGCTTCCCCCTTCGTTTTCCGTGAGATCAAAAGTCGCTGTGTATAATTCGCTGCTTCCGCCTGCCCCGGTCCGAAGCTTCGCAAGTCCTTGTCCATGATCGTAAATCTAATCAAGAAAGTATTCGGACGCGGCGCTGGGGCCGGTCCTGCCACGGCGTCCGGGCGCGTTGCCGGTCCGGTGACGGTTGGTGTCGCCAGCCACGGCATCCACCGGGAGCGCATCAGTTCGTGCGCGCGCCGCACCACCGAGGGGTTGCAGGCCAATGGTTACAAGGCCTATGTCGTCGGCGGCGCCGTGCGTGACCTGCTGCTCGGCCTCGAACCCAAGGATTACGACATCGCCACCGATGCCACCCCTGAACAGGTGCATGCCGTGTTCCGCCGGTCGCGGATCATCGGGCGGCGCTTCCAGATCGTGCACGTGATGTTCGGTGGTGATCTGTGCGAAGTGTCGACCTTTCGCGCCTTGAACGGCGGTGCCGACGACGGCAACCAGATCAAGGACGAGCACGGCCGCCTGTTGCGCGACAACGTATTCGGCAACCAGGAAGAAGACGCGCTGCGGCGCGACTTCACCGTCAATGCGCTCTACTACGACCCCGCGACCGAAGAACTGATCGACTACGCCGACGGCGTGCGCGACCTCGAACGGCGGGTGCTGCGCATGATCGGCGACCCGGCCACGCGCTACCGCGAAGACCCGGTGCGCATGCTGCGCGCCGTGCGCCTGTCGGCGAAGCTCGGACTCGAGATCGACGCCGCCACCCAGGCGCCGATCGCCGAGATGTCCACGTTGCTGCAGAACGTGCCGGCGGCGCGCCTGTTCGAGGAAATGCTCAAGCTGCTGCTGTCGGGCGAGGCCGGGGCGTGCATCCGCCGCCTGCGCGAGCAGGGCCTGCATCACGGCATGCTGCCCATGCTCGATGTCATCCTCGAACAACCGCAGGGCGAGCGCTTCGTCATGCTCGCGCTCGACCGCACCGACGAGCGCATCCGCGCCGGCAAGACCGTGTCGCCGGGTTTCCTGTTCGCCACGCTGCTGTGGCACGAGGTGCTCGCCGCGTGGACGGCGGCGCGCGAGCGCGAGGTGCCTGCGATCCCCGCGTTGCACGAAGCCATGGATCAGGTGTTGTCGGTGCAGGCCGAGAAGATCTCGATCCCGCGCCGGTTCGGCGGCGACATGAAGGAGATCTGGCTGCTGCAGTACCGGTTCTCCCAACGAACCGGCAAGCGCCCCTACCGGCTTCTGGAAGTCGAGAAATTCCGCGCCGCCTACGATTTTCTGCTGCTTCGTTGCGAAAGCGGCGAGATTGATCCCGAGATCGGTGAATGGTGGACCCGCTTCCAGCACGCGTCCGACACCGAACGCGAAAACATGCTGCTCCCGCCCGAGACCGAAGACGGTGCCCGCAAGCGCCGCCGCCGCCGTCGTGGTGGCAGGCGCGACTCGCCAGATGAATCGCCACAGGTCGATGGAGACGCACCGGCGATCGCCGGCGTCGTGCCGGCCGCCGCCGATTCCTGACCATGATCCGATCGTCCGACGCGACTGTCTGGGCCTTCGTCGGCCTGGGGTCGAACCTCGACGTGCCGCGCCGCCACCTCGAAGACGCGCTCGATGCGTTCGATGCCTTGCCGGACACGCGCATGCTGCGATGTTCGTCGTTCTACCGCACCGCGCCGGTGGGCTTCGCCGAACAACCCGACTTCATCAATGCGGTCGCGATGGTCGAAACGCGATTGACGCCGCGCGAATTGCTCGATGCCCTGCTCACCATCGAGCACGAACACGGGCGTGTCAGGCGCGAGCCCAACGGCCCGCGCACGCTCGACCTCGATCTGCTGCTTTACGGGTCGATCGTTCATCATGAAGAAGGTCTCACCGTGCCGCATCCGCGGATGCACGAGCGGGCGTTCGTGATGGTGCCGTTGGCCGAGATCGCGCCCGGGGCCGAGATTCCGGGCCACGGCGCTGCCATCATGGTCGCGCGCGAGCTCGGGCATGACCAACGGGTGGAGGCCCTGGCATTCGATGCGGTTGCCTGACTGCTTCCGGCATGTCGCTGTCGAAGGCCCGATCGGCGCTGGCAAGACCAGCCTGACGAAACGCCTCGCCGAAGCCACCGGCGCCACTGCCTTGCTCGAGGATCCCGGCGCGAACCCGTTTCTCCCAGCGTTCTATCGCGATCCGGACCGGCACGCCCTGGCGACCCAGCTCTTTTTCCTGTTCCAGCGGGTCGACCAGTTGGGCGAGCTCTGCCAGCCCGATTTTTTCACGGCGGCCACGGTGTCCGACTTTTTCTTCGACAAGGACCGCCTGTTCGCCCGGCTCACGCTGTCTGATCACGAGTTCGATCTGTATCGCAAGATTTTCGAGCACCTCGCACCGCAGGCCGCGGCGCCGGATCTCGTCATCTACCTCCAGGCGAGTCCGCGTGTGCTGGCCGAGCGCGTGCGGCGCCGCGGCATCGGCTACGAAAGCAGCCTGACCCAGGCCTACCTCGCCCGTGTCGCCGATGCCTACAGCCGCTTCTTTCTCGACTACGCCGCCGCGCCGGTGCTGGTGGTGAACAGCGAGCGCCTCAACTTCATTGAAAAGCCCGAAGACTTTGCGCTACTGTTGCGCCGCATCGCAGACATGCGGGGCAATCGCGAATACTTCAACGCGGGCGTCTGACGACGCCTTTCTTCGACCATGTCGGGCGCGCATCGTGCGACGCCCGAGCACCCAGCGAGGCAACCATGCGCATCACACTCACCAAGCTCCTGCAGATGGCGCGCGACCGGCAACGGATCGCGATGATTTCCTGCTACGACGCGATCTCCGCCCGGCTGGTGGAAATGGCGGGAGTCGACATCATCCTGGTCGGCGATTCGCTCGGCATGCTGGTCCAGGGGCACGACTCGACCCTGCCGGTGTCGATGGAGGAACAGCTCTACCACACGCGCTGCGTGGTGCGCGGCTGCGCCACCCCGTTCATCCTCGGCGACATGCCGTTCGGCAGCTATCAGGGCGGCCCGCAGGAGGCATTCGCCAATGCTGCACGGTTGATGGCGGCCGGATCGCAGATGGTCAAGCTGGAGGGCGGCGCGGTGATGGCCACGACCGTCGCGTTCCTGGTGGAACGCGGCATCCCGGTCTGCGGCCACGTCGGCCTCACGCCGCAGTCGGTCAATGCGCTCGGCGGCTTTCGCGTCCAGGGCAAGACCGACGATTCGGCCGCGCGCCTGCTCGATGACGTGAAGCGGCTCGAGGACGCCGGCATGTCGATGATCGTGGTCGAAGCGGTGCCGGCGGCCCTGGGCGCGCAGATCACCCGCGCAGTGTCGATGCCCACCATCGGCATCGGCGCTGGCGTCGATTGCGCTGGGCAGATCCTGCTGCTGCACGATCTCATCGACATGGTGCCGGGCAAGAAGGCGCGCTTCGTGAAGAATTTCATGGTCGGCTCGAGTTCGATCCTGCAGGCGGTCGAAGGCTTCGTGCGCGAGGTCAAGGACGGCAGTTTTCCGGGTCGGGAGCACAGCTACTGACCGCGCCCGCGACCCGATCGCGAGCACGGACCATCGAGACGGCATCGTGCCGGAAACACCCGGTCAGGCGGTCGCCGCGATTGCGCTGCTGCCCTGCTGGCGCGGTCGCGTCGATCCGGTGCCTCTGCCCGGTGGCATCACCAATCGCAACTTCCTGGTCGACGATGGTGGCGAACGTTTCGTGGTGCGCCTGGGCGCCGACATTCCGGTCCACGGCATCCTGCGTTTCAACGAGCTGGCGGCGAGCCGCGCAGCCTTCGCGGCCGGCATCTCGCCCGAGGTGGTGTTCGCCACCGGCGGCGCCCTGGTTCTTCGCTTCATCGAGGGAGTCACGCTCACGCCGGCCCTGGTGCGCGATGAGCGCATCCTGCCGATGGCGGTCGACCTGCTGCGTCGTTGCCACGAGCGCGTCGGGCGCCATCTGCGCGGCCCCGCGCTCATGTTCTGGGTGTTCCAGATCCTGCGCGGCTATGCGCTCGAATTGCACGAGCATGGCAGCGCGCGGCGCCTGCTCATGCCGGACCTTCTCGCGCGTGCCGAACGGCTCGAACAGGTGGTTGGTCCGATCGACGTGGTGTTCGGGCACAACGATCTCCTCGCGGCCAACTTCATCGACGATGGTGCCCGGCTCTGGCTCATCGACTGGGACTACGCCGGCTTCAACAGCCCGCTGTTCGACCTCGGCGGGCTGGTGTCGAACAACCAGCTATCGAAATCGCAGACCGGGTTCGTGCTGGATCGCTACTTCGGCACGGTCGATGCCGCGCTGCGCCGCCGTCTTGCCGCCATGATCTGCGCATCGCTGTTGCGCGAGGCGGTGTGGAGCATGGTCTCCGAGATCCACTCGACCATCGCATTCGACTACGTCGCCTACACCGATGATTACCTTGCGCGCTTCGAACTTGCCTGGGACGACTTCGAGGCAATGTGATGTCCGCACTTCCAACCCAGGCGCAGATCGTCGTGATCGGCGGTGGTATCGTCGGCTGCAGCGTCGCCTACCACCTCGCCGGGCTCGGTTGCCGCGACGTGGTCGTGATCGAACGAGCCAAGCTCACCAGCGGGTCCACGTGGCACGCCGCTGGTCTCGTGGGCCAGTTGCGCACGTCCGCCAACGTCACCCAGTTGCTCAAGTACAGCGTCGAGCTGTACGAGCGCCTGGAGCGCGAGACCGGGCAGGCCACGGGATGGAAGCGCAACGGCGGCCTGCGCCTGGCGTGCAACGCCGAGCGCATGACCGAGATCCGTCGTCAGGCGACCACGGCGCACAGCTTCGGCCTCGAGATGTACCTGCTCTCGCCGACCGAAGCCCGCGACCTCTGGCCGGTGATGGATGGGTCCGATCTGGTCGGCGCCGCGTTCCTCCCGACCGACGGCCAGGCCAATCCGTCCGACATCGCCCAGGCGCTTGCCAGGGGCGCTCGCGCCAAGGGCGTTCGTTTCGTCGAGGATTGCATCGTCGAGGCGGTCCGCGTGGAGCGCGGCCGGGTCGCCAGCCTGACCACATCGCTCGGCCCCATCGGCTGCGAGAAGGTGGTCAACTGTGGCGGCCAGTGGGCGCGTCACATCGGCAGCCTGGCCGGCGTCAACGTCCCGCTGGTGTCGGTGCAGCACCAGTACATCATCACCGAGCCGATCGTCGGCGTTTCGCGCGACCTGCCGACCCTGCGTGACCCCGACCGCCTCATCTACTTCAAGGAGGAAGTGGGTGGACTGGTCATGGGCGGCTATGAACCCAACCCCCTGCCTTGGGCGGAGAGCGGCATACCGGACGGGTTCGAGTTCCAGCTTCTGCCGGAAAACTGGGACCACTTCGAGCCGATGATGGTGCAGGCCATGGCCCGCGTGCCGGCACTCGAGACCGCCGGCATCAAGCAGCTCGTGAACGGGCCGGAGTCGTTCACGCCGGATGGCAACTTCATCCTGGGGGAAGCCCCGGAAGTCGCCGGTTTCTTCGTCGGAGCAGGGTTCAACGCGTTCGGCATCGCCTCGGCCGGTGGCGCCGGTCGCGCGCTGGCCGAATGGGTTGCCGCGGGTGAACCGCCGATGGATCTGTGGCCGGTCGACATCCGGCGCTTCGGCGCGCCGCATCGGTCCACCGACTGGGTCCGCAAACGTACGCTCGAAGCGTATTCGAAGCATTACACGATGGCTTGGCCGTTCGAGGAGTACCGCAGTGGCCGGCCGCTGCGGACCTCGCCGCTATACCCGACGCTCATGGAACAGGGAGCCTGCTTCGGCGAGAAGATGGGCTGGGAGCGGCCCAACTGGTTCGCGCCACCCGGCGTCGAACCCGAAGATCATTACAGCTACGGACGCCAGAACTGGTTCGTCCACACCGCGCGCGAGCATCGCGCCTGTCGCGAGAACGTCGCGCTGTTCGACGAGAGCTCGTTCGCGAAGTTCGAGATCGTCGGACCGGGGGCGGAGCGGGCCCTGCAGTGGATCTGCGCCAACGACATCTCCAGGCCGGTCGGGAGCCTCACCTACACGCAGATGCTGAACGCCCGCGGTGGCATCGAGTGCGATCTGACCGTGGCGCGCATCGCGCCCGACGCGTTCTATCTCGTCACCGGAACCGGCTTCGTCGCTCATGATTTCGACTGGATCCGGCGCAACGTGCCCGCCGATTGCGATGTTCACCTCGCCGATGTCACATCGACTTGGGCGGTGCTGGCGCTGATGGGGCCGCGTGCCCGCGACGTGCTCGCGGCGGTCACCCGCACCGATGTCTCGCACGCCGCGTTCCCGTTCGCGACCTGGCAGCCGGTCGACATCGACGGCACTGAGGTTCGCGCGCTGCGCGTCACCTACGTCGGCGAGCTCGGCTGGGAGCTGCATGTCCCCGTCGACCGCGCGCTCGACATCTACCAACACCTCATGGCGGCCGGCGCCGCGCACGGCATCGTCAATGCCGGCTACCGGGCGATCGAAACGCTCCGGCTCGAGAAGGGCTATCGCGCGTGGGGCAGCGACATCGGTCCGGACCATTCGCCGCTGGAGGCCGGGCTGGCGTGGGCCGTGAAGCTGCGCGGCGACCTGCCGTTCCTCGGGCGCGAGGCGCTGATGTGCCAGCGCGAGTCGTTGCCGAAGAAGGTGCTTTGCTGCTTTTCGGTTGCCGACCGATCGGTGGTGCTGCTCGGGCGCGAGACGATCTACCGCGACGACAGGCGCGTGGGCTGGCTCACCAGCGGCGGATTCGGGCATACCGTTGGCATGAATATCGGCTACGGATACGTGCGGGCTGTCGATGGCGTGAGCGATGCCATGCTCGATCGCGGCCGCTACGAACTGGAAGTCGCGGCTGCGCGCATGCCGTGTACCCTGCACCGGCAACCGCTGTACGACCCGACATCGCAACGGGTCCGGTGCTGACCCTTTCATTCCTTCTCGATCACCATCACCGAAATTCATGGAAGTCATCCGCACCATTTCCGATCTCCGCGCCCGTCTCAGCGGCGAGCCCCGCGTCGCCCTGGTTCCGACCATGGGTAACATCCATGAAGGGCACCTCAGTCTCGTGCACATCGGCCACGCGCAGGCGCCGCTGGTGGTGACCAGCATCTTCGTCAACCGCTTGCAGTTCGGCCAGGGCGAGGATTTCGATCACTATCCGCGCACCTTCGCCGACGATTGCGAAAAGCTCGCCGCCGCCGGCAACCACATCGTGTTCCACCCCGACGAAACCCAGTTGTACCCCGAGCCCCAGGTGTTCGTGGTCGAGCCGCCACCCATTGCCAACAAGCTCGAAGGCCGGTTTCGGCCGGGTCACTTCCGCGGCATGGCCACGGTCGTGCTCAAGCTGTTCAATGCGGTGCAGCCGCAGATCGCGGTGTTCGGCAAGAAGGACTACCAGCAGATCTCGATCGTGCGGCACATGGTCGATCAGTTCGCGCTGCCGCTGTCGATCGTGCGCGCCGAGACCGTGCGGGCGCCAGACGGCCTGGCGCTCAGCTCACGCAACCGCTTCCTGTGCGAGGTCGAGCGCGCCGAAGCGCCGCGCCTGCATCGCGCGCTCGCGCGGGTGAAAGAGCAGGTCGAAGCCGGTGACCTCAATTTCGAGGCGATCGAGTTCGGCGCCGACACCGAACTCGCCCGGCATGGCTGGCACATCGATTACGTGGTGGTGCGCAGCCGTCGCACGCTGATGCAACCCGAGGATGACGAGAAGGAACTGGTCGTGCTCGGCGCGGCCAAGCTCGGTGCCACGCGTCTCATCGACAATCTGGAGATTCTGGCGCCCTGAAGTATTACGCCCACCAGGCCGCGCTGCGCCTTCCCTCACCGGGGGGGCGCAGCGGCCTCGGGCCGCTGGCACCCGGTGGGCGCTGCCCCTCCGCTTTGCAGACTTCCCGCTCCGGTCAGTCGCGATCCGGCGACGGCTTCGGTTTCACGCTACCGGCCGGCACCGGCAAGGGCGCCAGCTCGCCGGGCTTCGGCGGTGGCGGTTCCTTGGCGTGTACGTCGGTGCCCTTCAGGTCCGCCTTCGACAGCTCCTTGACCTTGGTCGCCCCGACCTTGTCGCAGGGCTGCTCCGAGTAGATCACGGCGCCGTTCTTGTCCTTGCACTTGTTGACGGCGGCATGCGCGAAGCTGGCGAGGCACAGCATCAGGGCGAGCAGGAGCATTGGGGGCATGCGGGATCTCCGGGAGGGTTCGATGAACGAATGCGCTCTCATGCCGTCGGCAACCTGTGGTTGCGGAAGTCTTCGCGCAGCCGGGTCTTGAGC
This sequence comes from Betaproteobacteria bacterium, assembly GCA_025350245.1. Classification (GTDB taxonomy): domain Bacteria; phylum Pseudomonadota; class Gammaproteobacteria; order Burkholderiales. The sequence goes on from JANXYG010000150.1 coordinate 50,227, forward strand.
AGTTTGCCGGTGGCGGTGTGCGGCAGCGAATCGACGAACGCGACATCGTCCGGAATCCACCATTTCGCCACTCTGCCCTCGAAGAATTGCAGCAGTTCCTCGCGGGTCACGTCGGCGCCCGGCTTCTTCATGACGATCAGCAGCGGGCGCTCGTCCCACTTGGGATGGGCCACGCCGATGACCGCGGCCTCGGCCACGGCTGGATGGGCCACGGCGGTGTTCTCGAGATCGATGGAGCTGATCCATTCGCCGCCCGACTTGATGACGTCCTTCGAGCGGTCGGTGATCTGCATGAAACCGTCCTGGTCGAGGGTGGCCACATCGCCGGTCGGAAACCAGCCGTCGACCAGCGGGTTGCCGCCTTCGCCCTTGAAGTATTCGCTGCAGATCCAGGGGCCGCGTACCAGCAGGTCGCCGTAGGCCTTGCCGTCGCGCGGCAGCTCGCGGCCATCGTCGTCGACGATCTTCAGGTCGACGCCGTAGATCACGCGGCCCTGCTTGTTCTGCAAGGCGTCGCGCTCGGCCTTGGTCTGCGCGAGGTGGCGGTTCTTGAAGGTGTTCACGGTGCCGAGCGGACTCATCTCGGTCATGCCCCAGGCGTGCAGCACCTGCACGCCGAAGTCGTCTTCGAAGCTCCGGATCATCGCCGGCGGGCAGGCTGAACCGCCGATGACGGTGCGCTTCAGGCTGCCGAAGCGCAGGCCGCCGGCCTTCAGGTGATTGAGCAGGCCGAGCCAGATGGTGGGAACCCCGGCCGAGCAGGTCACGCCCTCAGCCTCGAACAGCTCGTGCAGGCTGGCGCCGTCGAGCTGGGCGCCTGGGAACACGAGCTTCGCGCCACACAGTGGCGCGCTGTAGGGCAGGCCCCACGCGTTGACATGGAACATCGGCACCACCGGCAGCACCACGTCGCGTGCCGACAGGTTGAGCGCGTCCGGCAGCGCCGAGCCATAGGCGTGGAGGATGGTCGACCGGTGGCTGTACAGAACGCCCTTGGGATTGCCGGTGGTGCCCGAGGTGTAGCACAGCGACGAGGCGAGATTTTCGTCGAGTGCCGGCCAGTCGAAATCGTCCGAATGGGCGTTGACCAGCTCTTCGAAGCACAACAAGTCGATATTCGCGGCCGGCATGTGCGCGCGGTCGGTCATCGCGATCCAGCCGCGCACCCCCGGACACAGCGGCGCCAGCTGCTCCACCAGCGGCAGGAAGGTGAGGTCGAAGTGGATGAAGCGGTCATCCGCGTGATCGATGATGTAGGCGATCTGCTCCGGAAACAGGCGCGGGTTGATGGTGTGGCAGATCGCCCCCATGCCGGCGGCGGCGAAATAGATCTCGAAGTGCCGGAAGCCATTCCAGGCCAGCGTGCCGATGCGATCGGCGGTTTGGACGCCGAGCGCGCGAAACGCATTGGCGAGCTGGCGCGAACGCCGATGCGCATCGGTGTACGTGTAGCGATGGATGCCACCTTCCACCAGGCGCGAGACGATCTCGGTATCGCCGTGATAGCGGTCGGCGTGCCGGATCAGTGAGGCGATCGAAAGCGGCGAATTCATCATCAGGCCGTACATGAAAGGCATTCCTCCCAGGTGACACGCGGTGCTTCGGACGGCGTCGGCACGGCTGCCACCGCCGCTGCCCCTCAATTGTAGCAGCGGGCATTTTCGCTGCACTGCAATACAGCGCGATGCGATGCGACCGCGTTTACAAGGGGGTATCGTTCCGGCAGAATCCGCGCGGCTTTACGGGAAGGGTTCGACTTCGGAGCCGGTTCGGCTGGTCCTGGCGCGGTGTCGCCGGAACGCCGGTCCGGCGCCCGGTTGCGCCCCGGGGGGGCGTCGATGCCGTGTCATAGGGGCATGCAGCAGGGCGTTCAACCAGGACGGCTGCTCATCAGACCTTTCCGCAGTCCGCAACGAATTGACGGAGAAGAAACAACATGGTCAAACAAGTCCTGCGCAGCGCCGCCCTGGCGGCCGCCCTGCTGATTGCCGCCTCGGCATCGGCTGAGGGCGCTCTCAAGATCGCCTACCTCGAAGGCCTGTCCGGTCCGTTCGCCAATGTCGGCGAAGTCGGTCTGCGTCATCTCCAGTTCGCCGCCGACCGCGTCAATGCCAAGGGCGGCGTGCTCGGCCAGAAGATCGAGGTGGTGCCGTTCGACACCAAGACCAGCCCGCAGGAAGCCCAGCTCGTGTTCAAGCAGCTCGTCGACCAGGGCATCCACTACATGATGCAGGGCAACGGCTCCGCGGTGGCGCTCGCGCTGTCCGAGGCGTTGGGCAAACACAACGCCCGCAACCCCGAGCAGACCGTGCTGTACATGAACTACGGCGCCGTCGATCCCGCGCTGACCAACGACAAGTGCAACTACTTCCACTTCCGCTTCGATGCCGACGTGGACATGAAGATGCAGGCGCTGACCAACTACATCGCCGCGCAGAAGGACATCAAGAAGGTCTACCTGATCAACCAGGATTACTCGTTCGGCCAAGCGGTCGCCAAGGCCGCCCGGGCGATGCTCAACAAGAAGCGGCCGGACATCGAGATCGTCGGCGACGACCTCCACCCGCTCGGCAAGGTGAAGGACTTCGCGCCCTACGTGGCGAAGATCAAGGCTGCCGGCGCCGATGCCATCGTGACCGGCAACTGGGGCAACGACGTGGCGCTCCTGATCAAGGCCGCGAAAGACGCCGGCCTGAAAGCCGACTTCTACACCTACTACGCCGGCGGGCTCGGCACGCCGCCGGTGATCGGTGAAGCGGGCATCGGCCACCTCAAGCAGGTCACCCATTTCCACTCCAACATCGGCGGGTCGCGCACGGCGGCCAGCGTCGAGGCCTACCGCAAGCGCTTCCCGGATGCCAAGGACGACTACTACTGGGTCAGCATCATGACCGCCATCGACATGCTCACGCGGTCGATGGAGCAGGCCAAGTCGACCGATCCGGTGAAGGTCGCGGCCGTACTCGAGACCATGAAAGGCGACCAGGAAAGCGGTGACGTCTACATGCGTCCCGAGAATCACCAGTTGATCCAGCCGCTGTTCGTGTCGACCTTCTCCAGAGCCAACGGCAAGGACGTCAAGTTCGATGTCGAACGCACCGGTTTCGGCTTCAAGACCGATGCCCGGGTCGAGGCGAAAGACACCGTGCTGCCCACTACCTGCAAGTTCCAGAAGCCCAAGGGCTAGGATTGGTCTGATTCAGCCGCGGGGCGCTCCGGTCGGAGGCCTCGCGGCGTTTGCGGTTCCTGGTCGGGAGGTCGTCGCTTGGAGTTCTTTCTCGTCACAATGTTGAACAGCCTGTCCTACGGACTGCTGCTGTTCATGCTGTCGAGCGGGCTGACCCTGATCTTCAGCATGATGGGCGTGCTCAACTTCGCCCATGCCAGCTTCTACATGCTGGGCGCGTACTTCGCGTACCAGACCAGTGTCTACCTCGGCTTCTGGCCCGGGCTCGTGATCGGCCCGGCCCTGGTGGCGGTGTTCGGCGCACTCACCGAGCGCTTCGGGCTGCGCACCGTGCACAAGTACGGCCACGTGGCCGAACTTCTGTTCACCTTCGGTCTGGCGTACATCATCGAGGAAGTGGTCCATCTCATCTGGGGCCGTGCCCCGGTGCCGTATCACATCCCCGACATCCTCGACTTCTCCGCGTTCTCGATCTTCAGCACGCAATACCCGGCTTATCGCGTGTTCATGATGCTGATCTCGGTCGGCATGCTGATCGCGCTGTATCTGGTCCTCACCCGCACCCGCATCGGTCTCATCATCCAGGCCTCGCTGTCCCACCCCGACATGGTCGAGGCGCTCGGCCACAATGTGCCCACCGTGTTCATGATGGTGTTTGCCGGCGGCTGCGCGCTGGCCGGTCTGGCGGGCGTGATCGGTGGCAACGCCTTCGTCACCGAACCGGGTATGGCGGTGTCGGTCGGCACCATCGTGTTCGTGGTCGTGGTGTTCGGGGGCATGGGGTCGCTCGCGGGCGCCTTCATCGCCTCGCTCATCATCGGCGCGGTGCAGACCTTCTCGGTCGCCTTCGATTATTCGTTTCTGGATCTCTTCGCGAAGTTCGGCTTCCAGATCGCCGTCGACTCCGGCTGGCGCGAACTGTGGAAGGTCACCATTGCCCAGTCGGCACCGGTGCTGCCCTATCTGCTCATGGTCCTCATGCTCGTCATCCGCCCCAAAGGCTTGATGGGCACCCGCGAAGGGTAAGCCGATGACCTTTCTCCTTGCCCCGGCAACCACCCGGCTACCCAAATGAAAACCTCGCGTCTGTTGCTGTGGGGAAGCGGGGCGGCCGTCATGATCGTCCTGCCGCTGATCTTCAAGCAAAGCTTCGCGATCTCGATGATGTCGCAGATGGGCATCGCCATCATCTTCGCGCTGTCGTACAACATGCTGCTCGGCCAGACCGGCATGCTGTCGTTCGGCCATGCGGTCTATTTCGGCATGGGCGCCTTCTTCGCGGCGCACGCGCTCAACCGCATCGGCGCCGGCTCGCTCGGCATCCCGATCACCATGCTGCCGTTGGTCGGCGGATTCGCCGGTCTGGCATTCGGCGTGATCTTCGGCTATGTCACCACCAAGCATTCGGGCACGCCGTTTGCCATGATCTCGCTCGGCATCGCCGAGATGGTGGCGGCGTGCTCGCTCATGTTCCCCAGCTTCTTCGGCGGCGAGGGCGGCATCTCCACCAACCGGGTGGTCGGCGAGCCCTGGATGGGCATCAGCTACGGTCCGTCGATACAGGTGTACTACCTGATCGCCGGCTGGTGCTTCGCGTGCATCATCGCGATGTTCGCGCTCACCCAGACCCCGCTCGGGCGCATCGCCAACGCCGTGCGCGACAACCCCGAGCGCGCCCGCTTCGTGGGTTACAACCCCATGCAGGTGCGTTACCTGATGCTGATCCTGGCGAGTTTCTTCGCCGGCATCGCCGGTTCGCTCGAGGTCATCAACTTCGAACTCATCACCGCCGAACGGCTCGGCACGGTCGCCTCGGGCAACGTGCTGCTCATGGCGTTCATTGGTGGGGTCGGCCATTTCTACGGCCCGATCATCGGTGCGGTGCTGGTGACGTTCCTGCAGTCGGCGCTCTCCAACTACACGCAGGCCTGGCTGCTGTACTTCGGCCTGTTCTTTCTGATGATGATCCTGTTCGCGCCCGGCGGTATCGCGTCGCTGGTCACGGTGCACAAGCCCGCGTGGCAGGCGAACGCAACGCGCAAGCTGGTGCCTTCGTATGTCGCTGCCGCCGCGGCATCGGTGATCCTTTTGCTGGGTCTGGTTGCGCTGATCGAGATGATCTATCACATCGAAACCCAGCAGTCGCAAGTTGGCAGCACCATGAAGCTGTTCGGTCAGCAGGCCGACGTCGCCGGGGCAACCGCATGGGTCGTCGCGGGCGCGCTGCTGCTCGTGGGGGCGGCACTGCTGCG
>JANXYG010000005.1 GCA_025350245.1 Betaproteobacteria bacterium
CCGTGGCTACGCTGCTTCGACGTGTTCGCCTTGCCGTCCTACGCCAACGAAGGCGTCCCGCAGGCTATCGTGCAGGCCATGCTGACCGCGCTGCCGGTGGTCACCACCGACATCGGCAGTATCGGCGAAGCGATACAAAACGACAGCACCGGTTTGATGGTGGCGCCGGCCAACGCCACCGCGCTCGCTGCCGCGCTTGAGACTTTGCTCGGCGACGCGTCGTTGCGCGAACGACTCGGCACGGCCGCACGCGCCGCCGCCCTGCAAAAATTCTCGCTGGATGCGATGCTCGATCGCATGGAAGTGGTGTTCGAAGCGGCGGCCGCTCATGTCTAGCCGTCTCGCATCGCGCCTGCTGGTGGGGCCGATGGCGGTGGGGCGACGCATCGGCAACGTTGGGCGGCGGCGGCGCGCCGAGCCGCCGGCGCGCGTGCTGGTCGCCCACAGTCTGCTGCTCGACGACACCCTGATGCTGACGGCGCTGCTCGCGCGGTTGCGGGCAACATGGCCCGACGCCGAGATCGTATTCACCGTGGCGCCCGGCTTGCTGCCGCTGTACCAGTCGCGCCCCTTCGGCATCCGCGCCGTTGGCTACGACCCGCGCAATGCAACGTCGCTGCTGCGCCTCGGCGCCAGCACCGGCTTCGGCCTCGCGATCGTGCCGGGCGACAACCGTGTGAGCTGGGCCGCGCTGGCGGCCGGCGCGCGCTGGATCGTGGCGCACGGCGGCGACCGTCCAGGTTACAAGAGTTGGCCGGTCGACGAACTCAGAGCCTACCCGCGCGAGCCCACCGCGTTGAGCGACATCTTCGCGGGGCTCGCCGATGGACCCGAACCCGAACCCTTCCGGCCATCCGACTGGCCCGCACCCGCGTGCGCCCCGTTTGCATTGCCGACCGACCCTTACGTGGTGCTGCATGTCGGCGCCGGCTCGCCCTTGCGGCATTGGCCCCCCGATCGCTGGGCGGCTGTCGCCCGCTGGCTGTCGGCAGCCGGCGTTGTCGTGGCCTTGTCGTGCGGTCCCGGTGAAGAGCCGTTGCTGACGGCGATCGACCCGGGACGAGCCCACACCCACTTCCCCGGCACGCTGTCGCTCTCGCAGCTATGGCAGCTCGTTCAACAGGCCCGTCTGCTGATCGTGCCGGACACCGGCATCTCGCATCTCGCGCGCCTCACCGGTACGCCCTCGATCACGCTCTATGGCCCCGGGTCCGCCACGCTGTTCGGGCCGGGCCGCTTCTGGCGCGAGATTCCGCATCGCGCCGTGATCGAAGACCCGTTCCCGTGCCGCGATCAGCAGACCGTGTTCAAGCGCGTCGTGCCGTGGGCCCGACGGTGCCAGCGCAACACCAACGAATGCCTCCTGCCGCGTTGCATGCTGGCGAATCCGGTCGATCGGGTAGTGCAGGCGGTGCGAGAATTGATTCCCGACTTCATCCGCGAAGCGACCCCCGGGGTGGAGAGCAAAGCGTTGGACGCAAGACGATGACCGACGAGGGCACCAGTCCGGGTCGCACCGACGCGAGCGCCGCCCTGGCTGCCTATGCCGGCTATCCCGACCTCACCGGGGTGCGCCGGGTACTGGTGATCAAGCTGCGGCATCACGGCGACGTGCTCCTCGCCACACCAGCGATCACCACCCTCGCCCGGGCGCTGCCCGGCGCGAGCATCGATGCCTATCTCAATCGCGAGACCCTGCCGATGCTGGACGGGCATCCGGACATCGATCGCTTTCACCTGCTCGATCGCAGCGTCCGCAAGCGCGGCCGTATTGCCGCGTGGCGAGAGGAGTGGCGACTGCTGCGGGCGATCCGGTCCGCGCGCTACGATCTGGTCGTCAACCTCACCGACGGCGACCGTGGCCGCTATGCCGCGATGGCGTCCGGCGCGAAGATCCGGGTCGGTTACGCCCGTCGCGACCGCCCGGGGCGGGGGTACACGCATCTGGTCAAGCGGCCCGCCACCCCGCGCCACATGGTCGAACAGAATCTCGACGCCCTGCGTCGCATCGGCATCGTGCCCGACCCGGAAAATATCGGTCTGTCGCTGTCGATTCCGGATGTGGCGCACCAGGCGGTGCGGGCACGGCTCGCCGCCGCGGGTCTGGTGCCAGGCCGGTTCTTCCTCGTGCATCCCGCCTCGCGCTGGCTGTTCAAGTGCTGGCCCGAGGCGAATGTCGCGGCGCTGGTGCGCCATATCGCGCTGGCTGGTTGGCCGGTCGTGCTCACCGCCGCGCCCGACCAACGCGAGATGGAGATGGTCGCCCGCATCCGTGACAGCGTGGCGCCGACCAGCGTGCTCGACCTGTCGGGTCAACTGACACTCAAGGAACTCGCGGCGCTCATCGACGCCGCCGCCTGCCTGTTCACGGTCGACTCGGTGCCGCTGCATATCGCCAGCGCCCTGCAGCGGCCGGTAGTGGCGCTGTATGGTCCGTCGTCCGAGGTCGAGTGGGGGCCGTGGCGCAACCCCGCGGCGCGGGTTGTCACGGACGACGCGAGCTGTCGCCCCTGCGGCCTGGACGGCTGCGGTGGCAGCAAGGTGAGCGATTGCCTGACGCACATCCCCGTGGATCGCGTGCTGGCCGCGATGGCGCCGTTGCTGGCCACACCGCCGCCAGCCACTACCTGAATGACAGCCATATTCGACGACATCGATGCGGCGCGCATCGTCGACCTGCACGACCGGCGGCTGGCCCACGCGGTATGGCCAGGGCCCCGTGGCGACGTCGCTTCCGGCCAACGACGTCTGGGCGGCCGTCGAAGCCAACCACCGCAACAACGCCGCCCTCTGGCGCGAAGAGGATCTGGCGCGGCGCCGACTGGCACCCGACGCCGAGATTGCTGCGAACAAGCGCGCCATCGACGGCTACAACCAGCGCCGCAACGATGCGATCGAGCGCATCGACGAGCCTCTGCTCGCCCGTCTGTTCGCCGTAACGATCCTGCCCGGCGCCAAGCTCAACAGCGAGACCGCCGGCTCGATCATCGACCGGCTGTCGATCGTCAGCCTGAAGATCCGGGCCATGCGCGCGCAGACGCTGCGCACCGACGCCGAAGCAGCGCACGTTACCGCGTGCAGCGACAAGCTCGCCCGCCTGATCGAACAACGTGGCGATCTCTGTGCGTGCCTGGACCAGCTGCTGGACGAGAGCACGCGCGGCGAAGCGTTCTGGAAGATCTATCGCCAGTTCAAGATGTACAACGACCCCCCGCCTGAATCCGCAGATCTACGGCGAGCGCGGCGGTTAGTCACCAGGCAGTTCGGGCGACTGCTGCTGCAGCGGCGGCGCGAGCTGGTCGAACAGTTGCGCGTCGGATAGTTCGCTCACGCTGATGTCGGCTTCGAGCCACCGCGCGCGCGGACCGCGCGGGCCCCACTGGTCCGGGTGCGGCGACACGCTCGTGTCGGCAAACAGACCGACCACGCCACCAGGGCTTGCCGCCGCGAAGTGCATCAGGCCGCTGTCGGGAAAGATCGACGCCCTCGCATTCCAGATCAGACCCAGCGCCGGCTCGATCCCGCCGCGAAACGGGTGCAACTGCGGCGCACCCGCCGCGAGCACCGGCTCGGCCACGTCATCGTCACCCGGGTAGAGCGGGTTGTCGCTGCGGCCGGGCGTCCACATGAACACCGTGTCGAGACCGAACGCCTGCCGCAGGTGCGCGCTCCAGCGCAGCACCTGCGCGGTATCGGGCTGCTTCTTGGCCCGGCGCGCGCCGAGTCCCATGACCACGTAGCCGCCGGGCTGCAGACTTCGAGCCGCCAGCCAGCCGGTGGCGAACGCCTGCGCCGTCGCCGGCAGCCTGAACTGCGGAAACAGTGCGGTGGACGGCGCGATCACGCCCAATGGCGCCAGCATGTCGAGCAACAGATCGGATTCGTGCCGACCGGTGCGAGCCGCCAGAGGATCGGTGAGCCGCGGGTACTTCGCGGGGTCGGCTGCATAGGCAACCACTCGCCGCGCCCCGGTCATGACACCTCTGCGGATCGCCCGGTGCGACTCGGAACCGTTGGCCACGATCACCCAATCGAAGCGCTGGGCTCGCAGTTGCAACGCCTGGATCGCCCGCAGGTGCGACAGCATCGGCGTGGTCAGCAACAGATCGCCGATCTTGTCGCGCTTGACGATGAGGATCTTCAACGGGCGCGCAATCAGGGTCGATGTGGTGCTGGCATCATAGCGGCCGCCAGTCATCTTCTCACGACCGCTTCGACGCCAGCCACGCCCTGCCCATACCTTGCGCGCCATCCTCAACTTCCGCCGCGGCTTTCCAGGACTCGCCGAAGCCTTGTCCGAGCGCGGCGTGACCGTGGTCGAGAACGACTGGGCGCCCGACGCGGCCAGCGGCGAGGGTGTGACGGTATGCCTGGTGGATTTCTACGAAGCCGTGCGGGCGCCGTGGCGCAGCTTCGGCCTGCACCGACGCTTGCGCCGCGTCGGCGCGCCGCTGGTCGCGTTCGATCGGGACGCGCCCTGGCACAAGGGGGTGCGCGCGCGGCGCCTGCAACTAGCGCGATGGCTTCCGCTGTTCGACGTCTATGCGGCGCATTCGCTGCAAGGCGCAACCGGTTTCGCCCCGGCACAGATCTACTTTCCGAATGCGGCGTGGCCGCGGGTCTACGGTCTCGGCAATGTCACGCTGCCGCAGTTGCGCGACCCGACCCGCTATTCGTGGGACGTCTCGTTCGTCGGCAACATCGATGCGGCACGCTATCGCGAACACGATGGGCGGGTCCGATTCCTGGCCGAACTCGACACACGACTGCGGGCGGGCGGGCGGGCGGCGGGTGCTGATCCGCGATGGCGCCGGGCTCGATGCCCCGGGGCAGGTGGAGGTGATCCAGCGCTCGCACATCAACCTGTCGGTCGGTGCCGCCTGCGATCATGGTGGTGTCCGCAGCTGGGGCCTGCCCGAACGCTGCTACGGGGTGCCCGCCTGCGGCGGCTTCCTGCTGTGCGACCAGCGCGAGCACGCGCGCGATGACTTCGTAACCGGACGGGAATGGGTGACATACGACGACATCGACGACTGCATGCGCAAGATCGACCACTACCTGACCCATCTCGACGAGGCGCGAACCATCGCCGAAGCCGCGCATGCACGCGTGATGGCGCATCACACCTATCATCACCGGGCCAGCCTGCTGCTGGACCTGGCAAAGGCGTGGCGCGAGGGCGGCAACGCGGCGGCCGTCGCGGTCGCCGGGCAGTATCGACAAGGCGCGGCCGAGCATGAACACTGACGCACGGGCCCGCCAGACGCTCTCGATTCGCGACATCGGGTACTGCGGGCTGGTCGCAGCCCTGGTGTTCATCTGGCCGGTGGTCGGCACCATCGCGCTGCGCCATTTCCTGCTCGGCATATTGCTGGTGCTGCTGCTCGCCGATGGCGCGGTCCGCGCCCGCATCGGTGGCGTGCTGCGCGATCTCGCGGCACCCGTCATCCTGCTGCTGTTGCTGACCGGCTGGATCGTCATCCACAACTTCACGCTGTCGCAGTATCCAGCGTACTCGCGAGACGAATTTCGGGGCCAATGGCTCAAGCCGCTGCTGATCTTCGGCATCGGCATGCTGCTCGCGGCCAGGGTACGAACCGAACCAGCGCTGCTCGCCGCAATTCTCGCGGCAATCAAGTGGGCGCTGGCATTCCAGATTGTGGTGGTGCTCGGCGACCTTTGCTACCTGTGGTGGCGAGATATCCACCTGTCGCATGGCACCGTGCGCCTGACTGGCACCAGGACCAGTATCAGCTACACGGCGCTGCTGATGCTGTCGATCATGGCTGGCGACTGGCTGCGCAATACGCCGTCCGGAACGCTCGCGATGCCAGCCAGGCGCATGCTGCTCGATGCCGCCATGGTCGTGACGGCACTCTGGTGTCTGGTGCTGATCGGCAGCCGCTACGGCATCGTGCTGTCGCTTGCCCTGCTGACCGCCGTCGCTGCCGTGATCTCGTACCGTCAGGTACGCCGGGGCAGCGCCCGGCGCGCGCTGCTGCTGCTCGCGCTGGCCGCCTGCGCCACGACGATCGCGCTGTATGGGGCGGCGCAGTTCGATCCGCGGTGGGAGCGAATGGCCGAGTCCGCCGCGCTCGTGTTCGCGCCAGGACACGAGAACGATTGGCGCCTGCTCAGCGACGCGCAGCCCCCGAGGTTCGACGACGGCAGCCCGGCGGAGTCGTCGGCGTTTCTGCGCGTTGCCCGTTTTCGCGCCGGCATCGATCTGATCGTGGAACGACCGCTCGGCTGGGGCTTCGGCCGAGGCGCGATGGAGCACATCGTGCAGATGCGCTACCAGGCGATCGGCATCGCGAGCGACAGCGGACTAGTCGACTTCACGCTTGCCCTGGGCCTGCCCGGCACCGCGCTCTGGCTGGCGTTCATGGGTTCCCTGCTGAACATCGGCTGGCGTGCCCGTAGCGATGCGAAATCGGTGGCGCCGCTGCTGCTCGTCATCGTCGTGACCATCTTCATGGTGCGATTCGTGATCGATATCAATACCCGTGACCACATGCTCGAGATGTTCCTGCTCCTGTACGGCATGCTGGGCGGCGCTACGGTCACCGCAGCCCCGACCCCCGCGCGCCGACGGTGACCGACATCGAGCGCATCCTCGTGATCAGGCCCGACAACATCGGCGACCTGGTATTGACCACGCCACTGCTGCGGGGTCTGCGGCAGGCGCGTCCCGACGCCTGGATCGGCGTGCTGGTCAACTCCTACAACGCGCCCGTTCTGAACGGCAATCCGTGGATCGACGCCGTGTTCGCCTACGAGAAGCTGAAGCATGTGGCGCCCACGGTGCGTTTCGGCAGTCTGTTGCGGCGCCTCGCGTTGTTCCGCTCGCTGCGCCGCCTCGATATCGGCTGCTCGGTGCTTGCGGCGTCCGGATTCCAGAAGCGTGCGCTGCGACTCGCCCGCTTCAGCGGCAGCCGCGGCATTGTCGGCTACGTCGAGCCCGGTGAGGGCCAATCGGACGCCGCCATCGATCGACCAGTGCCGTTTCGGAGAGACGTGCCGCGGCACGAGGCGCAGGACGTGTATGCCCTCGGTGCAGCTTGGGGCCTGAGCGGAGAACCACCGCCCGCCGCCGTGTTTCCCGATCCCGAACTGGTGGCCACGATCCGCGCGGGCATTCCCGCGCCGGCCGCCGGCGCCGACGGCCCGCTGATCGGCATCCATATCAGTGCCCGCAAGCCGAGCCAGCGCTGGGCCGAAACGGCCTATGTCGAGTTGGCGCGCGCCCTTCAGGTTCAGCACCGGGCGCGGATCCTTCTGTACTGGTCGCCCGGCGCAAGCGACAACGCCATGCATCCGGGCGACGACGAACGCGCGGCCGCCGTGCTCGCAGGCTTGCACGGCACCGCCGTGACGCCGATGCCGACCCGATCGCTGCCGCAACTGATCGCCGGCCTCGCGGCATGCGACCTGCTCATGTGCAGCGACGGTGGCGCAATGCATCTCGCCGCCGCGCTCGGCAAGCCGATCGCCTGCCTGTTCGGCAAGTCCGATGCAACGCGGTGGCGACCCTGGGCGGTGCCGCATGTGGTGCTGCAAGCGCCGTCGCGGGTGGCGACGGATGTGCCGGTCGAAACCGCACTCGCCGCGATCGGCGAGCTGCTCGTCAACCGCCGTAGTACTCCCTGAACCACGCCACGAAGCGCCCGATGCCGGTGGCCAGCGGCGTCGAGGGCGCGAAACCCACGGCCGCCATCAGGTCGTCGACGTCCGCACGCGTTGCCACGACATCGCCGGGCTGCATCGGGAGCATTCGCTTGATGGCGGTCCGACCAAGCGCTCTCTCCAGGGTTTCGATGAACTCGAGCAGCGGCACCGACTGATGATTGCCGATGTTGTACAAGCGCCACGGCGCGTTGCTCGTGGCCGGATCGGGGCTTGAAGAATCGAACGCCGGATCGGCGCCAGGAATCGCATCCATCACCCGCACCACGCCCTCGGCGATATCGGCGACGAACGTGTAGTCGCGGCTCATCGCGCCGCCATTGAACACGTCGATCGGACGGCCGTCGCAGATGGCGCGCGCGAACAGCATCGGCGACATGTCCGGGCGGCCCCAGGGGCCATAGACCGTGAAGAACCGCAGGCCGGTGGCGGGCAGTCCGTAGAGGTGGCTGTAGCTGTGCGCCATGAGCTCGTTGGCACGCTTGGTGGCGGCGTACAGGCTGACCGGGTGATCGGCCGCGTCGTGTTCCGCGAACGGGAGCCGCGTGTTGCCACCGTAGACGCTCGAACTGCTCGCATAGACCAGATGCGGCGTGTGCGCATGCCGGCACGCTTCGAGCACGTTCAGGAACGCGACCAGATTGGCCTGCGCGTAGGCGTGCGGATGGGTGATCGAGTAGCGCACGCCCGGTTGCGCGGCGAGATGAATGACGCGATCGAAAGCCGTGTTCCTGAACACGGCACCGAGCGCGGTCGCATCGGCGAGATCGAATTCGAGCGCGGTGAACCCGGGATGCCGCCGCAGTCGCTCGAGCCGGGCGCGCTTGAGGCCGACATCGTAGTAGGGGTCGAGATTATCGATACCGGTGACGGCATGCCCGGCGGCCAGCAGACGTTCGGTGGTGTGCATGCCGATGAAGCCGGCGGCGCCGGTGACCAGCACCTTCATGCGCCGGGCACCCTTGGGGCCGGCTCGCGGCGATGCAGTTCGAGCAGCTTGGCGTTCTTCATGAAGGTGTTCCAGCAACCGATGAGGATATGAACCAGCCCGGCGCGGCCATCGAG
>JANXYG010000041.1 GCA_025350245.1 Betaproteobacteria bacterium
ACGCCATCCAGAGCAGTGCGCCGGGCGCGGGCGACGACAAGGGCGGCGAGACCCAGGGCAAACTGTCCAAGGCGGTCCAGGGCCTGCAGGAGCTGGCGCAGAAACTCGATGTGCAGCAGCGTGCCAACCAGGCCGGTCGCAAGCTCGACTCGGTCGCGTCGTCGCTGTCGCGGCAGGCAACGGTGAGTGCCGCCCGGTTCGGGCAGTCGCAGGGCGCGCCGAACAGCGGCGATTCGCCCGACACCGGCAACGCCAGCATCAAGGGCGGCACCCTGTATCGGCTCGGCGCGGTCGCGAAGGAAAAGCAGGCCGGGCAGCGCGAAGGCGGACGCGCCGGCGACGCCTCGGGCAACAATCAGGGCGAGCCGGTGGTCGGCGACGAGATCTCGCGCATCGACGCCAAGTACCAACTGGAGGGCGTGCGTGGCCGTGATGCCGACGCGCCCGATGGCCCCGACGACAAGTTCTACGCGGCCAGTCGCGCCGGTGACGCAAAGACCGCATTCGCCGCGGTGACGCCCTCGTATCGGCACGCCGCCGAAGAACCCATGGCCGCAGAGCGCATCGCGCTGCGGCACCGATACATCGTCAAGCAGTACTTCTCGCAGGCGCAGGAGCAAGCACCCCCATGATGGCAGCAGACGTCGGCCAGCGCATCGCGCAGTTCCAGAGCAACTTCGCGCTGGTGCGCGACGAGGTCGCGCGGGTCATCGTCGGCAACGACGACGTGATCGCCGGCGTGATGACCTGCCTGATCGCCCGCGGCCACGTGCTGCTCGAAGGCATTCCCGGGGTCGGCAAGACCAAGCTGGTGCAGACCCTGGCCGACGTGCTGCACCTGAAGTTCTCGCGCATCCAGTTCACGCCCGACCTGATGCCCGGCGACATCATCGGCACCTCGATCGTTCGCGAGGACGAAGGCGGCCGCAAATTCTTCGAGTTCCAGCCCGGGCCGATCTTCGCCAACCTGGTGCTGGCCGACGAGATCAATCGCGCCACTCCCAAGACCCAGTCGGCGCTGCTCGAAGCGATGCAGGAGAACAGCGTCTCGGCCGGCAAGACCACCCATCCGCTGGAGCAGCCGTTCTTCGTGCTCGCCACCATGAACCCGCTGGAGATGGAGGGCACCTACCCGCTGCCCGAGGCGCAGCTCGACCGCTTCTTCTTCAAGCTCAAGATGGGGTTTCCCGACATCGCCGGGCTGCATGAGGTGATCGACCGCACCACCCAGTCGCGTGCGCCGACGATCGCGCGCGTGCTGCAGCAGGGCGACATCCTCGCGATGCGCGACACCGCGCGCGAGGTGCCCATCGCACGGCCGGTTCAGGAGTACGCGATCCGTCTCACGCTCGCCACCCACCCCGAGTCCGACCAGGCGCACGAGATGGCGCGCCGCTACGTGCGCTTCGGCGCCAGCCCGCGCGGCACCCAGGCGCTGATCCTCGGCGCGAAGGTGCATGCGCTGATCAACGACCGCCTGCATGTGGCGGCCGCCGATGTGCGGGCGGTGGCGTTGCCGGCGCTGCGTCATCGGCTGCTGCTCAACTTCGAGGCCGAGGCCGATCGCGTCGATGCCGACGCGATCCTGTCGCGCATCCTCGAACAGCTTCCGCTGCCGGTCTGAGCGCGAGGAGCGCGCGGCGCCGCGGCGGCGCCTGACGGCACCGCTCGACCCGACCAGCCATGGCCAACGCCACGCCGTTGTTCAGCGACGATTTCCTGCGCCGTCTGGAGCATCTCACCATGCTCACCCGGCGGCCGGTGGCGGGCCACCTGCGCGGCGCGCACCGCTCGCGTCGCACCGGCAGCGGCATGGTGTTCACCGACTTCCGCCCATACTCGCCCGGTGACGACACCAAGCATCTCGACTGGGGCATCTACCTGCGTCTCGATCGGCTGCTGCTGCGGCTGTTCGAGGAGGAGGCCGACCTGCCGGTGTACGTGTTCCTCGATACCAGCGCGTCGATGGGCGTCGGCGAACCGTCGAAGTTCGATTTCGCGCGGCGGGTGGCCGCGGCGCTGTCGTATCTGTCGCTGGTCAACCACGACCGCGTGAGTATCGTCGCCTGGGCCGACGGCATCGCGCACGAGCTGCCGGTGCGTCGCGGCAAGACCCAGATGTGGCCCGCGCTGCGTTTCCTCGAGGGGCTGGGCGCAGGCGGCGGCACCGATCTGCAGGCGGCGCTGCGCGGCTACTTCGGCGCGCGCCGCACGCGCGGACTGGTGGTGCTGTTGTCCGACTTCATGGACAACGCCGGCTTCGCGCCCTCGGCGAACTGGCTGCGCCAGTTCCGGCACGAGGTGGTCGCGGTGCAGGTGCTGTCGCCGCAGGAGATCGAGCCGGGCCTGCCCGAAGAGGTGGTGCTGGTCGATGCGGAGAGCGGCGTCGCCGATACGCTCCACGTCACCCCCGCGCTGCTTGCCGCCTACCGCGCGGCGCTCGAAGCGCACTGCGCCGATGTCGAAGGGCAGTGCCGCCGTCACGGGTGGTCCTATCTGCGTGCGGGCAGCGACGCGCCGTTCGACGACCTGATGCTGCGGGTGCTGCGCGACGAGGGCGTTCTGCGGTGAAGCTACTCGCCTTCGGGCCCGGTATCGCGCTGGCGCTGTGCGGCGCGATCGTCGGCATCGTGGTCGCGCTGTACCTGTTGCGGCCGCCGCCGCGGCGCATCATCGTCGCGTCGATGCTGATCTGGTCGCGCGTGCTCGAGCGGCGTCCGCGCGACAGCAAGCGTTGGCGCTGGTGGTTGTCGCTGGCGCTGTCGCTGCTGATCGGCATCGCGCTGGCCCTGGCGCTGGCGCGGCCCGAAGTCGCGTCGGTCGGCGGCGCGGTGCGCCAGACGGTGATCGTGATCGACAACTCGCCCACCATGGCGACCCTGCGCGCGGATGGCCGCACCCGCTTCGATCACGCGCTCGATGCGGCGCGCGGCCTGCTTGCCGCGGCCGGACCCGCCAGCCGCTTTCTCGTCGCCGACACCATGCACACGGTCGGCAGCCCCGGCTTCGACGATCGCCAGGAGGCGCTGAAGACACTCGCGACGCTGAAGGCAGCGCCCGGCGGCATACCGCGTTTTCCCGGCACTGGTGTCGCGACTGCCGCCGCCGACGTGCCGCCCGATGTCGTGTTCATCACCGACGGCGTGGCGCCGCTCACGCCACCGGCCGGGGTGCACACGGTCTCGGTGTTCGAGACTGCGCCCAATGTCGGCATCACCGCGTTCGATGTGCGACCGCATGCCACCGATCCGCGCCGTTTCGACGCGCTCATCGAGGTGGGCAATGCCAGCGCCGCGGCGGTCGACGCCACCGTCGTGGTGTCCGGGCCCGGACAGGCGCCGCTCGAACGCCACCTGTCGGTGGCGGCGCGTGGTTTCGGCACGCTCATCGTCCCGGCGACCGATTTCACCGGCGGCGCCTTGCGCGCGAAGGTCGAAGCCACGGGCGATGCCCTGGCCGCCGACGACACGGCGTACGCGTTCATGCCGGTCAACAAGCGCGTCCGTGTGGCGCTGGTGACGACCGGCAATGCGCCACTGGAGCATGCACTGCGGCTCGACCCCCGGGTCGTGCTGAGCGTGATCGCCCCTCGGCAATACGCCAGCCGCACCGGCGTCGATGTCTACGTGTTCGATCGCTTCGCGCCATCGACGGCACCGGCTGCCCCGGTCTTGCTGATCCGGCCCGACGCCGCGTCGTGGCTGCCGACGATCGGCGCGAGCGTCGGCGCCCAGGGCGTCGACGCCTGGCTCGCCGACCATCCGATGCTCGACGACATCGCGCTGCGCGACATCCAGATCGAGCGTGCGCTCTCGTTCCGGCCGGTGCCGGGAAAGTCGCTCGCGCTGGCCCGCACCGCCGGTGGCGCCGTGCTGATGGCGGCGAGCGAGACCCTGCCGCGATGGGTCGCGGTCGGCTTTGCGATCGGCGACACCAACTTTGCGTACCAGGCCTCGTTCCCGATGTTCCTGGCCAATGCCATCGCGTGGTTGTCGGGCGAGCCGCCCGCGATCGCGAAATCGCTCGGCACCGTCGCTGTCCCGATCGAACGCGCGCGCGTGGCGGGTATCGATGGCGGTCGCATCGATACCCGCTTCGTGCCCGGCGCCACCTTGTTTAATGCCGAGCGGGCGGGCTTCTTCACGGCCGAGGGCGAGGCGGGCCGCATCCGCGTGCTCGCGAACGTGGTCGATCCGGTGGTGACCGACGTCAATGCCAGTTCGCTTGCCGCTGCCGGCACCGCCACCGCGGCGCGCGCGCCCGCGTCGGTGGCGTGGGAGCCCTGGGTCGTGTTGTTGCTGGCGGCACTTGCCTTCATGTGCATCGAGTGGCTCGCCTATCACCGGTGCTTGACCGAGTGACGGTCCGGTCATGAGCCGCTTCGTGATCGACGCCTGGTGGCCGCTCCCTTTGCTGGCGGTGCTGGTGGCGATCGTGTGGTTCGCCGCGCGCCGCAGCGACAGCGGCATGACCGTCTCGCGGCGGCGCTGGCTCACCGGCCTTCGCATTGCCGCGATGGCGTGCGTGGCGGCGGCGCTGATGCGGCCCTCGTGGCTTGCCACCAGCCACGACATCTCGGTGGTGTATGCGCTCGATGTGTCGCGCTCGATCGATCCGCCGTTCATCGATGCCGCGATCCGCTGGATCGAGGCGGCCGATGCCGCGGGCAAGCCGGTGCAGTCGCGCTTCGTGGCCTTTGCCGATGCGGCGCGGTTTGCGCCGAATGCCGCCGCGATCCGTCAGTTGCCGCTCGGCACCGGCCGCGGTGGGCTCGATCCGACAGTCACCGACATCGAGGCCGGGCTGGACGCGGCCCTCTACGGGTTCGGGCCGCACCAGATCAAGCGCCTGGTGCTGATGACCGATGGCAACGCCACCCGTGGCGAGGTGTGGAACACGCTCGACCGCCTGCGTCACGACAACGTCCGGGTCTTCACCGTACCGGCGTCGGTGCGTGCCGGCAAGGATGCCTGGGTCGAGGGCATCGACGTGCCTGCCGGCCTGCGCCGCGACGAAGCGTTCGTCGCCACCGTTCGCGTCTTCAGCCAGGTGGCGACCAGCGCGAAGGTGCGCCTCGAACGCGGTGACCGGTTGCTGGCGCAGCGGCCGGTGGCGCTGCTGGCGGGCGTGAACCGCATCGCGTTCACCGTGAAATTGCCGGTAACCGGCACGGTGCCGCTGGTCGCGACGCTCGCGGCCGACGGCGATACCGTTGCCGACAACGACCGCATCACCGAATCGGTGCGGGTGCAGGGACGGCCGCGGGTGCTGTATGCGGAAGGTGTGGCGGCATCGGCGCATTTCCTCGCCGATGCGCTGGTGCGCGACGGCCTCGACGTGAAGACCGTCCTGCCCGCTGACATGCCCACGGACGTCGCCGGTTTCAGCGCCTACGACGCCGTGATCCTGAGCGATGTTGCGGCGCCCGACGTGGGCGAGCCGCGCATGCGGGCGCTGGCGACCTATGTGCGCGATGCCGGCGGCGGCCTGCTGTTCGCCGCCGGTGCCAGCACCTATGGCGAAAGCGGCTATCGCGACACGCCGCTCGAGCAGGTGCTGCCGGTCACCTTCGAGGCGCAGGAAAAGCGCCGCGAACTGGCCTTGATGATCGTGCTCGACCGCTCGTACAGCATGAAAGGTCGCAAACTCGACCTGGCCAAAGCCGCGACCCTCGGGGCACTCGATCTGCTGGACGAGAATCACCGCTTCGGCGTCATCACCTTCGATTCGCTGCCGGAGATGACGGTGCCGCTCGCGCCGGTGCGCTCCAGGCGCAAGGCCGAAGCGCTCATCTCGCGCTTCACCGCGAGCGGCCAGACCAACATCTATCCCGCGTTGCAGGCCGCCTATCGGGCGCTGGTGGATGTGCCGGTCAAGTCCAAGCACGTGATCCTGCTGTCCGACGGCGATACCCAGCCGGCCGACTTCTCGCGTCTGGTGAAGCGCATGGCCGACGCGAAGATCACCGTGAGCACGGTGGCGGTGGGCGCCGAAGCCGACCAGGCGCTGATGGCGAACATCGCCCGTCTCGGGCAGGGGCGCTTCTACTTCACCGAGAACGCCGAGCGCGTGCCCAAGATTTTCATCGACGAGACCCAGAAGCTGGTGAACCAGAGCTTCATCGAGGAACCGGTGCATGCCGTCGTGAAACGCCAAGCCGAGGCGCTGCGCGGCATCGACTTCGCCGGTGCACCCGCGCTCAAAGGCTTTGCCAGCACCAAGCCGCGCGGTAGCGCCGAGTTGTATCTGGTCACCGAGACCGGTGCGCCGCTGCTGGCGCACTGGCAGGTCGGCCTGGGCAAGGCGGTTGTCTTCACCTCTGACGTGAAAAATCGGTGGGGCGCCGATTGGGTCGGCTGGCCCGGCTACGCCAAGTTGTTCGGGCAGCTCGTGCGCGAGACCTTGCGCCGCGACCCGGCGGAAGAAACCGACTTCAAGGTCACGCGTGACGGCACCGATGCGGTGGTGCGATTGTCGTCATTGGGTGCCGACGGCTCGTTTCGCAACGGCCTCGCACCGGTTGTGTCGGTGCGATCCGCCAGCGGCGAGGTGCGCACGGTCGCGCTGCGCCAGACCGGACCAGGCCGTTACCAAGCGCGGGTTCCGGTCGCGGATGGCGCCGGCCCGGCGCGCTTCGAACTCGCCGAGAGCCCGGGCGTGCCCAAGGCGATGGTCGCGAAGGCAGGTGTGCGCGAGCTGCATCGCGCCTATCCCGCCGAGTACCAGCTCTACCCGCCCGACGCGGCGCTGCTGCGGTCGCTGTCGGCGCAGACCGGTGGCAAATACTCGCCTGAGGCGCGTGACGTGTTCGCGGCCTACGGTGACAGTGCGCAAACGCCGCGAGCGCTGTGGCCGTGGTTTGCCGCCGCCGGGTTGCTGCTCTACCTGCTCGATCTGGGCGTGCGGCGCATGCCGTGGTGGTGGCGCCGGGCCGGCGGCTGAGCCGGGGTGTCGGCGGGCTTGTCTCCGCGATGCAGCGATCCGGCGATCATGGGCTGTGTTGCTGTGGTTCGGCCATTTCTCTTGCGAGCCGATTGGTGACCCCTGGTGCGTGTCGGTTCGTGATCAGGCTGGGTTCACGACGCGCCCATGGGTCAAGTCGCCATGTCCGGCCAGCAGTCCATCGACGGAGATGTCCTCGTCCAGAGTTTCCCAGTGAATTCCGCGCGGACTCAGTTCGAACTGCGCACGCTGTTCGGGGCGGGCATTCAACAGCCTGGGAAACCACGCCAGCGGAACGGCAATGACACGCCCATCGTCGAGATGGACCCACATGCTGTCGTCGTCGAAACGAACCGCGTTAGCCGAAGTGGTCATGCCATGACCCCTCGATTAGTTCGCTATTTGCCTGAGCAACGTCGACCAAATCTCGTAACGATGCCTGCATCGAAGCCGTAGCTTGCGGCTACTCGCACCCGTGGCTGGAGCCAGAGCTTGGCCTCACCTTCGCCGGAACGGACATGTACATGCACGGGCTCCCGGGGATTGCCCTCGTTGGAATAGAAGAAGAAGCGGAAGCCCCTGTAACGGAAAACCACTGGCATCAAGGGATTTTAGCAGTCTGACGGCGTCTTGCTGGTTGGGCTGAAACTGCGAGATCGGCCCATCTTCAAGTCGTCCCGGCGCTGTTCGATAACTTGCGCAAAACTCATGCGCTACATGGCGGAGATCGAGGTCCTCTGACAGGTCGCGTGTGCTTCGAGACATACCCGCACGCAATTGTCTGTGCACTTGCCGGGGAGCCCAGAAACGCGCTACTTGCGCAGCCCGTCCCGGATCTCGCGCAGCAGCAGCACTTCCTCAGGCGTGGGTGGCGGCGGCGCCGGCGGCTCGGCGCGCTTCATGCGGTTCATCTGCTTCACCATCAGGAAGATGATGAGCGCCAGGATCGCGAAGTTGATGGCGATCGTGATGAAGTTGCCGTAGGCGAACACCGGAACGCCCGCCTTCTTCACCGCATCCAGCGTCATGGCGGTGCCCGCCGGCATCTCCTTGAGCGCCACGAAGTAGTTGGTGAAATCGAGCCCGCCGAAGATGCGGCCCACGATCGGCATGATCAGGTCACCCACCATCGAGTCGACGATCTTGCCGAACGCGCCGCCGATGATCACGCCCACGGCGAGATCCACCACGCTGCCCTTGAGGGCGAACTCCTTGAACTCCGATACGAAACTCATGCGGCGTCTCCTGATTGAAATCGTATGAAGTGTGAATGGCGCATCCGACGCCCGACATTCCCCGATGTCCGCGATGCGCGCCCGTAGCTTAAGCCAATAATCCTGAAGCGGCGGCATGGGTGGCGTCGCGACGACCGTGCTCACCGAGCGACGGCAGTTGTCGCTGGTGTCTTGTCAGCGCCCGCTCGACGCATTTCGCGGCGCGCTGGCGCTCACCGTTTCTGCGCGAGCCTGTTCACCATCGCCTTGATCGCCTTCATTTGCGGGCCCGACCTGTAAGCGTAGTTCTTGCCGGTGTAGCCCCACCAGTCCCAGCAGCCTTGCGGGTTGAACGGGATCATCGACTTGTCGACCTGCGGATAGAGCACGAGGATTTTGTTGCTGTCGGCCCAGTTGTTGTAGCCCGTTTCGGTGTAGAACTTCTCGCCGACCGACTCGGCCGCCTGCATGCAGCCGTGGATCGCCACATGCACCTTGCAGCGCGCACCGGCGGCGGTGCAGCTCTGCGGCACGTACAGGAAGCCGGTGTCGGCCATGCCAGTGGCGTTGGCTGCGTAGGCGCGCTGGTTGAAGCTGACGATCTGCCCAGCGGGCGTGTCGACACGTGGATTAAGTGCGCCATAGATGTGCTGCAACACCGCGCCGGCCTGGTCGTAACCCACACCGCCGACACTGCAATGGCTGATGTAGGGGGCGGCGTTGGCCGCGCAGTCATTGCCATTGCTCGGCGTGATCACTGCATGGCCGGCCGGCACCTTGTTGACGTACTCCAGGTTGCCTGCCTTGACGCCCACCTGCTGGAAGAACGACACCGTGGCATCGACAGCCGGCTGGCGCACGATGCTGTCGTCGGTGCCGCTGAAGACATAGACGCGGCGCTTGGGCAGGTTGCCGAGCGGGTCGATCAGGCGCGCGCTGGCGAAGCCTTTCGCGGCGTCGGCCATCAGAAAGGGATTGGGCGGAACAAAGGGTACCTGGCCCATGCAGATGCCCGCAAAGAGCACGTTGTTTGCCGCGCAGTAATAAGGCCCGCCGGCAACGACGCCAGCGCCGATGATCGAACTCGAGTAGGCCACCTGCAACTGCACGGCCATGAAGGCGCCAGAAGAAAGCCCGGACACCGAGGTCTGCTGCGGGTCTGCGCCGTATGCGGGAAGACTCGCAGGCGCGGCGACCGCCTCGGCGGCAACGAAGACGGCCATCACCAGGGTGAGCATTGATTGCGGATTCGAGAATTTATTCACGATCCTCTCCGTTACATCGTTTGATTGTGCCAACGACCCGCTCGAGGGGGGGGGCGCGGCGCCTTATGCCGCGTCCCTCTCGAAGCGTTTGTCAGGAAATAGTGATGAGAGTTACCTGCAGAACACCCTCGGGTGGTTCGGGTTGAGTCATCTGACCTGACGTCACTTGCAATAAAGGCGATCCGTGCTGGTAGCAGACGACAGGTAATGCCTTGTCTGCCAAGACACCGCCACTCTGTAAGCGCATGAAGGATCGGTGGAGACATCCACGGCAAATCCGCCGTTATTACCCGGCAGATGCGGGCCCCCCGCGTCGCCTCTGAAAACATAATTACTTGTTGGAGGAGGCGGAGCGAAATTGCCGCTTGGCATCGGCGGAACTGAAGGCACTACTGGAGGATGCACAATGCCATTATTGTTCGAGATTCCGAGACTGAAGAATCGCAGGTGCGGATGATCAACGGTGTAGAGAATATGCACTGCGCCTGCCGACACCGGGTTGCAAGCGTTGGTGCGAAGCTCTTCTAAATCAAGAGCTACGGCCACCGGAGAATTATCGAGCACGATGGAATCCAGAGTGTCGGTCGCAACCGTTGGTTGCAAGGGGGCATCGCCGTCGCGCACTTCGAACATCAGCCGATAACGTCGGATTGGTTCGCGCTCGGCTGTGGTCAAAGAGCGTCCGGCATCAAGGATGGGCAAGCCTCCAGGCAGTTTTGCCGGGTGTGCGCTGGTGATTGCAGGCGAGTTCAAGACAAACAGATCGAAGGTACGTAGGAAGATGGAACTGTTTACGTTGACGACGCTGGTCGTTCCATCGCGCATGTCAACCGTAACGGCTTTGTTGTCAACTCTGATCCATCCGCCCGGAAGAAGATCGCCGGGTCCGATGTTAACTTGCGCAGAGTCGGGAAATCCAAGTCCGTTTGTGTAGAACACATAGCCGACATGGGTTGTGGCGATTTGCGTTGCCGGCGCCATTGCGGCAGGGGCGACCGTCGGGAGCGCTGTCGGGTCATCAACGCCGCCGGGCCACGTCCATTCGCCGATGAGGAAGCGATACTCGAGCGCATTGGCCGGCGCAGCGATATTGCGCAACGGGCAGTTTCCCTTCAATGCGACGCCACCGCCGAAGACGTAAGAATTTGCCGCCCCGCCCGCATAACCTTCCGCAGAGAAACCCGTGGTTGAGCTGGACGGAAACGGGTGAATGTCGAAAACTTCCACCTGTTGCCAGTGTGGAATATGTTCCACGTCCGGCGGCTGCACTTCGTCAGAGCAGAGTTCGACACAAAAGCAGGGCGAAACATTTTCGCGTCCTGGACGGCGACCATCGGCCTGCGTTTCATCAAGGATATTGACGCTGCCGATCTCGGCGGTGAAATAGACATCGGGACCGCCGAAGAGCTCGATGTTCAACCCCAGAACGTCTTTCTTGAAGTCGTCGGCCAGATAGTCAATGCGAAAACGTCCTGTCGCATCCGTGACGGCGGAACCGAGCGGATCATCTTGCAACCAATCTGCGTCGAAAGCTCTGACGGTAGCGCCCGCAATCGGCGTCTGGGGAGACACGCAAGTTCTCAATCGGCCGCATATCGTCCACGCACCGAATAGGCTGCGGAAGTGGCACCAAAACCGGTTCGGTATGCAGTAATCCCACACTGCGAGAGCTATATCCTCACGTTGCCGCCAGAGTGGCTGGACTGTCGTCACGCTGAACTGACGCGGCTTCGGTGGTTCGCGCCCCGGTTTCCGGTGTGGCACCGTGCCGCAGTAGATGTCTACCTCGAATGCTTCTCCCTTGTAGCCCTGTTTTTCACCCAATTCGAAGGTGAAGCTACCTGCGGCGTCCGTTGCTACTTCCGCCAGTAGCGTTTTGGCTTTCGCTTGCACTTGTTCATCGCTTAGTACCGCCAATGTGTCTTTCGGATTGGCCACGGCCAGCACCACTGCATTCTGCTCGCCTCTGAGCCGGTACAGACGGACCTTTAAGTTCGAGAGCGGTTCAGGGCATTCGGGACAAATAAACCCGCACAAACGGCCTTTGAAAATGTAGTGACTCATATTGTGTGCTCCTTACTATAAATGGCGGAAGCCGTCCGCTCGCGGAATCTCACCACCATAGCGCCTGACGCTGGCCATCAGCGGCGCGCCGCAGCGACGCCAGCAAAGCACGACAACGCTGATCGGCGCGTTCGTTGCATTTAGTTCATTCCCGCTTTTCGTAGCCCCGCGATGTAGCGCTCCAGGTCGGCCTGATTCTTGTAGGGCATCCTCTCGCGCCAGCGCTCCAGCGAAGCCTCCGGGCTGATAGGATCTCTGCCACCTCGGCCCGCGCTTCTTTCTCGCGGCCCAGCTCCGCGTACACGACGGCGAGCCACCGGCGCGCCGGCAAGAAGTTCGGATTGCGGCGCAGCGAATCCTGGAGCGCAGCGATCGCCTCGTCGTACCGCCGTAGCAGAGAGTAACTATGAGCCAAAAGAAACGGCAGCCAGGTCGGATAATTCGGATCGAGCCGCATGGCCTTCTTGATAAACCCGATGGCCTCGTCCGGCCTGCCGGCGGAGTTCAACGTCTCCGCAAGGTTTCCGTATGCCCATTCAGAGTTCGGATCGAGGGACACTGCCCGCTCCAGCTCCGCTATCGCGACGTCGTGCTGCTTCTTCCAGAGCGAATTCCAGCCCAATGCGGTGTGGGCCCTCGACAAGGAATCGTCCAGGACGACGGCCCTTCTCGCCGCCTCGATGGCCCCATCCAGCCCACCCGGACCCTCGGTCCATTGCCAATCCCAGGCCACGAAGTGCGTCCAGGACAACCAGACATAGGCTTTCGCGTAGCGCGAATCCAGAGCGATTGCGCGCTCGAACAGCTGACGCGTCATCGCATTGGATTCTTTCCTGAACTCGTAGTACAGAGCAACGCCGCGCAGGACGAAGTCATAGGCCTCGATGCTGTTTGTCTCCTGGCGCATCGAACGGGACTGCTCTCCCGCCGTCAGCTTGGGCGCCAGAGCCGCCACGATCTGCCGCGTGATGCGGTCCTGGAGCGCGAAGATGTTCTTGAGCTCCCCGTCATAGTTCTCGGCCCACAAGTGATACCCGGTGGTGGCATCGATGAGCGGGGCCGTGATTCGCACTCGATTACCGGCCTTGCGAACGCTGCCCTCCAGGACATAGCGCACCCCCAGCTCCCGGCTCACCTGCTCGGGCTTGACGGGGCGGCCCTTGTAGAGAAACACCGAGTTACGCGCGATCACGAACAGTCCGGAGCGCTTCGAGAGCCCTGTGATGAGGTCCTCGGTCATGCCGTCGCTGAAGTACTCCTGCTCCTTGTCGCCGCTCATATTGACGAAAGGCAGCACGGCGATGGAGGGCCTATCGGGCAACGGGAGAGCGGGTGCCGTGCCCGCGACCACCTGCGCCGGCGATGTGCCACCGCGGTACGCGTACTGCCACACGCCGAGAGCGCCTGCCCCCACGACCAGGGCAGCGGCCACAGCCGCTCGCCACGTGCGCAAGACGCGTGACATCGTAGACCTGTTGGCACGGGGGGGGCCGGTGCGCAGCCCCCTCCGCCGCAGACCGCATCCGGTACACCCGGACCGGTTCGGCGATGTTCTTGACCGACTTCTCGCCGAGGGCGTCGAAGTCCAGCGGGAGCTTGTTCTTGATGTGGTCGTAGGCTGTCCCGGAGAGGCAGATCCCCCCGGGCTCCGCGAGCGCTTGGAGCCGCGCCGCGATATTGACGCCGTCGCCGTAGATCGAGCCATCCGCATGCTCGATCACGTCTCCGAGGTTCACCCCGACCCGAAAGACCATCCTGCGCGCGGCAGGCAACGTTTGGTTTCTCGCCTGCAGCGTCTGCTGGACTTCCGTGGCGCACTGCACGGCCTCGACCACGCTATCGAACATGGCCAGCACGCTGTCGCCCGCCGTATCCACGACTCGGCCCTGGTGCAGGGCGATGAGCTGGGCAAAGACCTCGCGGCAGGCGGTGAGCGTGCCGAGCGTAGCCGCCTCATCCTCGCCCATCAGGCGAGAGTAGCCCACCACGTCGGCGCTCAGGATCGCGGCGAGCTTGCGGTGTGATTTCTGGTCTACCGGCATCTGGTGGGCACCCTCGCAGTTGCGAGACGCTACACTTCAAATCCCGAGAACCTGCTGAGGCGCTCGTTGGAAGACAGGGTAACACTTACCTTCCGTCTTTGCCATTCTGGGAGGCCCAACGTTGCTGGTAACCGGCCTGCCGAAGGCAGGTCCCCCGCTGAGCGACGATGCGGTCAATCGTCCATATAGGATTGAAGACGTTCTTGAACTTTCGACAGGACTGCGCCAGGTGTTGAGCACCTCGAATTGTCTTAAATTTGAGTGCCTGCTTAGGGTCGCAAGCGACAGTGGGAATTAGTTGCCGTTAACATAATAATGTGCCTTTAGGACATTGCCACTTACGGTGGTTGTCACGTGCCACCGAACGTAGAAATAGCCGACCCCGCCTTTTCGCGCAGGTCCGGTCGACTGTCAGGCTCTCAGTGCGATGCCTCGCGCTCCCATTCGAGAATTCCTCTGACTATTGTGTTCGGGTCAATTGGACTCGGCGCCCAGGCTGATACCAAGTGCAGGCGGGAATCGATAATCTTGAAGGTTCTGACCTGAACCGTATTTCCCCACGCTTCGTTCCAAGTGACATCCACCTTAACCTTTATGAGATCGCCCTCGATCTCGAACGGTCCTGAGTAAGCAATGGTCTGCTTGAAAGCGGCACTTCTATCTTCGTCGGTCTTCGGTGCCGCGCGACCGGCAGCAGTGAGTAGGACAATGATGAATGCGCCAGGCAGTATAACCAATCGCCCCTTCGGGTTTGGACCGAAGCCTGGCGCCTTGTGGCCAGACTGTTGGTTCTCAAGGTCGAATGAGAGGAGCCTCCATTGACCGACGAGAGATGTAAGCGAACCGTTCTTTTCCTCGGTTTTGTTCATCACGAGTTCCTCAGGTGGAACGGCGTTTACGGCGCGATGGATTCTGGGGTCTAACGAAAAAAAGAACCAGCCAAGAGCCGGGAGTATGCGGTGCTAGTGTGCAACGCGCATTACGAACTGGAGAACGGAACATCGGTCAGTTGTAACGGGACCGGGCCGGCTGCAGTGGGGTGGGGGCCGCTACAGCACGCACGACATTGGGCGCTGCGCGCTTAAGCGCGCGGGCCGTGGCGCTGGTCTGCAACTGGTGGAGCTGGTAAGTGCGGCTGGCTCATCCGAAGACACGCGTGGAAGCCATCACGAGCCGCCCCAAGTTGCTCAGTGCAGTGGGTTGCTTGGTCAGACGCCGGCGCCGGCCACCCGCCGCGCCTCGACGAAGCGTCTTTGCCAGTGGGGAGCATCGACGCGCTCGATCCGGACCTGACCGCCGCTCGAAGGCGCGTGAACGAACTCGCCGTCGCCGATGAACAGCGCGACGTGCAGTGCACGGCCGCGGCTGCGGGTGAAGAACAGCAGATCGCCGGGCCGCCACTGGGCGGGGTCGGCCACACGCTGCCCGAGGCGCCGCTGCTGCCGGGTATCGCGCGGCAGAGTCAGGCCGGCCGTGCCATAGCTGTAGCGCACCAGCCCGCTGCAGTCGAAGCCTTGCGGGCCGTTGCCGCCGAACCGGTAGGGTGTGCCGAGTTGTTCGAGCGCGGCGCGCACGGCGGTTTCGGCTTCGGGCGCCGCCGGCGTGGCGCCCGATTCGGCGCTCGGTTCGCGCGCATCCGGGATGGTGGCCTGTGGCTCGGCCGGCGCCGGCGGCGGCGGGCGGGTTTCGGACTGGTCGGCGATCGGTGGGCGCTGGGCACACGCGGCAAGCGCCAGCGCCGACATCACCAGCGCGATACGGCGCCAGCCGACGCTCATCTGTTTCGAGGCTCCGTGCCGCACCAGCGCGCGAGATACAGGGCGAGCACCCGCGTCACCTGAAGCGTGCTGGCTAGCGACACCGACTCGTCGATGCCATGGATGCTGTCGGCCTCGGGGCCGTAGCAGGTGGCGGGCGTGGCGCCGTAGAGATTGAACACACGCACGTCGGTGGTGGCGGTGCTCGCCATCCATCTGACCGGGGTGCCGAGCACGCGATGATGGCTGTCGGCGAGCAGCCGCATCATCGGCAGGTC
The DNA here is from genome assembly GCA_025350245.1 of Betaproteobacteria bacterium. Classification (GTDB taxonomy): domain Bacteria; phylum Pseudomonadota; class Gammaproteobacteria; order Burkholderiales. The sequence continues at coordinate 15,563 of JANXYG010000041.1, forward strand.
ACGCGCGATGACGCAACCCTCCGACTGGAAGCCGGCGTAGCGGATGCGGTACTGCACGCCGGCGAGCGACGGGTCATCGCGCGCGGTGGCCGCGAGCTGCGCTTCGATCGCGGCACGCGCCTGCGCGGCGCTCATGCCCGGATAGAAGCCGCAGCGCACCTCGATCGTGCAGCGGGTCGGCACCGACGAGGCCCACTCGCCACCCTCGATGCGGCCGAGATTGAAGTTGATCGGGGCGTCGTGATGATGAAACGCCGCGTGCCGGTGCCCCGGCCGGTTCCACTCGTCACGCAGCGCGAGCAGCCCGCGATACATCGCGAACGCCGCTTCGATCGCGTTGATGCCACGCTTCACGTCGAGCACATGCGCCGGCTTGCCGAACACGTCGACCGCCAGCCACATGACACCGACCTGCGCGTCGAGGATGGTGTGGTCGAAGGGCTCCGGGATGATCGCCGCATCGGCGCGATAGCCACGCGCGAGACAGGCGAGAGCACCGTTGCCGGTGCACTCTTCTTCGACCACCGACTGCATCCACAGCGGCGCCGCCGGTTGCAGGCCGAGACGCCGCAGCGCCTCGAACGCCATGACATAAGCGGCGATGCCGGCCTTCATGTCGCCGCCGCCGCGCCCGTACAGCCGGCCGTCGCGGATCACCGGTTCGAACGGCGGTGAACTCCACAATTCGGCGGCGCCGATCGGCACCACATCGATGTGACCGTTGAAGATGAGCGAACGGCCGACGGCATCGCGCGGGCGATGGATGCCGACAACGTTGTCGTGGCGCTGCCAATGTCCGGTGGGCGGCGCGTAGCCGGGCAGGTCGCGCAGGTTGTCGTCGCGGACCTCGAAGCGATCGACCTCGAGCCCCATGCCGCGGAACAGCCCGGCCATGAAGTCCTGGGCTGAAGCCTCCTGCCCCATGAGGCTGGGAAACCGCACCAGCTCCGCAGTGAGCGTTGTCAGGTCGGCGTCGAGGGCATCGACCGACGCCAGCAGTTCGCGTTCGAGGCCGATATCGAGCGTGGGTATGTCGGCGGCCAACGACGGCGCGGGCGATGATGTATCGGGCATGGCGCCGGTATATACGGCGCGTGGTTTCGCTGTCAAGGCAGAGGTGTTGCTCGTGTGTGGCTGGCCAGCGATATTGCTCGGCTTCCCTCACCCTCGGTCCCTCTCCCGGGGGAGAGGGATGTTTGCGGCTCCCTTCTCCCGCCGGGAGAAGGGCAGGGGATGAGGGAAAGCCGGCGTCGATCACCGGCTTGCGTTGTCGCCGGCCAGTCTTGTGACTGTTGCTTTCATCTGGAAGCGTAGTGGCTGAACTTTATCGCTAATCAGCTTGGTTCAGTTGCCCAGGACCGGACGTAACTCCACGCGGCGGTTTTTTGCCTTGCCTTCGGCGGTGTCGTTGCCTGCCACCGGCTGATCCGGGCCGTAGCCCTTGGCGGTGAGGGCGACGGCCGGGATGCCCTTGGCGATGAGGTACTTCATCACCGCTTCGGCCCGACGCTGCGACAGGGTGCGGTTCAGGGTTGCCGAGCCGGAATCGTCGGTGAAGCCGGCGATCTCCGCCTTCATGCCCGGGTTCGACTTCAGTTGCACCACGACGTCGTCGAGGATGCCGAACGACCCGGACTTGATGCGGGCGGAGCCCGATTCGAAGTTGACCCCGGTCAGGATAGCGGCAGCCATGGGCGCCCCTGCACCCGCCATCGTCTCGGGAATGGCGGACGCCGTCGCCACCGCCGGTTTCGGCGACGGCTTCGTGACTGCCATTTCGCAGCCGGCCGGATCGACCTTGGTGCCGTTGCGCGTGTTCGGGCAACGATCGATGAGGTCCGAGACCCCGTCGCCGTCTTCGTCGAGCGCGCAGCCTTCGCTGCCCACGGCCACCCCGCGCGGCGTGCCGGCGCAACGATCGCGGCTGTCCGGAATGCCGTCACTGTCGGTGTCTTCTTCGCAACCATTGGGCAGCACCGTCGCGCCGGGCGCGGTGGCGGGGCACAGGTCGGCCGAGTCGGGAATGCCGTCGCCATCGCCGTCGCTGGTCGGGATGCAGCCATTGGCATCGACGCTGGCGCCCTTGACCGTGGCGGCGCATTTGTCGGCGGCATCGGGCACGCCATCCCTGTCGGTGTCGGCGTCGGCGCCGCAACCGTTGGCGGCAACCTTGACGCCTTTGGCGGTGGCCGGACACATGTCGATAGTGTCGGGCACGCCGTCCTTGTCGCCGTCGAGTTCGGGTTTGCCCTCGAAGTTGCAGGCGAAATAGCCGAGTGCACCGCCGACCACGGCGCCGATCAGCCCGGATTCCTTGTTCTGGGTGCCGGCCAGGCCGCCGGCCACGAGCGCGCCGCCGAGGGCGCAGATCCAGGGCTGCTTGAACAGCTCGCGCCCCTGCGCCGCAACGTCATTGACCGGTTCCTTGATGCTGCCGGGCACGGCACAGCCGGCCAGGGCCGCGACCAGCACGCCGGTGGTGGCGAGGGCGAACACAGATTTCACGAGGGGGTCCTTTCAGGGCGGTGCCGGCGCGGTGGCCGGCGGGGATCGAGCATCGACAGCATTCTAACCGGACAGTCTCAGAGCGCGCCGGGCCGGCCAGCGGCCGGCGTCCGCTGGCGTTCGACAGGCACGGACAGTCCGCAGGGACTGTCCGTGTCCGGCCTCACTCCGCAAGCGCACTGACCCCCTCCCGAGGGCGAAGCCGCAGCGCAGCGCAGGCTGGGGGTGGGCGTCACCGCCCGGCGGCGTTCGCCCATTCGCGCTCCTGCAGGGCACGCCACTGGATCTTGCCGGTGCCCGAGCGCGGCAACGACTCGACGAACTCGATCTGTCGCGGCACCTTGTAGGCAGCCATGTGTTCACGGCACCAGGCGGTGAGCTGTTCCGCGGTTGGCGTGCCGGCAGCCGGGTCGCGTCGCACCACGAACGCCTTCACGGTTTCGCCGCGCCGGGCATCGGGCGACGACACGATGGCCGCTTCGAGAATGCCGGGGTGGCCGTGCAGCGCGGCCTCGAGTTCGGCCGGCCAGACCTTGTAGCCGGCCGCATTGATCATCCGCTTCAAGCGGTCGGCGATGTAGAAGAAGCCGTCGGCGTCCATGCGGCCGAGGTCGCCGGTACGCAGGAAACGCCGACCGTCGATGTCGACGAAGGTCTCGCTCGTGGCCTGCGCGTTGTTCCAGTAGCCGGTCATGAGCTGCGGACCGCTCGACACGATCTCGCCGATCTCCCCGGGGTCCAGCGGTCGGAGCGTCTCCGGGTCGACCACCAGCGATGCGGTGTCGAAGGTCGGGATGCCCAGGCACTGCTTGCGCAACTGCTGCGGCGGATTCATGTGGGTCTGCGAGATGGTTTCGGTCATCCCGTAGGCCTCCATGTACTCGATGCCGCAGCGGGCCTGCAACTGCGCCGCCACCGCTTCGGGCATCGACGCGCCGCCGCCGAAGATATTGCGCAACGATGAAAGGTCGCGGTCGGCCGTGGCCGGATGCCCGAGCAGGTCGACCACCATGGTCGGCACGTTCGCCCAGTGGGTGCAGTGGAAGCGCTCGATCATGGCGCCGGCCGTGGCCGGATCCCAGCGCGGCAGCAGCGCGACCGTGGCGCCCACGTACAACGCCGCGTTCATGCTGTGCTGCATGCCGGTGACGTGGAACAGCGGCGCGGTGCCCAGCACCACGGCGTCTTGCGTCATGCCTTCCCAGAGCGCGCCGCCGACCGCGGTGCACATCAGGGTGCGATGCGGATGCATGCAGCCCTTGGGCCTGCCGGTGGTGCCCGAGGTGTAGAGGATGGCCGCGAGATCGTCGGGCCCGCTGACATGCGGGGCGGGCGTACGGTCGGCGTCGAGCACTTCGTGCCACGGGACCATCCGCGCGTCGGCGTCGATCACCCGTGGCGCGCGCACCAGATCCGGCACGGGCAGCGAGCTGTCGCTGCCCAGATAGTCGGAATAGGTGGCGACCACGACCCGGTCGACCAGCCGGCCCAGCAGCGGGCGCAGCCGCTCGGCCAGTTCGCCGCCGACGATCGCGACGCGGGCGCCGCTGTCGCCGAAGTTGTGCTCGAGTTCGTCGGTCACGTTCATCGGCGACACCGGCACCACCACCGCATCGGCGCGCAGGATGGCGTAGTAGGCGAGCATGAACTGCGGCGAGTTCTGCATCTGCAGCAGTACGCGGTCGCCACGGCCGACGCCGCAGTCGCGCTGCAGGAAGCCGGCCAGCGCCAGCGCCTGGCCGGCGAAGGCGCTATAGGTGAGCGGCGCGCCGTAGAACAGCGTCGCGGCCTTGCGCGGAAAGCGCGCCGCCGCGATCTCGGCGTTGGCCCAGAGGCTGGTGGCGGGAACGGTGAGCGAGCGCGGGAACTGCCGCGGCCAGTGGGCGAAGTGAGGGGCTTGCATGGAGTTTTCGGGAATATCGGTTTCCGCGGAGCAGGGCGTTCAGGTTGGCACGGCGGTGGCGAACTCACGCTCCTGCAGCGAGCGCCAGAGTACCTTGCCGGTGGCCGATTTCGGCAGCCGGTCGACGAACTCGACCACGCGCGGAATCTTGTAGGCCGCCATGTTCTCACGGGCCCAGCCGATGATCTCCTCGGGACTCACATCGCCGGCGCGCCCCGCCTTGAGCACGAGCAGCGCCTTGACGGTCTCGCCGCGCGCGGCGTCGGGCGTGCCGATGACGCAGGCCTCCTGCACGTCGGGATGGCGGTAGAGGATGGTCTCCACCTCGGCCGGCCAGACCTTGTAGCCGGCCGCGTTGATCATGCGCTTGAGCCGGTCGACCATGAAGAAGTAGCCGTCCTCGTCGACGCGGCCGAGATCGCCGGTGCGAAAGAAGGTCTCGCCATCGTGCTGGACGAACGCGGCGGCGGTTGCCTCCGGATTGCGCCAGTAGCCCTTGAACACCTGCGGGCCGCGCGACAGTATCTCGCCGACTTCGCCGCGGGCGACTTCGCGCGAAGTGCCGGGTTCGACTACGCGCGCGTCGGTGTTGAAGATCGGGATGCCCAGGCATTGCTTCTTGGGCCGGTCGGTGGGGTTGATATGGGTCGGCGCAATGGTTTCCGACAGACCGTAGCCTTCGATGTAGTTCAGCCCGGTGAGGTCCTTGAGCTTCTGCGCCACCGCCTCGGGCATCGCCGCGCCACCGCCACCGATGCGGGTGAGACTGTCGAGGCGGTGGTGGCCCAGGGCCGGATTGGCGAGGAAGTCGATCGCCATGGTGGAGATGATGGTCCAGCTGTTCACGCGGTGATGTTCGATCAGCCGGGCAGCCGTCTCGCGGTCCCAGCGTTGCATCAGGATCACCGTCGAGCCCATGTAGATGGGGCTGTTCATGCTGCCCTGCATGCCGGTGACGTGAAAGAACGGCAGCGTGGCCAGCACCACGGTGTCGGGGATCGACCGGAACCAGACCGCGCCGGCCACGGCGGTGAACATCACCGTGGCATGGGTGTGGATGCAGCCCTTGGGCAGACCGGTGGTGCCGGAGGTGAACGGCATCACGCACAGGTCGTCGGGCGCGGCCTGCGATGGCGCCGGTGCCAGGCGCAGGTCAAGTGCGTCTTGCCAGGCGATCGCGCCGGCATCGGTGCACGCCTCGCGTGGGGCGAGGCAGGATTCGGGAATACGGAACGCGCTCTCGGCTCGCAGGTAGTCGCTGTAGGTGGCGACGATCACGTGCGTGAGCTGGCCGGCGCCGAGCAGGGGGCGCAACTGCGGATAGATCTCTTGGCCGACGATGGCGGTAGCGGTGCCGGCATCGTCAACGTAATGGCGCAATTCCTCGGTGAGGTTCATCGGGTTCACCGGCACCACCATCGCATCGGCGCGCAGGATGGCGTAATAGGCGATGATGAACTGCGGGCTGTTCTGCATCAGCAGCAGCACGCGGTCGCCGCGGCGCACGCCGCAGCGCTGCCGCAGATAGCCGGCCAAAGCCTCGGTCTCGTGCCATGCTTGAGCATACGAAAGCGGCGAATCGTAGAACACCGCGAGTGGCTTGTCGGGATAGCGCCGCGCCGACACCTCGAGGTTGTAGTGCAAAGGTGTCTGCGGTATGACGAGCGAGTGCGGCAGTTCGGCGGGCCAGGCGCTGTGTTTTCGCGGTTGCATTCTTGCTCTCCTCGGCGGCGGCGGTCGTCGATTCGCGACCGTCCAGCGGCGATTATTCGAGAACGAGCACGGCAACACAATGCGCATTTGCGATTGCCCGCGCGAGCGGTGCTGTGTCAGTATCGCCCCACGAATTGACTGGGGCTGTCGTTGCGCAATGCAATATCTCCCGCCGCATTCCGAGCCGGTTTTCAACCCATGACTTCTTTGCTCAGCGTGCGCGACGTCACCGTGCGTTTCGGCGGCATCGTCGCGCTCGATGCGGTCAGCTTCGAGGTGGCCGACGGCCAGATCTGCGGTCTCATCGGCCCGAATGGCGCGGGCAAGACCACCTTGTTCAATTGCCTGTCGCGTCTCTACCGCTACGAAACCGGCCACATCGAGTTCGATGGCACCGTCATCGATGCGCTGCCGCGTCACCGCGTGGCGGGCGCGGGCATCGGCCGCACGTTTCAGAACCTGGCGCTGTTCCGCACCCTGTCGGTGCTCGAAAACGTCATGCTCGGCGCGCATGCCGTGAGCCGCGGC
>JANXYG010000066.1 GCA_025350245.1 Betaproteobacteria bacterium
TTTCGACACGGTTCAAATGCGGATTTATCTCCGCATCTATCCCGACGTTGGCATGACGAATTGTGCGCCGGCACGAATGCTCGCGGGCCAGCGCGTGGTGACGGTTTTCATGCGTGTGTAAAACCTTACGCCTTCCGGGCCGTAGATATTGTGATCGCCGAACAACGACGCCTTCCAGCCACCGAAACTGTGGAACGCCATCGGCACCGGAATCGGCACGTTGATGCCGACCATGCCGATCTGGACCCGCTGCGCGAATTCGCGCGCGGCGTCGCCATCGCGGGTGAAGATGGAAACGCCATTGCCGTATTCGTGGCCATGGATCAGGTCGAGCGCCGCATCGAAATCGGGCACGCGCACGATAGCCAGCACCGGGCCGAAGATTTCGTCGCGATAGATGCTCATCGGCGGTTGCACGTGATCGAACAGGCTGCCGCCAATGAAGAAACCGTCTTCGCAGCCTTCTACCTTGGTGCCGCGGCCGTCGACCACCAGCGTGGCGCCTTCGGCTAACCCCTTGCCGACGTAACCGCTCACCTTGTCGAGATGCTGGCGTGTCACCAGCGGCCCCATCTCGGCGGCAAGGTCGGTGCCGTTGGCGATGCGCAGGGTGCGCACGCGCTCTGCCAGTCGCGCCACGAGTTCATCGGCGATGTCGCCGACCGCAACGCCTACCGAGATCGCCATGCAGCGTTCGCCGGCCGAGCCATAGGCCGCGCCGATCAGGGCGTCGACCGCCTGCTCGAGGTCGGCGTCGGGCATTACCACCAGATGGTTCTTTGCCCCGCCCAGTGCTTGCACCCGTTTGCCGTGCGCGGCGGCGGTCTTGTAGATGGTCTCGGCGATCGGCGTCGAACCGACGAAGCTGATCGCCTGCACCGTGGGATGGGCGAGCAGCGCATCGACCGCGACCTTGTCACCGTGCACCACGTTGAACACGCCATCGGGTAGTCCGGCTTCGCGCAGCAGGCGGGCGAGCAGCACGCCTGCCGACGGATCGCGCTCGGACGGCTTGAGGATGAAGGTGTTGCCGCAGGCGATGGCCAGGGGAAACATCCACAGCGGCACCATGACCGGGAAGTTGAACGGCGTGATGCCGGCGCACACGCCGAGCGGTTGGCGCAGCGACCAGGAGTCGATGCCGGTGCCGATCTGCTCGGTGTATTCGCCCTTGAGCAACTGCGGAATGCCGCACGCGAATTCGACCACCTCGATGCCGCGAGTCACTTCGCCACGGGCGTCGGTGAACACCTTGCCATGCTCGGCGGTGATGGTCATCGCCAGCTCGTCGTGATGCTGGTCGAGCAACTGCTTGAAAGCGAACATCACTCGCGCGCGCTTCAGCGGCGGCGTGGCGGCCCAGGCCGGAAACGCCGCCGCCGCCGCATCGACGGCTGTCGCCACGTCGGCTTCATTGGCGAGCCCGACCTTGCCGGTGACCTGGCCAGTGGCGGGGTTGAAGACATCCGCGTGGCGGCCGCTGGTGCCGGCGACTTCACGGCCGCCGATGACGTGCGGGATGCTGCGGATCTGGAGCGGGGCGTCGAGCGGCTTGTTCATGGTGGACTTTCTGGTCGTGGGATCAGGCGGGTACGGCGTCCAGCGGAAACATGGGGCGGCGCACCTTGCGGAAATCGAAGATGGCGTTGTCGGATGAGCCCACGCCGACGCCATCGCACAGTACGGCGGCCTTGGCGATCGGCAGGAACACCGGCCGGTAGTACATGCGCGACTTGAGCAGCAGGAAGCGCTTGCGCGCCGGATCGATGCCGGCGCTGGTGAACACGCCGCGGTCCCACGGCTCCTGGTTGCGTTCGGTGATCACGATCTCGGCGGTGCCGGTGTCGAGCACCACCGTGCGGCCCATGAAGCAGCGCATGCCGGTGAATTGCGGCCCGGTGATGGTGTACTCGCCGTCGGTGACGGTGCGGACCACGCCGGTGAGCGCGAGCGGTTCGCCGCGGCGGCCGATCTGCGGCATGTCCATCTTGCCGCCGAGCCGGACAGCGACGGTTGCACCGACGCCCGCGCGGACGCATTGGTCGACGGTTTCCGGATCGCGGATCGGACCGACACCGATACCGGTCAGGCCCTGCGCCAGTGCTTCACGCAGGACATGCATGGTGTCTTGCGTGGCGCCGGAGGCGCAGTTGTCGGCGTGGTCGCAGAGCAGCACCGGGCCTGCGCCGGGCTGATCGGCAAGCATCCTGGCGCGCGCGATGGCGGCGACCAGCGGGGTGCCCTGATAGATGAAGGCGTCGCGATCGCGCCACGCGCCGTCGAGCATGGCGTCGCAGACCGCACGGGCGTGCGCGGTGTCGCCATCGGCAACCACCACGGCGCTGATGCCGGCGTCACGGATGTCGGCTGCCGGAAACCCGCCAAACGCTGTTGCCGCCAGCAGGCCCTCGCGCTCAGCCGCGCGAGCCGCGTCGACGAATGCCTTCATCGGCTGCTCGTCGGTGTTCATGCACAACGTCTGCGCGAGCAGGGGGCGCTGGCCGAACGCCATCACCGGCTTCACTTCGCCCGCGAGCATGCGCATCAGGATCGAACCGGCCAGCGCCCCCGATTGGTACATGTCGACGTGCGGATAGGTCTTGTAGCCGGTGAGGATGTCGCAGTGGCGAACCAGCGATTCGCTGACGTTGGCGTGCAGGTCGAGCGAGACGGCGATCGGCGTGTGCGGCGCGATACGGCGCACTTTTTCCAGCAAGGCGCCTTCGCCGTCGTCGGTGCGATCGGCCACCACCATCGCGCCGTGCAGGTCGAGCATGACGGCATCGCAACCGTCCGCGACGGCATCGCAGATGCGCTCGCAGAAACCATCCCAGGCCTTGCCATCGACCGGACCGCTGGGCGAGGCGAAACCGGCGATCGGCGTGACGATCTGCGCGCCGGCGTCGAGCGCCACGTCGATGAACCCACCGATCGCCGTGCGGGTGCCGCGCATCGCCGCCAGCGCGGCAACGCCGAGATACGGGCCGTCGCGGCCGAAAGCCTCCCACGGTGTGGGCACCGGCGAGAACGTGTTGGTCTCGTGCTGCATCTGGGCAATGACTAGGCGCATCGTGAAGGTCGGTTCCGGTGTGGTTTCGAATCCGGAAGCGCGCCCGGATTTCATGGCGGAAGTATACGGCGACCTGATTGGCGATGAAGTTCAGCCACTACGCCTGCAGATGACGGCAACCACCACAAGACGTGGCCCACAACAACGCAACCCCGCCATCGACGCTGAGATTTCCCTCATCCCCAGC
>JANXYG010000071.1 GCA_025350245.1 Betaproteobacteria bacterium
CCCGCGGCGCGAATTTCTCTACAGCGACGACATGGCCGATGCCTGCCTGCTGTTGCTGGGCTTGCCCGACGAGCGGTTCGACGCGCTGCTGGCCGAGTACCAGCCGCCGCTGGTCAACGTGGGGTGCGGCGAGGATGTGACTATTCGGGAATTAGCCGAGATAGTGGCGAAGTTGGTCGGGTTCCATGGAAAGCTCGTGTTCGACACGACCAAGCCGGATGGGACGATGCGGAAGTTGCTGGAGGTGGAGCGGATATTTTCGCTGGGGTGGCGTCCTCGCGTTGCGCTCCGCGACGGTGTCGACGTCGCGTACCGGAATTTTCTTGACGCTACCCGATCCGACGCGGACGCTACCGCGCTGTCTAGATAGCGTTTTCCATACACTGATTCAAGATCTCATCCAAACGGCAATTTGCCACGCGCCAGTGCTCAAAGACAAATCGATACTGATTACGGGTGGGACGGGCTCATTCGGGCGTGCCTTTGTCAAGACGCTTCTTAGGAACCATAGCCCACGGCGGGTCGTCGTGTTTTCGCGAGACGAGCTCAAGCAGTTCGAGATGCAACAGGAGTTGTCGGGGCCGCAGATGCGCTACTTCATCGGCGACGTGCGGGATGCCGATCGATTGCGACAGGCCATGCGTGGTGTGGATATCGTCATCCACGCAGCGGCAATGAAGCAGGTGCCGGCGGCCGAGTACAACCCCATGGAATGCATCAAGACCAACGTGGATGGGGCGCAGAACGTGATCGCCGCCGCCATCGACAACGAAGTCGACCAAGTCATGGCGCTATCCACGGACAAGGCGGCGAATCCGATCAACCTCTACGGTGCCACCAAACTGGTGTCCGACAAGCTATTCGTGGCCGCCAACAACATCGCGGGGGGGCATCGGACACGCTTCGCCGTGGTGCGCTATGGGAACGTCGTCGGGTCGAGGGGCTCGGTGGTGCCGTACTTCCGGAAACTGATGGCGGAAGGGGCACGTGAGCTCCCAGTCACGGATTTGCGCATGACACGTTTCTGGATCACCCTTGATCAAGGCGTGGCCTTCGTGATCCGCAATCTCCAGCGGATGCACGGCGGTGAGGTGTTTGTGCCGAAGATTCCTTCGGCGCGCATCACCGACCTCGCGTCGGCGATTGCTCCAGGGGTCGCTACTCGCGTGGTTGGCATCCGTCCCGGCGAGAAACTGCACGAAGTCATGTGCCCCGGTGATGATTCGCACTTGACACTCGAGTTCGAAGACCATTATGTGATTCGCCCAACGATCCAGTTTTCCGTTCCGGTAGACCACATCGAGAATCGACTCGGCGAGCGTGGCAATCCGGTCCCTGGCGGATTCGAATACAACTCCGGCACCAACCCCTGGTTCCTCAACGTCGACGAGATCGTGCAGCTGGTTGCTTCGTGACCACCATTCCCTACGGCCGGCAGAACATCGACGAGAGCGACGTTGCGGCGGTCGTGGATGCTCTGCGGTCCGAGTGGTTGACCCAGGGCCCGGCAATCGAACGTTTCGAAGCCGCGGCAGCGGCGTATTGCCAGAGCGGCCATGCGGTCGCGGTCGCGAACGCAACAGCCGCGTTGCATCTGGCTTGCCGGGCTGTCGGACTTGGTCCCGGCGATACGCTTTGGACTTCTCCAAACACCTTCGTGGCCTCGGCCAATGCAGCCCGGTATTGCGGGGCGAAGGTCGATTTCGTGGACATAGATCCGTCGACCTACAACCTGTCCGCAGACGCGTTGGCGGCCAAGCTGGCGCTGGCTGAGCGAGCTGGCTGCCTGCCCGCAGTAGTGACGCCGGTGCATTTCGGCGGCCAGCCTTGCGACATGCCGGCGATCGCTGCCCTCGCGCGGCGGTACGGTTTTCGCGTGATCGAGGATGCGTCCCATGCCATCGGTGCCTGCTATGACGACGGTGCGATGGTTGGCTCGGGCGCCTTCTCCGACATCTGCGTCTTCAGCTTTCATGCGGTCAAGATCATTACGACTGGCGAAGGCGGAATGGCCGTCACCAAGGATCCCGAGCTGGCTGCATGCATGCGCCTGCTGCGCAGTCACGGCATTACGCGCGATGCTGCCAGGATGCAGCAAGTCCCTGATGGCAGCTGGTACTACGAGCAGGTCGACCTCGGATTCAATTACCGGATGACCGACTTGCAAGCTTCGCTGGGGGTCAGCCAGCTGCGCCGTCTACCGGAATTCGTCGCCCAGCGAACATCTCTCGCCAAGCGCTATCGTGCCTTGCTGGCGGACTTCCCGCTGTCGTTCCAGTCCCGGCAGGGCGCCACAAGATCGGCATGGCATCTCTTTGTCGTGCGTCTCGACGACGCGACCAAGCGGCGCGCTGTATTCGACAGCCTTGTCAAGGATGGGATCCGAGCCAACGTGCACTACATCCCGGTGCACTTGCAGCCGTACTACCGCAGCCTTGGGTTCCAGCCAAGAGACTTTCCTGCTGCCGAAGCGTACTACCGAGGCGCACTGACGCTGCCGCTGTTCCCGGCGCTCGGCGAGGCGGGTCAGGACCGAGTCGTCGATGCGCTTTCCCGAGCCCTCGCATGAGCACAGTGGCAATCATTCAGGCGCGAATGGGCTCGACTCGCCTTCCGGGAAAGGTAGTTCGCGTGCTCGGAGACAGAACCGTTCTCGCGCATGTCATCGGGCGGGCCTTGGAGGCCAGAGGCGTCGACGCTGTCGCGGTGGCGACAACCGAGAGCGTCTCGGATCAGGCAATCGTCGACGAGGCGGTCCGGGCGGGGGTGGGAGTTTTTCGCGGCAGTGAATTGGACGTGCTTGCGCGCTACCGAGGCGCCGCCGCCAGCTTTGGCGCCGAGCGGATCGTGAGGATAACTTCCGATTGTCCCCTGCTTGACCCGGACCTTCTCGGCAGGATGCTCGCGGAGTTCGATCTTGCCGGAAGATCCGGCGCGCCGCTCGACTACATGAGCAATGCGCTGGAGCGGACTTTTCCTCGCGGATTGGATGCGGAAGTGTTCACGCGCGCTGCGCTGGAGCGCGCATACAAGGAAGCGTCCCGGCCCTATCAGCGCGAGCACGTGACGCCCTTTATCTATGAACACCCCGAGCTATTTCGCCTGAGGTCGTTTCGAGGACCCGTCGATCAGTCGGCGTATCGCTTGACGCTGGATACTCACGAAGACTGGGAGTTGCTGGCCGCGATCTTCAGGGAGCTGCAACGACCGGGGCACCGGATTTCGACGGAGGAGGTCATCGCATTGCTCCGGCGACGACCGGATCTGATGGGCTTGAACGCCGGCGTCCAGCAGAAAGCATTGCGCAGTTGAGCGGACTCCAGGTTGCATTTCGCACGGACGTGACTGCCACCATAGGCGGGGGGCATCTCAGCCGGTGTCTTGCTCTCGCGGGCGCATTGCAGAGTCGCGGGACGTCCTGCACCTTCGTGTTTGCTTCGGACGCCGAATGCATGGTCCCGCCAACGACCAGTCACGCAGAGCGGCGCTTGAGTACCGCCATGGGAACCGCCTGGGAGCGCGACGCAGAGGCCACGCTTGCGGTGCTCGAGCCAACTACCGACTGGGTTGTGCTGGACCACTATGGGCTGGGGGCGCCCTGGGAGAGAGTTCTTCGGTGTTCCGGACCTCGAGTGCTTGTGATCGAGGATCTGGATGACCGAGCCCATGATTGCGATCTGCTCCTTGACCAGACTTTCGGACGCCTTGCCGACCAGTATGCAGGCCGCGTACCCGCCGACTGTTCGCTCTTGCTCGGTTCGAGTTTCGCGTTGCTCCGACCATCGTTTGCCCGATCGCATGGCGCGAGCGGCGTCCCGAGTGCGCCATACCGGATCCATCTGTTCCTGGGCAGCGGCGCGCCGATCGGGTCGCTCCCTCGTTTTGCCTGCCTGCTGCTCGAGAACTTCCCTCACGTGGCGGTAGCCGCCGTCGGGAGCGCGCGGGACCACGAGATGAACGATCTCGGTCGTCGCTTCCGTGGCCGAATCACATGGCAACCGTTTGTCGAAGACATGGCGACGCACATGGCGAGTTGCAATGTCGCGATGGGATCGCCGGGCGTTGCGACCTGGGAGCGCGCATGCGTCGGTCTGCCGGCTGCAATCGTGGCGACGCATGCGAACCAGACTGCGATTCTGGTGCGACTGGATCATGCGGGCTTTGCCAGATACCTCGGAGAACTCGGTACCTTGAGCGATGATTCGTTCGTTCGCGGCGCGGGGGCGTTCCTGGCGAACGCCCCCGCCCTCCTTGGCTACCGAACCGTAGGCCTCGATGCGGTCGACGGTGCAGGGGCGGATCGCGTTGCGCGGGCCATGGAGACCGGGGGGCACCATTGATCCTCTCCCCGATGATCCGGCTGCCACGCGGACTGTTGATCTCCTACGCGGATGATCACGACGAGGCAACGGTTCGATGGCTCAACTCGGCTGACATTCAGTCGAGCTTCGGATTCTCCTCGACGCTCACGATACCGGCCCATCGGGCCTGGATTGCGTCCGCATCGAACGTGGTGATGTGGGCAGTCCTCGATGAGCAAGGTGCCCATTGCGGAAATGTGCTGCTTCACATCGCAGGGAAGCACCGATCCGCATACTTCCAGATTTACCTGGGTGAGCCATCGACGCGGGGAAAGGGGCTGGGAAAGTCCGTGCTGGAAGCGGTGCTACGCTACGCGTTTGATGACATCGCCCTGCATCGAGTATGGCTCCATACGCGTCCGGACAATCTCGATGCCGAACGCCTGTATCGACGGGCAGGTTTTGTGGTCGAAGGTATCGAGCGCGATGCCCTGTTGCATGGAGTCGGCTTCATCTCCCAGACGCGTTGGTCTATCCTCGAGCACGAGTGGCGTGACACCTCACGGTTCGTGGTGGCGACATGAGGTGCGCCGTGATGCAGCCCACGTTTCTGCCGTGGGCTGGCTACATAAATCTGATCGCCAGCGTCGATCTGTTCGTGTTCCTGGACGATGCCCAGTACGAACGGGCCTCATGGCAGAACCGCAACAGGATACTGGTGGCGGGGGAAGCGGCATGGCTCACCGTTCCGGTCCGCCGAGACCAGCTTGGAGCGTCCCTGGACAAGGTCTGGACCGACGACAAGCTCCAGTGGCGACGAAAGCATCTTCGAACCCTCGAACAGGCGTATGCCAGGACTCCAGGCCGAGCCGACATGATGGACATCGTGCATGGCCTCGAGGGGGCTGGTCCGAGCGCGCTTGCCGACTTGAACATCGCACTGCTGGAGGCCCTTTGCATGAGACTCGGAATCGCGACACCAACGATGAGGTCCAGTGCGCTGGCCATTGCAGGCAGGCGCACGGAACGGCTTGTGAGCATACTCGAGCAAGTGGGCTGTACCGAGTACGTCACAACACCGGGGGCGCTCGACTATCTCGGCGAGGATGGCTTTGGCGAGATGAGTGGCTTGCCGTTGCTCGTTCACCGTTTCATTCCGCCTTCCTATCGGCAGCATGGCGCGCCCGTGTTCGTCAGCCACCTCTCGATTGTCGACGTGATTGCATCCTTGGGCTGCGGCGACGCGTCCGACTATGTTCGGGGAGATGCGCGTTGGCTCGAACCGCATGGAACGCGGAGGCTTGCTAGATGACGACGAAGTACGCGCTTGAGGCGCATCCTGATTTCGGCTTCAAGCGGGTGGATCCGGCACCCTCGGAAGAAGAGATCACCCACTTCTACGCCCAGGAGTTCTACAGCCAGAAATACGGGGCGTTCAACAACTCGTCGTTGGAGGTGCAGGAGGCCGACAAGGCGTTTCACGATGCCCACCGGCAGGACATCTGTGACTCGATCGAAACCGTGTCTGGAAGAAGGTTGAGCGGCCAGACATTGCTCGACGTGGGGTGCGGCTGGGGCCAGGCGCTGGAGTACTTCGCGAGCCAGGGAATGACTTGTCGCGGGTTCGATCCGGCGCCGGAGGCAGTCGACTACGTGCGCTCCAGAGGGATCGAATGCGTGGTCGCCGGGATGGACAGCATGGACGTCTTCCGTGGAGAGAGGTTCGACGTGGTGACGCTCATGAACGTCCTCGAGCATCTGTCCGATCCGGTGCGGGTGATGCACGAGATCAGGGGCAAGGTGCTGAAGCCTGGTGGGGTCCTTGTTGTCGAGGTGCCCAACGATTTCAACGACCTTCAGATTGCCGGACAGCACCTGCACCAGCTGCCGGAATGGTGGGTGTCGCCGCCAGCTCATCTCAACTACTTCAGCGGGGAGACGCTCTCGCGCCTGCTGCGAGGAACCGGGTTCGACGTCAAGCTTCTTGAAGCAAGCTTTCCGCTGGAGATGTTTCTGCTGTTCGGCGAAAAGTACGTGGGCGATCCGGTCCTCGGCCGTCAATGCCACGAAAGACGCGTCGCGTTCGAGATGAACCTGAGAAAGCTCGGATTCGCGCGTACGCTCCGCAGCCTCTACAACGCCTTGGCTGAACGCAATCTGGGCCGACAGGTTCTGGCGGTGGCCGTATCGGTCAACTGATTCGAGAGTGCCATGAAGATCATCAATCTTGGAGGAGCCACTGCGATCCTGGAGCACCGAGGCAAGCGCATGCTTTTCGACCCATGGCTCGACGACGGCATCTTCCACGGTGCCTGGTATCACTGGCCTCCCCTTGCCGCGGGCCTGAAGGACATGGGGCGGTTCGATTACATCTACATCTCCCATATCCACGAAGATCACTGCTCCGCCGGCACCATTCGCCACCTGAATCGGGATGCACAGATCATCCTGATGGACCGAACGCCGAACTTCGTCGCGAACTTCCTGTCGGCGAACGGATTCGAGTTCGCGCAGGTGCACCTGGTTCCACCGCGTCACGAGATTCAGCTGGAGCCCGGGTTGTTCGTGAACATGATCGAGCCCGATCCAACGAACGAGATGGCGCGCTTGATCGATTCGTCGCTGGTGATCCGCTGGGATGACTTCGTGATCTTCAACGCGAACGACTGCCAGCCACACCAATCCGGGCTCGCCTATCTCAAGTCGCAATACCCCAGAGTCGATCTTGCGTTGCTGCCCTATTCGGGAGGCTCCGGCTATCCTTCCTGCTATGTGAACCTCTCCGAAGCCGAAAAGTCGGCCGAGAAGGAGCGCATCCTCAGCAGCCGACTGCAATCCTTCATCGACACCTTCGCCCGCGTCGATCCGAGATTCGCAATGCCCTTTGCCGACCAGTATGTCGTGGGCGGCTCGCGATCTCATCTGAACCGGTATATCACTCACGGTCCGTCTGCTGGAATCGTGGGCGATTCCATGAAGAAAGCAGGAGCCCTGGACCGGCTGCTGTTTCTCAATTCAGGGCAGGCGTTCGATTTTGAAGCCGGACGAATGGAGCCCCCCGAAGCGTATCGGCTCCACACCGAGTCGGATCGCGAGCACTACATCGCCGCGTCGTTGCGGGACATCAAGTACGATCACGAAATCATCCAGTTCGGTGCCGGCGTCCCGATGGAGCGGCTGGTCGCCTACGCGCGCGCAAGACTTTGGGCGGTCCAGGAGAAGCGTGCCGAGTTTCCCGATTTCGTGCTCTATCTGCACCTCGCGGACTCTGACCGACGTTTCTGCATTCCGCTCGCAACGCCAGACATCCAGCCCGAGCCGAGTGACGCTTCGATGCAGGAGCCATTCCTCAGGATTTCAGCCCCCGACACGCTCATGGCCATGATGTTGATCGGACACGTGTCCTGGAACATCGCCGACGCGGCCTTGTTCCTCGATTACGAGCGGCGTCCCAACGTATACGACCCTTCCATCTATGTGCTGCTCAACTTCCTGAAGGTATGAGGCGTACGGGCGCACCTGTCGCCACCAATCGGTCTCGTGACGCGAATCAGCGGCCTTGCCAGCGCATCAGTCGATGGACGCTCGAGCGGCGCGCGATGTTCGGTGATGTTTCGGGCGCCGCTCGTGGCCAGGGTGCCGCAGGCGGAATCCCTGGACGGCGGGTCCGACACGCCGGCGACAAGTGGCTGCCCATGACGCATGAACTGCTTCTCCTGGGAGTAGGAGGACAATCATGCTGGGCATGGCGTGACACCAGCGCGAGCAATGCCGTACACAAGAGCATTCTCTCGGAGAAGAATCCATGAAGGAATTCGCGATCGATGGAAGGCCGATCGGTGCCAGCAGCGCGCCGTTCGTCGTCGCCGAAATGTCGGGTAACCACAATCAATCTCTCGACCGCGCCTTGGCGATTGTCGACGCGGCGGCGGAGACCGGCGCGCACGCATTGAAGATCCAGACCTACACGGCCGACACGATGACGATCGACCTCGAAGTGGGGGAATTCTTCGTCTCAGATCCATCGAGCCTATGGAAAGGCACGTCGCTGTACCAGCTCTATCAGCAGGCACACACGCCATGGGAATGGCACAAGCCGATCTTTGACCGCTGTCGCGAGCATGGCATGGTCGGATTCAGCACGCCCTTCGACGAGTCTGCAGTCGATTTTCTCGAGGAGCTGAATGTCCCCTGCTACAAGGTGGCATCCTTCGAGAATACGGACCTGCCGCTGATCCGACGCATGGCCCGTACCGGGAAGCCGATGATCATATCGACCGGAATGGCCACGGTCGCGGAGCTTGACGAATCGGTTCGAGCCGCACGGGAAGCGGGCTGTGAAGATCTCGTCTTGCTGAAATGCACCAGCACCTACCCGGCGACCCCGGAGAACACCAACCTTCGGACCATTCCGCATCTGCGCGAACTGTTTCGATGCGAGATCGGTCTGTCTGACCATACCCTCGGCATCGGTGCCGCGGTTGCCTCGGTCGCGCTCGGGGCCTCGGTCATCGAGAAGCACTTCACGCTCTCTCGGGCGGACGGGGGCGTGGATTCCGCTTTCTCGCTCGAACCCGCCGAGTTCGCCGCGTTGACGGCCGAGACCCATCGTGCCTGGCTTGCGCTCGGAGAGGTCCGCTATGGACCCACGGCGGCCGAGTTGCCGTCCCTGCGATACCGTCGATCGCTGTATGTTGTTCGTGACTTGCGGCGCGGAGATCTCATCACGACCGACCATGTACGCGCCATACGGCCGGGTCTCGGCCTGCCGCCGAAGTTCGTGGATCAGGTCATCGGCCGTTCGGCTTCCCGGGACGTCGCCATGGGAACGCCGCTATCCTGGGACCTGGTCGGGCCGCCAGCGTGAAGATCCTGTTCTTTGCCCCGCACAGTGCAGTCTGGGTGCATGCGTTTCCGGAAGCGCTGGTGGCGGAATGCCTGTCCGACGCCGGTCACGACGTCGTGTACGTGGGATGCGGCCGTCGCCTGCTTGACTACTGCGTGCCGATGTCCGCCCACAGGATTGCCCCCGCGGCCGACGCCGCGTGCAAGTCGGTGGTTTGCGACAAGTGCGGCAACGCCGAGGCCGCGATACGCGAAGCATTCGGTTTTCGCGGAGGCACGCTGAATGACTGGCTGCATGCCGACGACGAGGCGCAGGCTGCATCCCTGGCGGCCAGCGTTTCTTCTGCCACTGCGCTCGACCTGTCCCTCCATGGCGTGGAAGTGGGGCGGGTTGCCCTGTACGAGACGTTGATCGAGCTCAAGAGGACGGGATTCGACGGCTTCTCGGACAGCGACTGGCTCAGGTATCGACAGGCCGTCCGCAATACCGTTCGCGCACTGCTCGCGGTGCGGCGCATCGTCGAGGTCGAGAAGCCCGACCGGATCGTGACCTACAACTCCCTTTACGGGGTCAATCACGCCGCCAGCAAGTATTGCGAACTGAACGGCATTCCGGCGATCTTCCTGCATGCAGGAGTGAATCTGTCGCACCGCTTGGCGACGCTCCTGATCGGTCGCGGTACGGCCGTCCGCTTCTACGAGTCGATGCTGGCGCGGTGGGCAACCGAGCGCGATCATCCTCGCAGCGGACGACTGCTGAGCCGGGTGACGGATCATTTCCTCGAATTGCTGCGCGGGCGGCATGTCCTGGCCTACTCCCCGGCGCACACCTCCGACTTGTCGTCGCTGCGGTCGCGCCTCGGGATTCCGCCGGGAAAACGTATCATTGTCGCTACCATGAGCAGTCCGGACGAGCGGTTCGCGGCGGAGACCGTCGGCGTCATGAAAGCGTCGCGACCGCGCGCGTTCGTCTCCCAGCTCGATTGGATTCTTGCCACTGCCAGATGGGTGGCCTCCCGGCACGACCTGTTTCTCATCGTGCGGGTTCATCCCCGTGAGCTGCCGAACAAACGCGAGGCAGTCACTTCAGAGCATGCCAGGCGTCTCAGAGACGCGCTCGAAGACCTGCCATCGAACGTGGCCGTCAACTGGCCGGAGGATCAGGTGTCTCTCTATGATCTGGCCGGCATCACCGACGTGTTCCTGAATGCCTGGTCGGCCGCCGGCAAGGAGATGTCGTTGCTGGGCATACCGGTGGTCACCTATGCGCCCGAGCTGCTGTACTACCCCCCCGACCTGAACTATCAGGCAGACTGCGAAGCTGACTATTTCGTCGCGGTCGAACAGGCGCTCGAGGATGGCTGGAACGAAGACCGCCTTCGCGCGGCCTATCGTTGGTGCGCCTTCGAATTCGAACTGGCGCCCTTCGACCTCTCTGCGTCGTTCCCGCAGGCGGATCATGCGGGCTTCCGGCCCGCCATGCGACGTTTCGCTGATCGGGTACTGACACGCGCCGGCGGCAGGGCGGCTTTCCGTTTCGACTGCCGCATGCGACGCCCGCTTCCAGAGCGGGAGGCAATCGTTCGAGTCGTGACGGGTGCCCACGAAACCCGGTTCGACTTCGAGCAGTCAGGTGAGGTGGTTTCGAGGGAGGCCGAGACCATCGATTTGCGTCGCGAGGTGGGGCGTCTGTCCGCGGCCTTGTTCCCGAATCGTGGTCGCGATGTCGATAGCGCACTGCAGTCGCGGCTTCTGGCGTTCGCCGAGGGCTGAACGACTGCCATGACAGCCGCGCTGATTCGCCTTGCTGCGGGAGTGCCGCGGGACCTTTCGCTGCTGTTGAAGGGAATCTCAGCATTTCGCCGTACCGGCGCAACGCCGCCGGACGCTTACCAGAGTTTTGTCAGGCTTTTCTGCCTGACCGGCGGGTTTTCGAATCACCTGGTTTCGCGCTTTACCCGTGCGCCCGATATTCCCGCCATCGAGCCGGACGCGGCTCTGTTCAAGGGAGCTGGCATTGGTTCCGTGGAGGCTGCGGTCAGCGCCCTGAGGTCGGACGGGTATGCCGTGCTGGAAAGCGCCCTGCCGGCGGACCTGTGCGACCGACTGCTTGCATTCGCGCTTCATGCCCGCGCGCGGGTTCGCGGCAGCGCGGGTGAACGTCGCTACAACCGTGCCGCCCCGGAAGGCGTTCGCTACGATCTCTATCCCGAGGACGTGATCAATCAACCGGACGTGCAGAGCCTGATGGCCGACGGTTTCCTGCTCCGGATTGCCCAGCAATACCTTGGCGCGACGCCCCTTGCCGATGTGACCAGCATGTGGTGGCACACCGCGTTCTCCCGGATCCCGGACAGCGACGCCGCGCAGTTCTACCACTTCGATCTCGACCGACCACGATGGCTCAAGGTGTTCTGCTATCTCACGGACGTCGATGCCGACAATGGCCCCCACTGCTTCGTCCGAGGATCGCATCGCGATCTCGGGATTCCGTGGAGCCTTCGATCGAAGGGCTATGTCCGGCTCGGCGACGAGGAAGTGGAGGCGGCGTTCGGCAAGGACCGATTGATCCGCTTTCTCGCGCCTCGCGGCACGGTCATCCTTGAAGATACGCGAGGCCTGCACAAGGGATTGCACGTGACGGCGGGCGATCGTCTGATGCTGCAGCTCCAGTTCAGCGATTCGCTGTTCGGCGGCACGTATCCGGCGGTGGCATTCCGCCGTCCCACGTCGTCACGAATGGAAGCCCGCCTGGATCAGTACACGACGATCTATTCCAACTATCTCGGTAGCGCACAACAGCATGGGTGAGGTGCAAACAGCGGGTGTCGGCTATTTCGTGCGCACCGCCGCGCGGGTGCTTCGGCGACCACGCCTGCGGCGCGATCTGGGCGCTGTCCTTGACGAGTACTCGGCCGGATGGGAAAGCTACCGGCGCCACCTCGAAGTGGCCGCCAGCGTCGACGACTGGCTGTTCCTGCGCGGTGTCGACGATGTGCCTCGATATTGCCGCCGCGACGGTGTCATCGAGCACTCGGGCTTCAATTCCGCGCGCTTCTACCGCGAAGCACTGCTAGCGGCAATGGTGCGCCATTTTCCGGCGGCCACGTCGGTCGCGGAGTTCGGCAGCGGCCTCGGGCGTAATCTTCTGCATCTCAAGCGGGTGCTGCCGGAATTGTCGTTGTCGGGATTCGAACTTTGCGAGGCCGGTGTCGAAATCGGGCAGCGTTCCGCCGCCAAGTTCGGACTCGACGTAGCGTTCACGCAGTTCGATTTTTCCCAGGAGTCGAAGGGGCCGATCGAACCCGTTTGCGACGTCGCATTCACCATGTTCGCGCTGGAGCAGGTTCCGCGCGGCATTTCCGGCGCGCTGTCTCGCATCTATCAGCGCGCGCGGCTGGGCACCATCCATATCGAGCCGGTCACCGAGAACTATCCCTGGACACCGCTTGGGTTGCTGGGGCGCATCGACCATTGGAAAGTCGATTACCTGAGCGGCTTTCCGATGGCTGCTTTGCAACTTGGGGCGCATGTTCATCACCAACAGCTCGCCAGCTCCCACAATCCGCTCATGTTCCCGTCGGTGTACGTGCTGGAGCGTGGGCAGGTGCCGCACGTGGTCGGCGAGACTTGATCCTGGATCGAATCCGCGCGGCGGGTGGGGCGCTCTGGCGCGAATCGACGGCATTGCGGGCGTGGCGCCATCGCTCGTCGTTTCCGGGAATCGTGATATCGCCGCATGCGCGCCTGGATATCCAGGGCTCCTTCGTGTACGGAAGCGGCTGCGGCATCGCCGACCACGCGGTGGTCCAGGTATCCCCCGGGGCATCCCTGCTCTTCGGCGATGGCGTCCGCCTGGGACGCAATACCGAACTCGGGGCGAACGGTGCGATCCGGATCGGTGACGGCACCACGCTGCAGGACCGGACGCTGCTGGTCGGCAGCGTCACGGTCGGGCGCTTCTGCGTGTTCTCCCTGAATGTCCTCGCGACGTCCGGGCGTCACTACTTCGAGATCGAACCGGAAGCCTACATTCGCGACCAGGACGCCGCCGTCTTCGCGACCCCTGAACTCGCGATGCTGCACGATCGTCCGGTCGTGATCGACGACGACTGCTGGATCGGCGCCAACGCGTTCATCATGTCGGGGGTCCGTGTCGGGAAAGGATGTGTCGTGGGTGCGGGTGCCATCGTGACCTCGGACCTGCCACCCTACAGTGTAGCCGTCGGTGCACCGGCGCGCGTTGTCAAGCAACGGTTCGACTTTCACCCTCCTGCGGCAATCAGCTGCGATCGACGGGCCGATGCCCCGTACTTCTATGCCGGTGTCGGGCTGTCGCGCCAGGAGCGCCTCGAGGGCGAGGCGGCCGGCGGCCTGCTCGCTTCCTCCCGATTCTCCTTGGCGATCGGCGTGTCACCAGGTGACGAGGTCGTGATCGAGGCATGCAGTCCGGGCGGCGACGCGGTCATCCGGCACGGCGGGCAGGACAGGTCGCTTAACGCGGCGTTCTCCAAGGTCGATTTTCGCGCCGAGCCAGACGACGGCGGCTTGCTGCATTTCGAGGTCGAGGGCCGTCACGCGCGCTGGCCCGTTACTCTTCGGACGGCTTGGCGCAGGTGATTTCAGCGCTTCGCTATGTGGCGCGCCTGGCCGCGTTCGCGCTGCGGGTCAACCCTTGGTTGTACGCCACCGTCATCCTCTCCTTGTTCTCGGTGGCCGTCGAGATCATCGCCATGTCCAGCCTGTTGCCGCTGTCGACCCTGGCATTCGAAGGCCAGGTAGCAGTATCGAATCCGTTCGCGCGGGCGCTTCGCGTCGTCGGCATGGAGCCGACGTTTCGCGGGCTGGGTTTCCTGTTCCTGGCGCTGTTCGCGATACGCCTGGCGACGCAACTGGCTGCGCAGGGGATGTCGGCCTGGTGCGGTCGAAAACTGCTGGCCCAACTCGCGACCCGCGCCTTCAGCGGCGTCATCCATGCGGTGCCGCTCGCCGAAACCGAGCGCCGGTCGATCGGCTACTTCATGAGCCTGTCGGGCGACGAAGCGTTTCGCGCAAGCATGGTGGTGATGGCGATCGTGCAATTGGTGGCGACATCGACACTGGCCACACTCTACCTCGGCGCCATTGCTTGGCAAGCGCCCAGGATCGCGCTGGGAGTCGTTGGGTTCCTTGCCGTGACCGCTGTCGTGATGACCGGCACCTTCCGCCGATCGCGTGAACTCGGCAACGTCCAGGTCGAGCAGTCGCGCAAGGCGGGGTCGGTTTTTCTGGA
Organism: Betaproteobacteria bacterium; assembly: GCA_025350245.1. Lineage (GTDB taxonomy): Bacteria > Pseudomonadota > Gammaproteobacteria > Burkholderiales. The sequence continues at coordinate 14,419 of JANXYG010000071.1, forward strand.
TGCTCTCAACAACCTGCGCACGGTACGCGCGCTCCAGGCCGAGGGTTTCGTCACCAATGCCTACGCGGATGGCATGGTTCGGTACGTCCACACCCTGTTCAGCATCGACTTCCTGAACCTGCTCGCGCGCATCCTGCCGGCGCTCCTGCTCGTGGGCATTGCCGCGATCGTGCTGGTGCTGAGCCCCGAAGTCACGGGCTTCGACGCGCCACGCGTCCTGACGCTTGTCGTCCTGCTGCTGCGATTCTTTCCGCTGGTTGGCCAGGCCGTGCAGGTCATGCTCAAGCTGGTTGCAGACACCAAGGCGGCCCAGGATGTCGTCGGCGCGATCGGTGCAATGACGGCATCTCCCGTCGTCGTGCCGTTTCCGGAGGCTATCCGGTCGATTCGCGTTCGCAACCTGTGCTTCTCTCACGCCACCGGTGCGGGCAGGAGCATCGCCCTCGACGCCGAGTTTCGCGCCGGTCACGCCTATGCCCTGGTCGGTCCGTCGGGCAGTGGCAAGTCGACGGTCTTCGATCTGCTGCTTGGATTGCGCGAACTGCAGGCCGGATCGATCGAGATCAACGACCGGGCGCTCTCCGCCGCGGAACTCGCGGGTTGCCGTTCGCGGATGGTCCTGGTCTCGCAAAACGCCGTCGTTTTCAACGACTCCGTCGCCAGCAACGTGACGTTCGGTGCCGACATCGACGCACGTTGCTATGCCGACGCCGTGCGCATGGCGGCGCTCGATGACGTGCTCGGGGCATTGCCGGACGGACACGAAACCCGGCTTGCCTATCAGGGGAGCAACCTGTCGGGCGGCCAGCGGCAGCGCCTCGGGCTGGCGCGTGGGCTTGCGAGGGACCCGGACGTGCTGTTGCTGGACGAACCGACCACCGGCCTTGACCGGGCCACGCGCGACCTTGTGGTCGAGCGCATCCTGGCGGCATATCGAAGCCGCATCGTGATCTGGGCAACGCACGACCCCGAGCTCATCGACAAGTTCGACGGCGTGGTCTCGGTCACCGGCGCCGAAGCGGTCGCTGGGGCATGAGCAGATCACCGTGGCGCCGCACGGTGGCGAGTGCCAGGGATCTGCTGTTCCCGTGCGCGAAGGGCCTGCGCTGGCTGGCGGGCAGGATCGATCCGTGGACCAACCTGAGTTGCGCGCAGGAGGGGGAAGACCGCGTTTTGGCGCGCTTCATCGGTGCGCGTCGCAATGGTTTTTTTGTCGACGTGGGCGCATTCGATCCGGTGAGGTTCAGCAACACCTGGATCCTGTACCAGCAGGGTTGGCACGGCATCAATATCGAACCGTCTCCCGAAGGCGCCCGACGTCTGCGAAGACTGCGTCCGCGCGACACAACGCTGAACGTCGGGGTCGCGGGAACTGCCGGCAAGATGGAGTACCACGCGTTCAACGATCCGGCATTGAACACATTCGATGCCGCCCTGGCCGCCAGCCGGGACGACGGCAGGACATACCGCATCGTCGATCGCAGTACGATACCGGTGGAACGGCTCGACACGTTGCTGGCTCGTCACGTTCCGGCGGGAACGGCAATCGACCTCCTCACGGTCGATGTGGAGGGGCTCGATCTCGAAGTGCTCGAATCGAACGACTGGATGCGATTTCGACCGGAGTACGTGATGGCCGAGGCGCTGGGTTTCGAACTCGAACAGGCTGTGGTGGCGCCGCTCCCGGCATTCATGGCGAGCGTCGGATACCGCCTGGTCGCCAAGACGATGAACACCTTGTTTTTTCGCCGCTCAGAATGACTGGCGCCGGCTCGCAACCGACGACCGATGTCGATGCCCAGACTCGATCCCTCAGTATTGATCCGGAGACAGGTGGTCGGACAAGTCGCGAGACGTCCTGCGCAGTTACGGAGCGAACGTCGATGACATTGGCGGTCGGAGCCTGATTCATGCCGGCGCCGATCGCCCTGTTCGCCTTCAATCGCCCGGCACACCTCGCGCGAACGGTCGCATCGTTGTCCGCCAACCACCTGGCTGCCGAGAGCGATATCTGGGTTTTCTGCGACGGCCCGAGACGTCCGGACGATGATCGACTGGTGCGGGAAGTGCGTGAGGTTGCGTCCGGAATCACCGGATTCGCTTCGGTGCGGGTGGTGGCGCAAGAGGCGAATGCAGGCCTGGCGGCGAGCGTCATGGCAGGCGTCACGCAACTGTGCGAGAGCGCTGGCAGGGCGATCGTGGTCGAGGACGATCTCGTGCTGTCGCCGTATTTCCTGCAGTTCGTGAACCAGGGCCTCGACCGCTTCGCCGACCAGGACCTGGCAATGCAGGTCACCGGCTACATGTTTCCGGGCGTGACGTCCGATCTGCCGGAGAGTTTTTTCACGCGCCTGCCGTCGAGCTGGGGTTGGGGCACCTGGCAACGTGCCTGGCGGAAAATGGATGCCGACGCCGAATCCCTTCTGCATCGCATCAGGGCACGCAACCTTGGTCGTTCGATGGATCTTGACTGTCCATCCGGCTACTTGAACATGCTCCGGGTCCAGGTCGCCGGCCAATTGGATTCCTGGGCGATTCGCTGGTACGCCAGCATGCTGCTGGCTGGCGGCCTGGCATTGCGACCGGCCCGGTCCCTGGTCCGGAATGGCGGCATGGACGGTAGCGGGGTGCATTGCGATCCCACGGATGCATTCGACGTGGATGTGGCGCAGGAGCCCGTGAGGCGGTTTCCCGAACGGGTGCAGGAGCACGCCGGTGGCGTTGCCGCGATCCGGGGCTTCTACAAGAGCCAAGACGTATCACTTGCGCTGCGAGTGCTGCGACGCGTCCGTCGAGGCTTCCTTGGCGCCGGCGGACGAAGGCCGGCCTGAGCGTACCGACGATACGCCATGGACATCGACAATCCCTGCTGCCCTTTGTGCCGGTCCTTCGGATCTCGCGCCGTTGGCGCAGCCCGGCGCGCCGACCTCGTTGATCGGTATCGTGCAATCGGCGTGCAAATCGAGTCCGAACTGCCGGCAACTGCGACCATCGACCTCCGACGTTGCCGCCAATGCGATCTCGAGTTCTTCGATCCGCCGGCTGCCGGCTCGTCGGACCTCTACCGGCAGCTGGAATCCTTCGACTGGTACTACGAGACAGAAAAACCCGAGTTCTCGATCGCTCTCGATCTGATTCCGGAAGGCGCGAGCGTCCTGGAAGTGGGTAGCGGTGCCGGTGCGTTTGCTGCGCGCTTGCCGGCTCGCTGTCGATACGTGGGGTTGGAACTCAATGCGTCGGCGGCGGCAAAGGCCAGATCGGCCGGGATCGATGTGCGAGTCGAATCCCTGGATGAACACCTCGCCGCAAGCGCTTCGCGCTACGACGTGGTCTGCTCGTTCCAGGTGCTCGAGCACGTCTCCGACCCGCGCGGATTCCTCTCGGGCTGCGCACGTGCTGCCGAGGCGGGCGGGCGGGTGCTCATCGGGGTGCCCTCGGCCGACAGCTTTGCGTCCTCGCTGCCGGACTTCATCCTCGACATGCCGCCTCACCATGTAACCCGATGGTCTGACCGTTGCCTGCGGGCCGCTGCATCCCAGGCAGGCCTAGAGTTCGTGCAATTGCTGCCCGAACGCCTTCGATCGGTACACGCCCCTGCGTTCTGGGCTGCACGCCTGCTCCGGATGGCCTACGCCTGCGTCGGTCGCGTCCCGCCACTGATGGCCATCGCGCCGGGTTCGCGCCTGTTGCTGAAGTGCGCCGCGCATGCGGGTGCAGCCTTCGCGCGGTTGCAGCCCATGCCGTCTCGACACCGTGGTATTGCGGTGGTTGCCGTGTACCGGAAGGTGGCAGACTCGTGAATCTCGTCAATCTCGGGTGCGGTGGCACCTATCACCAAGCCTGGATCAATCTCGACCTGGAACCACCAACGCCTGAAGTGCGCACATGGGACCTGCGCCGGGGTATTCCGCTCGCGCCAGGGTCGGTCGACGCCGTATACCTGTCGCATGTGCTCGAACATCTGTCCCGATCAGACGCGAAGGCGGTGCTGCAGGATGCGCTACGGGTGCTGCGCAAGGGCGGTGTGATCCGGGTGGTGGTGCCTGATCTGGAGCTGCAGTGCCGCGAGTATCTTGCCGCCCTCGAGGCCGTCGTTCATGCGGAACCCGGCGCAGAGGCGCGCGATGAATGGATGCGGCTGGAACTGCTCGACCAGATGGTGCGGACCCGGGTCGGTGGCGATTTGTTGGAGCACATCCTCGCTGCTCCGCCGGCGCAACGCGATTTCATCCGGAGCCGGATCGGTGCCGAGGCGGAGGTCTTCTGGAAACAGCCCGAAGAGGTGGCGGGTGCGCGTTTATCCCGCCCCGGGCTGATGCACCGGTTGCCGCGCTGGATCCGTCGCAAGCTGGCGGCAGCTGCGGTTCGCGTGATCGCCGGTCCGACAGCGGTGGCTGCGTTCCAGGAAGGTCTGTTCCGGAATAGCGGTGAAGTGCACCGCTGGATGTACGACCGGGTGAGCCTCGATCGCCTGCTCAGGGATACCGGATTCGCCAGCTATCGCGTGGTGGACGCGTGGGCCAGTGGCATCTCGTCGTTTGCTCAGTACGAACTGGATGCAGCGGGCCAGCAGGTTCGCAAGCCGGACTCGATCTTTGTCGAGGCCATCAAGCCCTGATGCGATGAATGCCCGAACCGGCAGCGACGAATCGTTGCCCAGATCGCTGTTGCTGAGCTTTTCGGATATCCGGGGCGGGGCGGCCCGGGCCGCGCAGCGTCTCCACGACGCGCTTCGGCGAGCCGGTGCGTCGTCGACCATGCTGGTGCAAGTCAAGGACGGTCACGATCCCGATGTTGTCGGACCGGCGACCAGCGTCGGCCGCCGGTGGGTCCGACTGAGACCATACGTGGACTTCGCGCCCGCGCGAGTATTCAGGCGAGGTGCCGGGGTCCCCTACTCCGTCGGCTGGCTCCCGTCCGCCTATGTTGGCAAGGTGCGCTCATCGAGGCCCGACGTGGTGCACCTGCACTGGGTTGCCGGCGGGATGCTGTCGATCGGTGACGTGGCCAGGCTGCCGGGCCCGCTGGTGTGGACCCTCCACGACATGTGGGCCTTCACCGGCGGATGCCACTACGACGGCGGCTGTGGTCGGTTCGTGGACGGGTGCGGGCCCTGTCCGGTGCTCGGTTCGACCGGGCGACGTGAACTCTCGCATTGGTCGTGGTCGAGAAAGACGCGACTCCTGCAACGCGACGACCTGACCATCGTGACACCCAGCCGGTGGCTCGCCGCGCAGGCTGCGAAGAGCTCGGCGATGAGCCAGCTCGACATCCGCGTCATCCCCAATGCCATCGACCTCGATGTTTTCCGACCCTTTGGTCGCGCGGCGGCGCGAGCGGTTCTCGGATTGCCACTTGACCGTCCCATCGTGATGTTCGCCGCGATGAACGCCACCGGCGACGCCCGCAAGGGATTCCGTCACCTGCGGGACGCGCTGCACCAACTGGCTGGCGCACACAAGCGACCCCTCGCCCTGATTGCTGGTGCCGAAGCCCCCACCGGGACGGATCGGCTGCCGCTGGATGCGCGATACCTTGGAACCATTGCAGATGAGGAGATGCTCGCCGTCGCCTATTCGGCGGCCGACGTATTCGTGGCGCCATCAGAGCAGGAAAACCTCTCGAATGCGGTCGTGGAAGCCATGGCGTGCGGAACCCCGTGCGTCGCGTTCCGCGTAGGCGGAATGGAAGATCTCGTTGACCATCGCGAGAATGGCCTTCTCGCCCGACCGCTGTCTGCGGAAGATCTTGCCAGTTGCATTGCCGAGGTGCTCGACGCCGCGGGCGACGTCCGGATGGCGATGGGCATTCGTGCGCGGGAGAAGATCGCCGGCATGTGCGAACAGCAGGCGGTGGCGCGACAGCATCTCGCGCTGTACGGCGAGATGATCGAGCGGCATGCCGCTGCAGGTGTCCGATGAGCGGCCGGGCGATCGAGTCGCCCTTCCTGTCGGTGATCGTCGCGACGCGAAATGCCGCACCGGTGCTGCAGGGACTGCTCGACAGCCTCGCGCTGCAGACGTTCCGGGATTTCGAGGTGCTGGTGAGCGACGGCTCGTCCGACGACGCAACGCTGTCGATGCTGGAGCAGGCGTCCGCAACTCTGCCCATCCAGGTGGTGTCGCGGTCTGATTCTGGCATCTACGATGCCTGGAACCGTGCGCTCGTCAATGCCAGGGGCGCCTGGGTGTGCTTCCTGGGGGCAGATGATCGGCTCGCAGATGCGTCGTCCTTCTCGTGGCTGGTCCAGGCCGCAAGGCAGGCGTCGGCGGACGTCGGCATCGTGTTCGCCCGAGTTGCCCTGGTCACCGACTCGGGCGTCGTACTTCAGGTCCTCGGCGAACCCTGGGAGGAGATTCGAGCGCGGTTTCGTCAGGTCATGTGCATTCCCCACCCGGGTGCGATGCACCGGCGTGCTCTCTTCGATCGGCACGGCGCCTTCGATCCGACGTATCGGATCGCCGGCGACTACGAATGGCTGCTGCGGGAATTGAAGGACCATGACGCGCGGTTCGTGCCGGAGACGACGGTCCACATGCGCTACGGTGGCGTCAGCGCACAGCCCAGGCGATTCCTTGAAGCGCTGTGCGAGGTCCGTCGCGCGCAAGTGAAGAACGGCGTTCCGGGGCCCGGCCGTGAATGGTGGCTTGCATGGTTGCGTGCGGCCACGCGCCACGCACTGGTGGCGGTGCTCGGTGAAACCGGCACTCGTAAAGTGATGGACGCAGGCCGCCGCCTGCGCGGCCTGCCGCCGTTGTGGACGCGCCTTGGGTAGTGCTGCCGCAGGGTGTTCAGCCGACCCGCTGCATCCAGAAGGAGCCCGGTTCGTATTGCCGCGGGTCGGCACCGAATACCGGCAGCGCGGCACCGAGCGCGGCTGGGTGGGAATGCCGGAGATGGTTCAGCGCGCCCACCACGCGGAACGCGTCGTTGTGCGACAGGAAGGCTTCCAGCAGGTATTGCTCGTTCCACAACCGGACCTGTTCGATCACCCACACCGCCGGATAGTCCCTCGGCGTGAAGATATCGTGCACATGAACGAACACCCCCGGCGCGAGGCGCGGGAGGATGTCGAGATACTCCGCCAGTACATCGCCCTGCGGCCGGATCACGTGCGACGAATCGATGAACAGGATGTCGTTGGCGCGCAGTTCCTCGAACAGCGTGTACGGCATGCTCTCGACCCGGTCGCGCACCACCCGAAGTCCGCGAATTCCGTCAAGCCACGCCATTTCGTAAGGTTCCACGCACACGTGAGCGCAGGCGTATGCAGGGTCGTCGCGATGGTTGGCCTCCATCGCGAGCCGTGCCATCAGGGTGGACATGCCGCTGCCGATTTCCACCACGCGTGCCGGGCGGAAATGCCGGATCATGCAATACAGGTACTCGGCATCGCCGGCGCGGAAGTTGGGATTGTCGTAGCCGAAACCCGCCGGGCCCGAAGGCTCCATCGGAACAGCCCGAAGCTCATCCTGGAACTGGAAACGTGCCAGCAACGCGAGTTGCGCGTCGTCATCCATGCGGATCCCGGGGAGCGCCCGTGGCGCATCGAGCGGACGATGCAGATACCTGGGGTCGAACAACGGCTCGTAATAGTGATCGCGCACCGGAAACACGCCCACGGCGCGAAGCACGGCGCGGTTCGCCGGCAAGCGTTGCACGCCGCCGCGTCGTATCCCCTTGAGCCAGACGGCGGCGAGCAACGTGAAGGGAGTCAGAACGAGATCGAGGGCCGGCAGCAGCAGGTCTGCGATACGGCGCTTCATGAAGGCGAAGGTGACGGTTGGGAGACCTGCCGATGGTACCAGTGAGCGTCGTGGTGCCATGCTTTCGTGCCGCCGCCACGATCGGCCGCGCCTTGCAGTCCGTGGCACGACAGACGGTTCTTCCGAGCGAGATCATCATCGTCGACGATGGCAGTGGGGACGACACCGCCGATCGTGTGGAGCAGGTGGCTTCCGGCTTCGAACTGCCGGTGCCGCTCCGGGTCTTGCGACAACGCGAGAACCGGGGCGCCGGCGAAGCCCGGAACGCCGGCTGGAATGTGGCGACCACCGGCTATGTGGCGTTCCTGGACGCCGACGACGCCTGGCATCCGCGCAAGATCGAGCGTCAGTATGCTTTCATGGAGGCGCACCGCGAGATCGGCATCAGCGGCCACCGCCATCGGGTGGTCCTCGATGCCGAGCCCGCCCCGCCGGCACGTCTGGACACCGGTTATCAGACGCTGGTCCGCCGCGATTTTCTCGTGGCCAATCGATTCGTCACGCCGTCGGTCATGCTGCGATCAGGGCTGTTCCTGCGTTTCGCCACGGGAAAACGGCACATGGAAGACCATCACCTGTGGGCGCTGGCTGCCTGCGAAGGTGTCGGCATCGCCTGGCTCGATGCCGAACTATGCGACATCTTCAAGCCGGCGTTCGGCCACGCCGGCCTGAGCGCGCAACTCTGGCGAATGGAACTTGGTGAGCTGGACAGCTACCGCCGCCTGCGATCGGCGGGTCATCTTGGCGCCGCTGCCTGGGTCGGATTGTCGGCATGGAGTCTCGCGAAGTTCGCGCGCCGTCTGGCGATCGTCGCTATCAGGCGCGTGGCGCGCTAAAGATGGATAGCGCTCGCCGGATGAAGAACCGGGTCATGCCGCTCACATGATGTCGCAGGTAACCGAGCTTGCGGTGACTGTCGCGGCGTGCATCGTGCACGACGCGTGCCGCAGTGACTACCACTGCTGCGAGCCCGGCACGTCGCAACCGCCAGCACAGGTCCACATCCTCGTAGTAGAGGAAGTAGCGCTGGTCGAATCCGCGTACCGCCTCGAACGACTCGCGGCGAAAGAGCATGAACATGCCCGCCACCCAATCGGGCATGATCCTCGCCCCGGCAATGGGATAATCCTGCCGGTGAGAACCGATCAGGAGTTTGCGGGCAAGCATCGTGGGCGTTGGAAATCGGCGTGCGCTGTCCTCGGTCGTGCCGGCGGTAGAGAGCACCTGCGGTGCGGCCACGCCAATACCCGATTCGGCGGCCGCTTCGCAAAGCGCAGCGAACGGGTCGTCGATGAGCCGTATGTCCGGATTCAATACGGCAAAGAACCGACCGTTGGCCAACGCGAATGCGGCGTTATGGTTCGCTCCGAATCCTTTGACGTGGTTGTTCCTGATCACCTTCACGTCGAATGGATAGACGTGGCTGGAGAGGTCCAGTGGTTCAGGTACGTTGACTGTGAGGATCACCTCGATGCCTGCCGGGGCGAGCCCGGCGAGGTCCTGAAGAAGCTGCGCCACCAGCGAAGCCTGTCGGTGGCTCACGACCGAAATCGAGAGTTTCACCGGAAGCCGGGCGAGTGAGCCGGGGCAACAACTTCGATCTCCTGCGCCTGGTGTTTGCGTCGATCGTGATGCTGGTGCACCTGCATGCCTTGTCGGCGGAGCCGGCACTGGCTTTCCTTTCGGTTGCATTGTCGAGCGAGCTAGCGGTCGAGGGGTTTTTCGTGATCAGCGGCTACTTGGTGGTCATGAGCTACGAGCGCTCCACCGGTCTGAAGGACTACTGGGAAAAGCGTATCCGGCGCATCTACCCTGCCTATGCTGCCGTGGTGCTGGGTTGCGGACTATTTGGCTGGCTGATCACTGCATCGAGTACGGCCGACTACTTCGCGGGCGCCTGGCTACGCTATGTCGCGGCAAACCTGGTTTTCCTCAATTTCCTGGCGCCCGAACTGCCGGGAGTTTTTGCCGACAACCCCTGGCACGCGGTGAACGGTGCTCTCTGGACCATCAAGCTCGAGGTCGGTTTCTACATCATAGTGCCACTGCTCGTATGGTCCGCTCGGCGTTCCGGGCCCTGGATCGTGGTCGGTGTGGTCTACGTGGCTTCAGTGCTCTACCCGATGTTGCTGGAGCGAGTCATCCACGGCGCCGGCAAGGAGACGTATCAGATACTCGCGCGGCAGTTGCCCGGTCAGCTTGCCTATTTTGCGATGGGTGCCGGGGCATGGTGGTATCGCGGCATTCCCCGCCGCCGGATGCTCGTGGCAATGGGCGTTGCGTTACCCCTCCTGATATTCATGCCGGTATTGCTGCAGCCGATATTCCGGCCGCTGGCGCTCGGTGTTGTCGTGATCGGTGCGGCAGTGGCATTGCCGCGCATCGGCAACGCCGGACGGTACGGCGATTTTTCCTATGGGCTCTACATCATGCATTTCCCCGTGATCCAGGTCCTGGTGTCCGAGGGCTGGTTTCGCGCCGCGCCGCTCGCTACCAGCGCCGCGAGCGTGACTTTCGTCGCCGCTGCCGCCTGGCTGTCGTGGAACGTCATCGAACGACCGATGCTCAAGGCCTCTTCCCACTATGTCAAGGCAGTAGCCAGCCCGGCACCGGAGCCGTCCTGAGGAGGAGTCCATGCTGCTGATCACCGGTGCTTCCGGATTCGTCGGGCGCGCGTTGGCGCAACGCCTGCGCGTCGAGGGTCGCCCATTCCGGGCGACGCTTCGGACGTCCGCCAACACAGAAATGGGGGGCGTGCCGGTCGGCGCGATCGACGCCGACACCTCCTGGGGGGCGGCACTCGCCGACTGCCACACGGTCGTGCACCTCGCCGCGCGCGTGCACGTCATGCACGAGGAGGCGGCCGATCCGATCGCCGCGTTTCGTGCGGTGAATGTCGCCGGCACGCAGCGTCTCGCGCAGGAGGCCGTGCGCTGCGGCGTGCGCCGCCTGGTGTTCGTGAGTTCGGTCAAGGTAAATGGCGAGTCCTCCGCTGACGCACCCTTCACCGAAACCGATCGTCCCGCACCTGCCGATCCGTACGCTGTCAGCAAGTGGGAGGCGGAGCAGGCGTTGTGGCGGGTCGCGCAGGACACCGGGCTTGAGGTGGTCGTGTTGCGTCCGCCGCTGTTATACGGACCGGGCGCCAGAGGAAACTTCGAGCAGTTGCTCGCCACGGTGAGCCGTGGCCGGCCATTGCCTCTGGGGTTGGTGCGCAACCGCCGCAGCCTGCTGTTCGTGGGCAATCTTGTCGATGCGCTGGTGACGTGTATGGACCATCCGGCAGCCAAGGGGCGCACCTTCCTGGTATCCGATGGCGAGCCGGTCTCGACGCCGGAGCTGGTCCGGCGCTGCGCCCGGGCACTCGGCGTGGCGCCGCATCTCTGGCCGGTACCGGTGTCGCTGCTGCGAGCCGTGGGCGCCCTGGCCGGCCGCCGCGCCGCGATCGAGCGCCTGACCGGTTCACTCGAAGTCGATGATGCCGCGATCCGGACGACGCTGGGCTGGCGACCCCGCTTCACGATGGACCAAGCACTCGCCATGACCGCTGCATGGTTTCGCGAGACGCCTTCTCGCG
>JANXYG010000139.1 GCA_025350245.1 Betaproteobacteria bacterium
CTTTTCGCGTCCAATCGCGACCCCTCTGGGATCGTTGGATTGGGCTTATCCGCGTAGTGCATAGGAGGGACCCGCGCCCGTAGCGCAGCGCCCTCGGCGTTGCGCGGAGCGGAGGGCGTGGGAGGTGCCTGTGCACCCACCCGGGTAAGCCCGGGAGGGGGTCCGGGGGAGGGTTTTGTCAGCTGCGGTTCTTGAACCGCCAGCTGGTGTTGCCGGTCTCGATGATGTCGCAGTGATGGGTCAGGCGATCGAGCATGGCGGTGGTCATCTTGGCGTCGCCGAAGACCTGCGGCCAATCGGCGAAGGCGAGGTTTGTGGTGATCAGCAGCGATGTGTTCTCGTAGAGCTTGCTGATCAGGTGGAACAGCAGCTGCCCGCCGGATTGGCTGAACGGGAGATAGCCGAGTTCGTCGATGACGATGAGATCGTGGCGCAGCAGTTTCTCGGCCAGCCTGCCGCTCTTGCCCGCGGCCTTCTCCTGCTCGAGCTGGTTGACCAGATCGACGAGGTTGAAGAACCGCCCTCTGGCGCGGGCGCGGATCACGGCACAAGCCACGGCAATGCAGAGATGGGTTTTGCCGGTACCGGTGCCGCCGATGAAGATAGCGTTGCGCTTGGCATCGAGGAACGTGCCGGTCGCCAACTCACGCACCTGTCCCTGATCGAGCGGGGTGTCGACGAAGACGAAGCTGTCGAGATCTTTCAACACCGGGAACCGGGCGCCGCTGATCCGGTAGCTGATCGACCGGGCCTGACGATGAGTATGCTCGGCACGGATCAGACTGGCGATCAGCGGATAGATCTCATCGCGCCGGGTCAGGCCCTTGCCGGCGATCTCATCGAAGCTGGCGCGCATGCCATAGAGCTTGAGCTCGCTCATCGCGTCCAGAATCTCGTGGCGTTCCATTAGGCGACCTTCCTGAGGCTGTCGTAGCGGCCACAATCGGCCACGGGTTCGATCTTGAGCCGCAGGGCATGCGGCGTGGTGATGCTGGGCACCGGCGGTGGCTGGCGTTGCCGGGCAAGCACGGTGAGGATCACGTCGCCATTGGCGATGCCCGCCGATAAAGCTTCCGCGCAGGCCGCCTCGACGGCATCGAGCCCATGGTCGAGCACTCCGCTCAGTACTTTGACGAACTGCCGGTCGGAGTCGGGGTGGTGTTTGAGCCGCTGGCGCACCTGCGCCAGTGCCGGCGGCAGACCCCAATCCTTGAACGGCGCGCCGTTGCGTAAGGCCCCGGGTTTCTTCAGTAAAACCGGGAGATAATGCCACGGGTCATAGATGATCTGGTCGCGCTTGAAGCTGCGGACGTGATTGGCCACCACCACTTCGTCGAGCAGCACGACCAGCCGTTCAGCGTAGGAACGCACCAGCACCATCCGACCGGCGGCACGGGCATCGACACTGTAGCGATTATGATCGGCCATGATCAGGCAGGTGGTGGTCGCCCGCACCGCCTTCTCGACAAAGCCGTCGAACGGCGCACGACGTTCCATCAAGCTTGGGCGCTCTTCCTCGAAGACCTCCCAGATCGTGCGGTCCTTGAACTCTGGATGTTTTGTCCGCTTGGCATAGGCGACGCACTGGTCTTCCAGCCAACCATTCAGCTCGCCCAAGCTGCTGACCCGCGGCTTGGGCCGGAACAACTGATCACGCAGGTTGCCGACCTGGTTCTCGACCTGGCCCTTCTCCCAGCCCGAGCCCGGGGTGCAGGCCACCGGCTCGATCAGATGGTGCGAGCACATCTGCAGGAACCGCCGATTGTACTGCCGCGCCTTGCCGATGAAGATCGCCTCGACCGCCGTCTTCATGTTGTCGTAGATCCCGCGTCGGCAGGCCCCGCCATAAAATGCGAAGGCCCTGTCGTGGGCATCGAACACCAGTTCCTGCGTCTCCCGGAAGTAGGTCCGCACAAACGGCATCCGGCTGTGCGACAGCTTCATGTGCGCCGCCTTGACCATCAGCGGCAAGCCTTGCAGCGTGATCGTCTCGTGGCTCCAGTCGAACTGATAGGCTTCCCCCGGCGCAAAGCTCATCGGCACGAACGCCTGCGCCGGAACCCGCGCTCGTTCCTCCCGCCACTCCTTCACGAACCGATGAACGCTGTCGTGCGCACCGTCATAGCCGCGGCCGCGCAACTCCTCGAACAGCCGCTGCGTCGATCGCCGCTCCCGCTTCGGCAGCTTCGATTCCGCCTCCACGATCTCCGTCAGCGGTCCGATCCACTCACCCAGCTTCGGCGACGGCTGTGTCTCACGTGCGTAATTGAACGCCGTCCGGTCGGAGCGCACCACCTTGCGCACCGTCGTGCGCGACACCCGCAAATCCCGCGAGATCTCCTTGATCGCCCGGCGCTGTTCGAAAAACGCCCGCCGTATCTGCCCTATCAGGTCCACGCCAATCACCCCCGCCAGCCCTTCCCAGAGCCAACACAGGCTCAAAAGAAAGCGACACTGGCATAGCCATCCGGGGGGTCAGAATTGGACGCGAAAACCACCCCTCAGGGGGTCACTATTGCGCGCGATTTCACAGTCGCCCTCGACCAACTGCAGATCGAGGCCGTGCTCAGCGTTCTCTCGCGCGATTGCTTCGTACTTCAGGCGGACGCTGAGAGCCCGTTGGCTTCCCGCGAG
>JANXYG010000104.1 GCA_025350245.1 Betaproteobacteria bacterium
CTTGCCCAGCTCGGCTCGTTCTTCGTTCGTCAGGATAATCTCAGGCGCAACTCGCATTGGGTCTTTCCATCTTTAGTCAATGTAGACCGTTGGACGCCCGGTATTATATTAAGTTCATTCAAGAATGATGCAATACACTAGAACGATGTCAAGTTGGGACGGCGACGCGTCCTGGAAGTTGTCGAGTACGAGCATGGTGGACGATGCCAGTCGCGAATACATCTCACGGAACCAGCGCCGGGAGAAACCGGACAGATCCGCGCTGTACTCCTGTGTCAGCAGCGGCAGCGGTGGCGCTTCGGTCTGCCATCGACGCGCGGCTTCCGCAAGAAAGTAGAAGAACGTGGAGATGTCGAGGTCACCCGGGTCGACCTGATACCAGAGCCCTGCCAGGGCACGGGCCTCCACATAGCTCCCTGCCAGCGTGGTCTTGCCGGCACCGGGAGGTCCGGAGATCCAGATCATCGGGCGATCGCGGGCGCTGTCGAGACTGGCGAACAACCGCTCCCGCGCAAGCGCGTCGTGCAGCCGGGGACGGCTGAGCTTCGGGAGTGGAGCGCCCGGCATGGTCACGTGTCTTCCCCTCCTTCCGATCGACCAGGGTTCGGCCGCTACTCGCTTCGATCCGCCGATCCGGAATTCATACGAATCGCCGACTGCATAGGAACGGTCAAACCCGGTGGCACCGGTTTTAACATCGCCCCAGTTACCGCGCGGTTACGAATGCTGCCCTCGGAGTTTCCCCAGGAAACGCTGGATGACATTCCTCGATGGGAAAGAGTATCCCGCGAGAGCATCGCCATTCTCCGGTTGACCGCCGCGGTTCTCGTGCGTTTGAGATCTGCATCCTCAGCCTCGGACCATTACGGTACAGGCTTGCTTGCGATGTTGGAACTGGCAGTGGCTACCCTTCACCGGGACCAGAAATCATCCATTGGCTTCAGGCAACGCGAGGAGGTCTTTGACTTTCACGATCGGAATTTGTCGTCGTCTGGACAAGGTTCGGCCTCACAAAATAGGGAACGGCGGATGCGTGCCTGTGGCTTTGTTGCTGCGATTGTCGGGGCGACGATCTCAACTGAACAACCCATGCAGGAACCACCGCTCCGGGTCCGCGTCGCCGGCAGGGCCGTGTTCGCGATAGACCCATAGCCGCGCCCCCGCCGGATCGGCGGCGATGAAATAGTCGCGGCGGATGTCGTTGTCGTCCCACCAGCCGTTTTCGATACGCTCGAAGCCGCGCAGCAAGCGCAAGGGGCCGTTGAGATGCGGGCCGTGTTGGTCACGCGCCAGCGGGCGCGGCACGGCCAGCAGCCACAGCGGCCGTGGCGGACCGGGAGGTGTGGCGCCGGCGGTGCCGGGCTCGGCTTCGCGGAAGGCGAGCTCGGGCCGGTGCTCTGGCACCAGCGCCAGGCCGTGGACCGCGTCGCGGCCGAGGCGGGCGCGCAGCCGCTCCACCAGCACGGTGCGGTCTTCGATGCTGTCGCCGCGTTCGGCGAGGAACGAGAAACTGGCCGGCGCGAGCTGCATCGTTTCTTCGGCGTCGATGCCCAGTGCGTCGACCGCCTGCGGCAGGGTCACGCGCGACAGGCGTTCGCGCAACAGCAGCGTCAGGTGGGCGGGATCGCGGCTCGGCATCGACAACTCGATGCGCAGGCGGGTGGCGGGATGATCTTCGTGTTCGAGCGTGATCGCGAAGCGTGTGACGCCTGCCTGGCGGCCGACGAGAAAGCCGGTCAGCTCCAGCACCAGGCGCTTGAAGCCGAACAGCAGTTGCTCGATTTCCGGCACCGGCACCGGTAGCACCAGCCGGCTGGCGAAGCGCGGTGGCGGGATGAACGGCGCGCGCGGATCGGGGCAATCGCCGAAGGCGCGATCGAGGTGATCGAGCAGCTCGTGGCCGAAGCGGCGTGCGAGACCGTCGCGCGGCAGGCGCAGCACGTCGCCCACGGTACGTAGCCCGAGGCCGGCCAGGGCGGCGAGCGTGCGCGGTGGTGCATCGAGACCTTCGATTGGCAATCGGATCAGTTGCCGGCGTAGCGCGGCGTGGTCGGTGACCAGGGTGTCGAGGCCGTTGCGTGCCAGCAGCAGCGCGCCGGCCGGCGTGGGGGCGCAGGCGAGCTGCACATCGAAGCCGAGCTCGGCGACACCGGCGCGCACCAGTGCGCTCATGGCGTCCAGCCCCTGGAAGAGCTGGAGGCAGCCACCGATCTCGAGCAGCAGGGCGTTCGACGGATCGATGCTGATGGCAGGAGTGAACTGCTCGGCCCAGAGCGCGAGACTTTCCAGCGTGCGTTGCTCGAGCAGGTGATCGCGGGAGCGCGAGCCGAGGCCGGGCACGAGTGCGTGGGCGGCCGCGAGCGTCATGCCGGGGCGGATGCCGGCGTTGGCGGCGCTGGCATCGGGCAGCAGGATGCGTGGCGGCGCGCCGTCGACGATGGCGCTCGATCCGCAGGGCGCGCCGCCACGATGAAACACCTCGAGAGGCAGCAGCGGAAACTGCAGGGCGAGCCAGAGCATGGCGGCGAAATGGCGTTGACGGCGCGGTCAGACGGCTGACAGCGCCGGTTTTACGGGAAATGGCGAGCTGATTGGCGGCATTGCACAGCTTCCCTCACCCTCGGTCCCTCTCCCGAGGGGAGAGGGAAGTCTCCTGCGCCTTTCTCCCTCCGGGAGGGAGGTCTCCTGCTCCCTTCTCCCTCCGGGAGAGCAACTGGGGATGAGGGAAGCCTGGGCGTCGATTGCGGGGTTGTGTTGTCGCGGGCCGCGTGTCCAGTACCAGCGTGCTGCCGGTGGCGCGGCCCCGCACCTTGAGCACCTTCACGCCGAGCAGGCCTTCGGCCGCCGGCGAGAGCTGCAGCCGCAGCGCAGCCAGCGAACTGCTGGTGGCCTGGCTGCCGGAGAAGTAGATGCCGGGGGCGCGGCCGGTCTCGGCGGCCAGTTGCAGTCGGCGCAGGCTGCGCTCGCTGACGAACGAGGGCCAGCCGACCACGGCGCCGCAAGCGCCCGAGGCAAGCGCCTGTTCCATAGCCCACAGGGTATCGGCGCCGTCTTTGGTGCGGACGATGACGAGCCGCGCGAGATCGACACCGGCCGCGGCGAGCGCCGGCGCATAGGGCAGATGCGGCGGTGCCATCAGGGCGATCCAGCGATCGTGCCGCGACAAGCGCGCCAGCGCCGGCATCAACAGCGAGAGTTCACCGATGCCGGGGTGCGTGACCAGGAGTTCGGTGAGCGCGCCGCGCGGCCAGCCGCCACCGGGCAGCAGGTGGTCGAGGGCGGCGTGCCCGGTGGGCACGCTCGGCACCGCGACCTCGGCCTGGCTGTCGCCACGCCACAGATGCGGACCACGAAGCAGGGCCTCCAGGGGGACGGACATAAGGTGTTGCTCCCTGGCGCCCGGGGCGAACCCCAGGCTTGGCCGCCGCGCTGCTTCAGGAAACCTTGCGTGCCAGCGACGAGCGGATGGCGGACAGCACGGCGCGGGTCTCGATGAGGATGTCGCGGTCGTCGAACCGCAGGATGCGGAACCCGCGCGATTCGAGGAACGAGCGCCGTTGCGCCGCATGCACGGCCAGCGCCGGTGTCATGTCGCTGTCGATCTCGATCACGACCCTGGCTTCGAGGCAGACGAAATCGGCTAGGTAGCGATCGTCGATCAGGTGCTGGCGACGGAAGCGGGCTTCACCGACGCGGCCATCGCGCAGGTAGGTCCAGAGCAGGCGTTCGGCGGCCATGCGCAACTGGCGGTTGGAGCGGGTGCGGACATGGGGTTGATACAGAAACGGTTCGGCGACGATGCTCATGGCGTTGCTCCTTGGTGATGGCGCATGCGACCGGCGCCTAACTCAGCTTTCCGTTGCGGATCAGACCGACGGCCAAGCCTTCGATCTCGAGGGCCTGCTCTTTGAGGTTGATGACGATGGTGTCGAAATCGGGGTTCTCGGGTTGGAGTTCAACGCGATTGCCGAGGCGGCGATAGCGCTTGACCGTGACTTCGTCGTCGATGCGGGCGACCACGATCTGGCCGGAGCGGGCTTCGGTGGTGCTGTGCACCGCCAGCAGGTCGCCGTCGAGGATGCCGGCGTCGCGCATGCTCAGGCCCTTGACCTTGAGCAGGTAGTCGGCGCGCGGGTGGAACATGGCGGGGTCCATCTGGAAGCGGGCCTGGACATGTTGTTCGGCGAGGATGGGTTGGCCGGCAGCGACCCGGCCGATCACGGCGAGACCGGGAGGCTCGGCCAGGCGGATGCCGCGCGCCATGCCGCCGCCGGCGAGCTCGATGGCGCCTTTGCGGGCGAGCGCCTTGAGGTGGTCTTCGGCGGCATTGGCGGAGGCGAACCCGAGGGCACGGGCGATCTCGGCGCGGGTCGGTGGAAAGCCGGTTTCTTCGATGGTTTCACGGATGAACTGCAGGATCTCGGCCTGCCGTTCGGTGAGTGGACGTTGCGTGGTGGTTGTCATTGCAGGGCTCCCGTTGTCGAGTGTTGTGGGGTGCGATGTCGGCCGACCTGATAGCGCAGTACGGCAGCGTCGCCGGCTTGCAGCGGCGAGGTATTGAACTCACCGGCTTGCAGCGGCGAGGTATTGAACTCGCCGGCTTCGGCAGCCTTGGCGGCCCGGGGCGGAAAGCGCGTGCCCTGCGGCAGCGGCACGCGCTCGAACCGGGCCAGCCGCACTTCGATGGCGAACTTCGAACGACCGTGGATGCGGGCCAGGTCAGGCGGCGCGGTGCCGGTGTCGAAGGCCGCCACGAGGCGATCGTCTTCGTCGGTGGACCAGGGTTTGCCGGTGTTGTCGGGGGTTGTGCGCGGTGGTTTGGTAGCGGCCGGACCGGCATTGTCCGGAGCAGAGGCAGTGGCCTCTGCGGCCGTGGGCGGCGAGGCGGCCGAAGCGGCGTCGCCACCCAGCAGCCGGATAGCGTGGAACAGGGCCCGCACGACGTCGGGATGCTGGTAGGGGCTGTCGGCGGGAAAGGATTCGCCGCTGACGGGGTCGATGCCGCCGGACAGGGCGTCGAGGATGGCTAGTGCCTTGGTGTGCTCCACGATGGATCTCCTGGACGTGGGAAAGATGTCGAGGTGTCGTGTGGGCAGGCAGTCAGAGGCGCACGGCTGTCCGTATCGACAGCTGTAGTCTTATCCAGTATCAAAACAAGTGCAAGTGTTTTTTTGAGGCACTCCTGGGGGTGTTGAACGAAGGGACTTCAGAAGCGGAGGGGCCCCGTCCACAGGGTCCCCCGAGGAACGGGGCGCCCCCTGGAGGGGGAAGGCGAAGCGCAGCGCAGCCTGGGGGTGGGCGTCACCTCTCAGTTGATGTCTTCCGTCGGCAGCACCGGCAACTGCATCACGTCGATGCCTTCGTCGCGCAGCGCCTCGGATTCCTCGCGCGAGGCGCGGCCGCGGATGGAGCGGCGCGGGGCTTCGCCGTAGTAGATGCGCCGGGCTTCTTCGGGAAAGCGCTCGCCGACGTTCTCGGCGCCCTCGACCACCTTGCGGATGGCGCTCCACAACTGTTCGATCGGGGGGAAGGCGGCCACGTGATCCTGCGCGGTGACCTGGTCGACCGACAGGTCGGCGCTGGAATCGCGGCCCTTGCGGCGCGCCGTGTGCAGGCCGGCCGGGGCCTTGCGGATCTCGCCGCTGCCGCAGACCGGGCAGGTGAGCAATGGGGTGCCGGCCTGGCGTTCGAAGTCCATGGTCGAGCCGAACCAGGCTTCGAAGCGGTGATCGTCGTGGCAAATCAGTTCAAAAACAATCATTTGGAAATGCAGCAGCTAAGCCGGGGTGGAACGGACATGCCCGGAGGTTACACCACGGCGCCGGCCAGGCATTTGTCGAGGCCCTGGATGAATACGTCGCGCGGCAACCGCCGGCCGATGAACACGAGAACGCTGGCTCGCTTGTCGCTGTTGACCCAGGGTCCGCCACTGCTGAAGGTGCGGTGCCGATGCACGATCTGCAGCACGGTGCGACCCTCGGCGCCTTCGATGTCGAGCAGGCCCTTGCAGCGCAGCAAGTCGAGCCCGTACCAGTCGAGAATGAGGTCGAGAAACAGATCCAGGCGCTCGGCGTCGAACGCGGTATCGGCCTCGTAAACCAGGGATTCGATGTCGGGTTCGTGATCCACGGGGCGCCGGTAGCGCGGAAACCCCGGATGCAGGTCGGCCACCGAGCCCGGGTCGAAGCCGCCGACATCGAGCAGCCAGTTTGCTGCCGCATCGTCGAGCGACGCCGTGCGGATGCCGGCGTGCGCGTTGATCTCGCGCAGCGCCGCCCGCAGCGTCGCGGTGCCGTCCGGGGCCACCAGATCGGTCTTCGACAGCACCAGACGGTCGGCGAAGCCGATCTGCTCGCGCGCTTCCGGTGACGACCGGATCTGCGCCTCGCCGTGCACCGCATCGACCACCGTGACCACGCCGTCGAGCCGGTAGCAGGCGGCAACCGCGGTGTCGACCAGAAAGGTCTGCACCACCGGCGCGGGCAACGCGAGACCGGTGGACTCGATCACGACGCGCTCGAAGCGCAGCTCGCCGGCCGCGCGGCGGTTGGCTAGATCGAGCAGCACCCGCCGCAGATCGCCGCGCAACGCGCAGCACAGGCAGCCGTTTTCGAGTTCGACGATCTCTTCATTGGTCGATCGCACCAGCAGGGCGCTGTCGATGTTCACGGCGCCGAACTCGTTCTCGATCACGGCGATGCGTGGCACCCCCGGCGTCGATAGCAGGCGGTTGAGAAGCGTGGTCTTGCCGCTGCCCAGAAAGCCGGTCAGCAAGGTCACGGGGAGCATCTCGGGATGCGGATCGATGATGGGGAACCCCGATGTACAGGAGTCCGACTCTAGCCGATCCGGCCCTTCGGCAAACCACGTATTGCAAGAGGCGACCAAGACGCGACCTGACGGTGCATTCTGAAAAATCGATGCACCGCATCGGTGCCGGTCGCCTCTCGATAGCCCTGCTCGAACCCCCGGTTCGAGCGCTTCGACATACGCTTATTAGCAGGTAAGTAATTGTTTATAAAGTGGTATATTTTCCGGCGTCAAGGTTGGGCACGCTTCCTGCAGAAGAGCGGTCCCGACCGGATCGCATGGGTACATGACGACCCGGTTACCTTTCCTACCCCAAGGGGACCTTGATGAATCGCAAGCAATTCCTGCAATCGACGCTCGCTGCGGCCCTGGTGGCCGGTGGCCTGGCGTCGGGCGTGGCCTTCGCGGAGGGCACGATCAAGATCGGCGTCCTGCATTCGTTGTCCGGCACCATGGCCATCAGCGAAACCGCGCTCAAGAACACGGTGCTCATGACCATCGACGAGATCAATGCCAAGGGCGGTGTCCTGGGCAAGAAGCTCGAAGCCGTCATCGTCGACCCGGCGTCGAACTGGCCGTTGTTCGCCGAGAAGGCGCGCCAGCTCATCACCCAGGACAAGGTTTCGGTCGTGTTCGGCTGCTGGACCTCGGTGTCGCGCAAGTCGGTGCTGCCGGTGTTCGAAGAACTGAACAGCCTGCTGTTTTACCCGGTGCAATACGAAGGCGAAGAGTTGTCGCAGAACGTGTTCTACACCGGCGCGGCGCCCAACCAGCAGGCGATACCGGCGGTCGAGTACCTGATGAGCAAGGACGGCGGCGGTGCCAAGCGCTTCGTGCTCCTGGGCACCGACTACGTGTACCCGCGCACCACCAACAAGATCCTGCGGTCGTTCCTCAAGAGCAAGGGTGTGGCCGAGGCCGACATCATGGAGGACTACACCCCGTTCGGTCACAGCGACTATCAAACCATCATCGCGAAGATCAAGAAGTTCGCGGCCGAGGGCAAGAAGACCGCGGTGATCTCGACCATCAATGGCGACTCCAACGTGCCCTTCTACAAGGAACTGGGCAACCAGGGCCTGAAGGCCACCGACGTGCCGGTGGTGGCGTTCTCGGTCGGCGAGGAAGAGCTGCGCGGCGTCGATGCCAAGCCGCTGGTGGGCCACCTAGCCGCCTGGAACTACTTCATGTCGGTCAAGAACCCGCAGAACACCGCGTTCATCAAGGCGTACCAGGCCTGGGCCAAGAAGAACAGCGTGCCCAATCTCGATACGGTCGTCACCAACGATCCGATGGAAGCCACCTACGTCGGCATCTACCTGTGGAAGCAGGCGGTCGAGAAGGCCAAGTCGGTCGATGTCGACAAGGTCCGCAAGGCCATGAGCGGCCAGAGCTTCAAGGCGCCGTCGGGCTTCGTGCTGAAGATGGACGAAACCAATCACCACCTGCACAAGCCGGTGATGATCGGCGAGATCCAGGCCGACGGTCAGTTCGACGTGGTATGGAAGACCAAGGGGCCGATCCGCGCCCAGCCGTGGAGCCCGTTCATCGCGGGTAACGAAGTCAAGCAGAAGCTGTAATCGCTTAAGCCGGCGCGGCCTCGCCGCGCCGACATCGATCGCCGCAACGCCGTTTCGCGCGTTGCGGCGATCCCCACTAACAGCTCCGCCATGGCGCGGGCGCGATTCCTCCGGGAGGGCGCTGCACCGAGCGGATCATCCACGGGGCCTCCTGGTAAAAATGTCTATGCCGCTGCGGCTCGCGACCAGAGTGCTGATCGGTCTGGCATTGGTATTCGGTCTGTGCGCCGGCGCTGGCGCCGCCGCGATCGAACCCGCGTTGCTCGCGCAGCTCACGAGTGAAGACGCCGCCGAAAAGGGCGAGGCCATCGATGCGATCGCCGCCATTGGCGACGAGGCCGCACTGGCCGTGCTCAGTGCCCTGCGCGACGGCATGCTGAAGGTATCGGGCACCGGACAGATGTTCATCGCCGAGCGTGGCAAGGCCACCGACGCAGCCACTGGCGCGGCTGTCGATCCGGTCCCGGACGACGCCGAGAAGGTCACCATCAACAACCGCTTGCGCACCCGCATCGAGTCCGCGATCGGTGCGTTGCGCATCTTCTCCAAGGATCCGAAAGAGCGTCTGGCCGCCGTGGCGACCCTCACGGCCGACGAGGCGATGCTGCCGGCTCTGGACCAGGCGTTGGCTTCCGAAACCGATCCGGCCATCAAGTCGGCGTTGCAGCAGGTGCGTGCCGCATCGCAATTGAAGTCGTCGGATGCCGCCAAGCGCCTTGCGGCCATCGACGTGCTCGCCGAGAGCCTCGACGCCAAGTCCAAGAATCTCTTGCTGCCGTTGATGGAAAAATCGCCCGCCGGCGAATTTGCCGAGCCCGACGAGCAGGTGCGCCAGGCGGCGAGTGCGGCAGTTGCCGCGATCGAACGCCGGCTGGCCGTCTACGACTACGCCGGCCGCGTCTTCACCGGCCTGAGCCTGGGCAGCATCCTGCTGCTGGTCGCGCTCGGCTTGGCCATCACCTATGGCCTGCTGGGTGTGATCAACATGGCGCACGGCGAGATGCTGATGATCGGTGCCTATGCCACCTATGCCACGCAGACGGTGTTCCGCGCGTACTTTCCGGCGGCGATCGACTGGTACGTGGTGTTCGCGCTGCCGGTGGCTTTCCTGGTGGCCGGCGGCATCGGCATCCTGCTCGAGCGCAGCGTCATCCGCTGGCTCTACGGTCGCCCGCTCGAGACGCTGCTCGCCACCTGGGGCATCAGCCTGTTCCTGATCCAGTTGGTGCGGCAGTTGTTCGGTGCCCAGAACGTCGAGGTCTCGAACCCCACCTGGATGAGCGGCGGTATCACGGTGGTGAACCTGGTACTGCCGTGGAATCGCATCGTGATTATCGGTTTCTCGATGACCGTGCTGCTGCTGGTGTGGCTGATGCTCACCCGCACCCGCCTGGGCCTGTTCGTGCGCGGCGTCACCCAGAATCGCACCATGGCGTCTTGCGTGGGCGTGCCCACCGGCCGCGTCGACATGATCGCCTTCGGCCTCGGTTCCGGCATCGCCGGCCTCGCCGGGTGCGCGCTCTCGCAGATCGGCAACGTCGGCCCCGAGCTCGGCCAGAGCTACATCATCGATTCGTTCATGGTGGTGGTGCTCGGCGGTGTCGGCCAGCTCGCCGGTACCGTCTACGCCGCGCTCGGCCTGGGCGTCGCGAGCAAGTTTCTCGAGCCCTACCTCGGCGCGGTGCCGACCAAGATCCTGATCCTGGTGCTGATCATTGCCTTCATCCAGAAACGTCCGCAGGGGTTGTTTGCCCTTAAAGGACGTTCCGTCGAAACGTGACATGAACACTCTTGCTACCAATCCCGGGTTCACGATCCCCGGCAGTGAACCGCTCTTCGACGGGCGCGCCTGGACGGCCATCGCGGCTTTCCTGATCGCCACGCTGGTCGTGGTGCCGGTCCTGTTTCTCGTGGTGCCGGCATCGAGCTCGTTCCATGTGTCGGCCTACTTTGTCACCCTGGTCGGCAAGATCATGTGCTACTGCGCAGTCGCGGTGGCGATGAACCTGATCTGGGGCTACACCGGCATCCTGAGCCTGGGCCATGGCGTGTTCTTCGCGCTCGGCGGCTACGCCTTCGGCATGTATCTCATGCGCATGATCGGGCGCGAGGGCCAGTACCAGAGCCTGCTGCCCGACTTCATGGTGTTCCTCGACTGGAAGGCCTATCCCTGGTACTGGTCGTTCACCGACCACTTCTGGGTTGCCATGGTGCTGGTGGTGCTGGCGCCGGGGCTGCTGGCCTTCGTGTTCGGGTTCTTTGCGTTCCGCTCGCGCATCAAAGGTGTGTACTTTTCCATCATCACCCAGGCGCTGACGTTCGCGTTCATGCTGCTGTTCTTCCGCAACGATACCGGCTTCGGCGGCAACAACGGCTTCACCGACTTCAAGCGCATCCTCGGGTACCGCATCGCCGATCCGCATACCCGGGCCGCGTTGTTCGCGCTCACCGCGGCCTACCTCATGGCCTGCCTGGTGCTGTCGCGGGCGCTGATCCGTTCCAAGACCGGCCGCGTGCTCACCGCGATTCGCGACTCCGAGAACCGCCTGATGTTCTCCGGCTACAACCCGCTCTGGTACAAGCTGTTCGTGTGGACATTGTCGGCGGTGCTGTGCGGCATCGCCGGCGCGCTCTATGTTCCGCAGGTCGGCATCATCAATCCGGGCGAGATGTCCGCCGCCAACTCGATCGAGATCGCCGTCTGGGTCGCGGTCGGCGGGCGCGGCACGCTGCTCGGCCCGCTGGTGGGCGCGTCGCTGGTGAATGGCGCCAAGAGCTACTTCACCCAGTCGTTTCCCGAATACTGGCTGTTCTTTCTCGGCCTGCTGTTCATCCTGGTGACGCTGTTCCTGCCGAAGGGTGTGGTCGGCTGGTTCCGAGAAAAGCGCAAGGCCGCTGCATGAGCCACCCGACAACATGAACACTCCGGGCGACGATCTGCGGTCCGGCGAGACCTCCGGGCTCGGCCACATGATGCAGGCCGGTGTCGATACCAGCCACGGCCCGATCCTCTATCTGGAAGACATCACCGTCAGCTTCGACGGTTTCCGCGCGCTCAACAAGCTCACGCTCACCGTGGAGACCGGCGAGTTGCGCTGCATCATCGGCCCCAACGGCGCCGGCAAGACCACCATGATGGACGTCATCACCGGCAAGACCCGGCCCGACGAGGGCACGGTGTTCTTCGGCCAGACCATCGACCTCACGCGATTCACCGAATCCGAGATCGCGCATGCCGGCATCGGCCGCAAATTCCAGAAGCCCACCGTGTTCGAGAATCACACCGTGGTCGAGAATCTCGAACTCGCGATGAAGACCGACAAGCGCGTGCGCCGCAGCCTGCGCGCCAGGTTGTCGTCGGAGGAGATCGGCCGCATCGGTGCCACGCTCGATCTGATCAAGCTGTCAGGCGAGGCCGGCCGGCTGGCCGGCGTGCTGTCGCACGGGCAGAAGCAGTGGCTCGAGATCGGCATGCTGCTGATGCAGGAGCCCAAGCTGCTGCTGCTCGACGAGCCGGCCGCCGGCATGACCGATCACGAGACGGCGCGTACCGCCGAGCTGTTCAAGGAACTCGCCGGCAGCCATACGCTGGTGGTGGTGGAGCACGACATGGACTTCATCGCCAGCCTCGCGAGCACCGTGACCGTATTGCACGAAGGCTCGGTGCTGGCGGAGGGCACGCTCGACGTTGTCAAGAGCGATGAGCGTGTGATCGAGGTCTACCTCGGGCGATGAAACGCCCACCCCCAGCCTGCGCTGTGCTCCGGCTTCCCCCTCTGAGGGGGCGCCCCGTTCCTCGCGGGGTGAGGCCGGACACAGACAGTCCCTGCGGACTGTCTGTGCCTGCCGAACGACAGCGGCCTCCGGCCGCTGGCACCCTGCGGACGGCGCCCCTCCGTTTGCGGCGGACCCTTCGTTCACCACACTGACATGCTGAAGATATCTCATCTGGATCATTATTACGGCAGCAGCCACACGCTGCGAGATATCAGCTTCGACGTGCCGGTCGGCGCTGTCACCACCGTGCTCGGGCGCAACGGCGTGGGCAAGACCACGCTGCTCAAATGCGTGATGGGCGTCGAGCGCCTGCGTGGCGGCAGCATCAGCCTCGACGGCAAAGACATCACCAAGCTGCTGCCCTACCAGCGGGCGGCGCTCGGCCTCGGTTTCGTGCCCCAGGGCCGCGAGATCTTTCCGCGCCTCACTGTCGAGGAAAACCTGCTCATGGGCCTCGCGTCGAAGAAATCCGGCGGCGTGGGCGCGATCCCGGCCGAGATCTACGAGATGTTTCCGGTGCTGCGCGACATGAAGAATCGCCGCGGCGGCGACCTGTCCGGCGGACAGCAGCAGCAGCTCGCCATCGGCCGCGCGCTCGCCATGAAGCCGCGCGTGCTGATCCTCGACGAGCCCACCGAAGGCATCCAGCCGTCCATCATCAAGGACATCGAACGCGCCATCCGCGCCTTGTCGGAACGCGGCGACATGGCGATACTGCTGGTCGAGCAGTACTACGATTTCGCCCGCGACCTCGCCGACCACTACGTCGTGCTCAACCGCGGTGTGGTGGTCAAGAGCGGCCCGGGCGAAGAAATGGAACGAGAGAACGTGCGCGGCTACCTGGCAGTGTAGGCTCGGGGTTGCGCCACGCACCAAGACGACACCGCCTGCCATGGAACTGACTCCGCGCGAGAAGGACAAGCTGCTCATCTTCACTGCCGCCCTGCTGGCCGAGCGCCGCAAGGGCCGCGGTCTCAAGCTCAACTACCCCGAAGCCGTGGCCTACATCACGGCCGCCGTGATGGAAGGCGCCCGCGATGGCCGGCCGGTGTCCGACCTGATGAGCTACGGCACCACCTTGCTCGGCCGTGACGACGTCATGGAAGGCGTGCCGGAGATGATCCCCGACATCCAGGTCGAGGCCACGTTCCCAGACGGCACCAAGCTCGTCACCGTCCATCAACCAATACCGTGAACCCCCCCCCAGGCTTCCTTCGGTCGCCACCCCCCAACGGGGGGCGCAGCGCCCTTGGGGCGGCCCGGCGGGCGCTGTTCCCTGCTGAACTTCTCGCGAAGGTCTTCATATGATTCCAGGTGAAATCATCTCGGCTCCCGGCGACATCGAACTCAACGCCGGCCGCCCCACCGTCGCGCTCACCGTCACCAACACCGGTGACCGGCCGATCCAGGTGGGCTCCCACTATCACTTCTTCGAAACCAACGAC
>JANXYG010000117.1 GCA_025350245.1 Betaproteobacteria bacterium
GATTTCATGGCGGAAGTATACGGCGACCTGATTGGCGATGAAGTTCAGCCACTACGCCTGCAGATGACGGCAACCACCACAAGACGTGGCCCACAACAACGCAACCCCGCCATCGACGCTGAGATTTCCCTCATCCCCAGCTCTCCCGGAGGGAGAAGGGAGCGGGAGACATCCCCCCTCGAGAGCGGGAGACATCCCCTCGGGAGCGTGAGACATCCCTTTTTCCTCGGGAGCGTGAGGCATCCCCTCGGGAGCATGAGACATCCCTCTCCCCCCGGGAGAGGGACCGAGGGTGAGGGACGCCTTAATTTGCACTGTCGAAAATCAGGTACGGCGATGCCGGGGATCGTCTGGATTCGGGCCGTGGGCAAGGCCTGTGCGTCGGGCCGCCGCGTCATGCGCCGAAGTGTCACGAGCATTGCACTACACTCGCAATTGATAATGTGACTCGGCGCCCGGAGAAATCGTGAAAGCTCTTCTCTTCCTGATGCTCGTGACGCCGGCCCCCGCGGAGATCCTGGCGGAGGGCGTGCACGGCATCATCGTTGCCGAGAATCGGCCGCCGGCCCTTGTCATTTCCCAGGCGGGGGTTCCCGGCCAACCGCCAGACGTTGAACCGATTCAGGAATACGGGCTGGCGTTCGCGCGCGAAATTGCCAGCGATCAGCACTTTCCGCGCGAGGCGCTGAGGCAGGGCTGGGTGGGAAGCGTCGAGATCAGGGTGACCGTCGGCGCAGACGCTCGGCTCGGGGAGGTATCGGTGGCCAAATCCAGCGGACACACCATCCTCGACGACGAGGCGGTCGCGAAAGTCATGCGCGCTCGCGCTTTGCCCCAGGTGCCGGCGCCTCTCGCCGGCCGTGCATTCACCCTGAGTTTCCCCGTCGTGTTCCGGCTCGAATAGCCGGCGGCACCGCAGGGCTCCCCGAGGATGCTGCGCCCCCTTGGAGGGGGAAGCCGAAGCGCAGCGCAGGCTGGGGGTGGGCGTTGCGGCACCGCAGGGCTCCCCGAGGATGCGTTGTTACGGCAGCGTCATCAGGATGTCGCGCACGGTCTCGAACAGGCGGTCGATCTGGGCCTTTTCGATGATGAGCGGCGGCGACATCGCGATGGTGTCGCCGGTGGTGCGGATCAGCACACCTTTGTCGTAGGCGCGCAGGAAGGCCTCGAAGGCGCGCTGCGTGGGTTTGCCCGGAATGGCTTCGAGCTCGATGCCGCAGACCAGGCCGATGTTGCGAACGTCGATGACGTGCGGCAGCCCGCGCATGGCGTGCGCGCATTCTTCCCAGTAGGGCGCCAACGCTGCGCTGCGCTCGAACAGTTGTTCTTCGCGGAACAGGTCGAGCGAGGCGATCGCCGCCGCCGCTGCCAGCGGATGGCCGGAGTAGGTGTAGCCGTGGTAGAACTCGATGGCGTTGGCCGGCCCGGTCATGAACGTATCGTAGATGCCGTTCTTGACGATCACCGCACCCATCGGCACTGCGGCGTTGGTGAGCGCCTTGGCGCAGGTGATCATGTCGGGCGTGACATCGAAGGTCTGCGCCGCGAACGCCTTGCCGGTGCGGCCGAAGCCGGTGATGACCTCGTCGAAAATGAGCAGGATGCCGTGCTGGTCGCAGATCTGCCGCAGCTTCTCGAGGTAGCCCTTCGGCGGCAGCAGCACCCCGGTGGAACCCGCCACCGGTTCGACGATCACGGCGGCGATGTTGGAGGCGTCGTGCAGGCCCACCAGGGTCTCGAGGGCGTCGGCGAGGTAGGCGCCGTGCGCCGGTTGGCCGCGCGAGAATGCGTTCAGGGCCGGCAGATGGGTGTGGGGCAGGTGGTCGACCTGCGGCAGCAGCGCGCCGCTGAAGGTCTTGCGGTTCGCGACCATGCCGCCCACCGAGATGCCGCCGAAGCCCACGCCGTGATAGCCGCGTTCGCGGCCGATGAAGCGGGTGCGGGTACCTTCGCCGCGGGCGCGGTGGTAGGCGAGCGCCATCTTGAGGGCGGTGTCGACGGCTTCGGAACCGGAGTTCACGAAGAACGCGTGCCCCATGCCTTCGGGGGCGATTGCCACGAGTCGCTCGGCGGCCATGAACGCTGCCGGATGATGCAACTGGAAGCCGGTGACGTAATCGACGTTTTCGGCCGAGCGCTGGATCGCCTCGACGATCGGTTTGCGGCAGTGCCCGCCATTCACCGCCCAGAGCCCGGCGATGCCGTCGAGGATCTCGCGGCCGTCGATGCTCTTGTAGTACATGTCCTTGGCCGAGATCATCAGCCGCGGCTGCTGCTTGAACTGGCGGTTGGCAGTGAACGGCAGCCAGAGGGGGTCGAGGTTGATGCCCTTGAGGCTTTCGGGGGTGAAGTCACGGATGTTCATGGAGTCTCCCGGCGCGGCGCGGTGAAGGACGAATTGCAGACGAATTGCAGACGACTCGCCGCACGACAGTCGCGGCTGGTGATACCGGATTATAGGCGGCGGGCGCCGAGATTGCCCGCCCGCGCCGAGTTCCCGTAAAGTTCGTGGTCTGGTAGCGACGTGCAGTGCGATTTCCGGCTGGCGTTCGTCCCATCGCACGGAGAAACCGCATGTCCGACATCATCCTGCATCACTACCCCGCTTCACCCTTCGGCGAGAAGGTGCGGCGCATCCTCGGTTACAAGGGCATCGCCTGGCGCTCGGTCACTATCCCGCGGATGCTGCCCAAGCCCGACGTGATACCGCTCACCGGGGGCTACCGCAAGACCCCCATTCTGCAGATCGGCGCCGACGTGTTTCTGGACACGGCCAGCATCTCGCGCGAGCTCGAGCGCCGCTTTCCATCGCCGACGCTGTTTCCCGCGGGTACCCAGACCACGGCGGCAGTGCTGGCCGCGTGGGCCGACAAGATTCTGTTCTTCGACGTGGTCGGGGTGGTGTTCGGCACCCTCGGGGCCACCGTCCCGGCGGAATTCGCGGCCGACCGGATGAAGTTCTCCGACGGCACGATGGACCCGATGCGCTACGCCGCCGACCTGCCGCATCTGCGTGCCCAGTTGCGGGCACACTTGTTCTGGCTCGAGCACGGCTTCAGCGATGGCCGCCCGTTTCTGCTCGGCGCGGCCCCGGCCTACCCGGATTTCTCGGTGTACGCCTTCACCTGGATGCTGGTCGCGCGCGTGCCGCCCGAGACCGCGCCACTGGCCGACATGCCGCAGTTGCAGGCGTGGATGAAGCGCCTGGAAGCGCTCGGTCACGGCACCCCGACCGACCTCACGCCCAAGGACGCGCTGGCGATCGCCGCTGCCGCGACCCCGGCCCCGGTGGTCATGAACCACCCCGAAACCGTGGCGGGCATCCCGGTCGGTGCCAACGTGATCGTGGCGGCCGACGACTATGGCAAGGACCCGGTGACCGGCGTGCTGCTCGGGGTGAGCGCGCAACGCATCGTGATTCGTCGCATCGACCCGGTGGTCGGAGAGGTCAACCTGCATTTCCCGCGGGCCGGTTTCCGCCTGCTCCCCGCCGCATGAGGAGACCGTAATGAACCTCGACTACACCGAAGCCGAGCTGGCCTTTCGCGACGAGGTGCGTGGTTTCGTCCGCGCCAACCTGCCGCAGGAAATCTCGCGCAAGGTCATCGAGCACAAGCGCCTGGGCAAGGACGACTTCGTCGTGTGGCAGAAGCTCCTGCACCAGCGCGGCTGGATCGCGCCGGGCTGGCCGGTGGCCGATGGCGGCACCGGCTGGAATCCGGTCGAGCGCCACATCTTCGAGGAGGAATGCGCCGCGGCCGGTGCGCCGCCGATCATGGCGTTCGGGGTCTACATGGTCGGTCCGGTGCTCATCGCGTTCGGCAACGAGCAGCAGCAGCAGCGCTACCTGCCACGCATCCTGTCGTCGGACGACTGGTGGTGCCAGGGCTATTCCGAGCCCGGGTCGGGTTCGGACCTCGCGTCGCTCAAGACCAGGGCCGTGCGCAAGGGCGATCATTACATCGTCAACGGCCAGAAGACCTGGACCACGCTCGCGCAGTATGCCGACATGATGTTCTGCCTGGTGCGCACCGCATCGGAGGGCAAGAAGCAGGAAGGCATCTCGTTCCTGCTGATCGACATGCACTCGCCCGGGGTCACGGTGCGCCCCATCATCACGCTCGACGGCGAGCACGAGGTCAATGAGGTCTGGCTCGAGAACGTCGAGGTGCCGGTGGAAAACCTGGTGGGCGAGGAGGGCCGCGGCTGGACCTACGCCAAGTTCCTGCTGTCGCACGAGCGCACCAACATCGCCGGCGTGTCGCGCTCGAAGCGCGAGCTGGCCTATCTCAAGCACATCGCCGCGCAGGAGAAAGCCGGCGGCAGACCCCTGATCGACAACACCCGGTTCAGCGACAAGATCGCGCGGGTCGAGATCGAGCTGATGGCGCTGGCGATCACCAACCTGCGGGTGCTGGCGGCCGATCGCCAGGGAAAGCCGCCCGGCCCGGAAGCCTCGATTCTCAAGATCAAGGGCACCGAAATCCAGCAGGCGATCACCGAGCTGATGATGGAGGCAGTGGGTCCGGTGGCGCTGGCGCACCTGCCGGACTCCTGGGGCGATCACTGGCTCGGCGAGCGCGTCGGACCCGAGTACGCCGGGCCGCTGGCGGCGCGCTACTTCAACTACCGCAAGGTGACCATTTACGGCGGCTCGAACGAGATCCAGCGCAACATCATCGCGCAGGGGATTCTCGGGCTGTAGCGAGGGCGCGGGCCGGTATGCCGGCGCGCACGAACGCGGAGACCAACCATTATGGATTTCGACTACACGGAAGAGCAGTTGCTGCTCAAGGACTCGGTGGACAAGTTCCTCCAGAAGACCTATTCGTTCGACGCGCGCAACGCGATCATCGCCACGCGCGCCGGTTACAGCCCCGACATCTGGAAGGGCTTCGCCGCGCTCGGGCTGCTGGGCTTGCCGGTGCCGCCGGCACGCGATGGCTTCGGTGGCGGCGGGGTCGAGACCATGCTCGTCATGGAATCGTTCGGACGCCATCTGGTGGTCGAGCCGTATCTGGGCACGGTGGTCATGGCCGCGGGCCTGATCGCCACCGTTGGCACCGACGACCAGCAGCAGTATCTGCTGCCGCTCATCATGAATGGCTCGATGCGCCTGGCCTGCGGCTTTCTCGAACCGGGCGGTCGCTACGATCTCGCGCACATCGAAACCACCGCGCGCCAGGAGGCCAATGGCTTCTGGGTGCTCAACGGCAGCAAGTCGGTGGTCATCCACGGTGCGGTCGCCGACTTGCTGGTGGTCTCCGCGCGCACCAGCGGCAAAGCCGGCGACGCCGACGGCATCAGCCTCTTCTTCGTCAATCCGGGGGAGCCCGGCGTGGCCGGCCTCGAGTACCCCACCTACGACGGCATGCGCGCGGCCGAGGTCACGCTCAAGAACGTGCAGATCAATTCGGAATCGCTGATCGGTATCGCCGGGCGCGGGCTGCCGGTGGTGGAACTCGTCGCGGACCGTGCCATTGCCGCCCTGTGCGCCGAGGCGGTGGGGTGCATGACCGCGCTCAAGGATGCGACGCTCGACTACCTCAAGACGCGGCAGCAGTTCGGCGTGCCTATCGGCCGCTTCCAGGTGCTGCAGCATCGCATGGTCGACCTGCTGATGCATTGCGAGCAGGCGCGCTCGATGGCGATGCTCGCCGCGATGAAGGTCGATTCGCCCGATGCGGTCGAGCGCCGCCGCGCGGTGTCGGCCGCGAAGGAACTGATCGGCCGGTCCGGGCGCTTCGTCGCCCAGCAGGCGATCCAGTTGCATGGCGGCATGGGCATGACCAACGAGTTGAACGTGAGCCATTACGTGAAGCGCGTCACCGCCATCGATACCCTGTTCGGCGATGCCGATCATCATCTCGACCGGTTCACTGCCGCTGCCCAGGCATTGCCGCTGCCGTCGTTCGAGAAACCGCGTTCGAAGTGGAAACAGATATGAACCGGGCGTCATTCACCACACCAGGCCTGCGGGGGCGCGAATGTTCGACCAGGTAGGGGTCATCGGTGCCGGGCTGATGGGCTCGGAGATCGCGCCAGTTTCCGCCCTTGCCATCGACATGACTCGCACACCGACCATTTATTTCGAAGACTTCGTGGTGGGCGCTATCCACGAGATGGGCCGCCGCCTGGTGGATCGCGATGAAGTCGTCGCGTTCGCGCAGGCGTTCGATCCGCAGCCGTTCCACGTCGACGAAGAGGCGGCACGCTCGTCGTCCTTCGGCGGCCTGATCGCGAGCGGCTGGCACACCTGCGCGATGGTGATGCGGATGATGTGCGACGACTACCTGCTCGACGCCGCGAGCCTGGGTTCGCCCGGTGTCGACAATATCCGCTGGCTCGCGCCGGTGCGGCCCGGCGACACCATCCGCGCGGTGCGGACGGTGCTCGAGGCACGGGTCTCGAAGAGCAAGCCCGGACTCGGCCTGGTCAAGTCGCGGTGGGAGGTGTTCAACCAGAACAACGAACCGGTGATGACGATGGAAGGTATGGGCATGTTCGCGTGCCGCAACGCCGGTGTCGGCACATGAGCAACCTGCGGGTGGGTCCCAAGGTCCATGTGCTGTTCCGCAAGGAGGACCTCGACGGCCTGCGGCTGGCCGGCAAGGTGGTCATCGTGCTCGACATCCTGTTCGCCACGTCGACGATCGTCACGGCGTTTGCGCACGGCGCCATCGAGGTCATCCCAACGCTCGACGAATGGGGGGCGAGAGCCAAGGCGGCGGCGCTTCCCGAAGGCTCGTTCGTGGCGGCCGGTGAGATCAACGCCGTCACGCTCGACGGTTTTGCGCCACCGACACCGCTCGCGTTGCTGGAACACGGGCTGCGCGGCAAGACACTGGTCTACTCCACCACCAATGGCACGGTCGCCCTGCAGTTGTCGGCGGGAGCAGATCATGTTTATGCCGGCGCGATGCTCAACGCCGAGGCCGTGGTTGCGCATGTGCGCCGGCATCACCCCGACGACACCGTGCTCATCGTGTGCTCGGGTTCCGCCGGTACCGTCAATCTCGAAGACATGGTGGGCGCCGGCTATTTCGTCGACCTGTTCGCCGCGCATCTGACCGGCATGCACGAGCTGTCCGATGCCGCCGTCGCCGTGCACGTGCTGTTCCGCGCCGGCAATCCGTTCGAGGCGCTGATGCGCTCGCGGGTCGGACGCATGATGGAAGACCGCAACCTGGTGCACGAAGTCGAATACGCCTCCTGCCGGTCGAATCTGTCGCAAGTACCGAAGCTCGTCGACGGCCGGCTGGTCTTGGTGTGAAGCGGCGGCCTCGGCCCGGATCGGTGTGAGGCCTGGTCGGTCTCGGCGCCATCGCGAGCTTGCTCGCCGGGTGCGCGAGCGTGGCGGTCGTGCCGGCCAAGCCCGCCACGACCACACTCACCGGCATCGTCACCTACCGTCAGAAGCTGACGCCCACCCCCAGGCTACGCTGCGCTCCGCCTTCCCCCTCGAGGGGGCGCCCCGTCCTCGGGGAGCCCTGTGGGCGGGGCCCCTTCGCTTCACGTAGCCCTTCGTTCAGCACCTTATCCACGCTGAGCCCGCTTGGTATGTTTGAATTCTGAATTCAGAATGCTAATATGCGACCGGTTCCCCTCCCGGTGCATTCGCCATAGCCGTGCGTACCCTTTCCACTCAGCCCACACTGGTCGAACAGGTCTACGAGGCCGTGCTGTCCGAGATTTCGGCGGGCAAGTTCGGGCCCGACAGTCGGCTCATCCAGGAAGAACTCGCCGAGTCGCTCGGGGTTTCGCGGCAGCCGGTGCAACAGGCGCTGCTGCTGCTGCGCAGTCACGGCCTGCTGCGCGACGCGCCGGGTCGCGGTCTCATGGTCGCGCCGCTCGATGCGGAGCATGTCCGCAACCTCTACGAGGTGCGCGGCGCGCTCGACGGGCTGGCCAGTGGCAAGGCAGCGGAGCGCGGCAGTGCCGACGCGAAGATCGAAGGGCCTGGTTTCATCGAGCGCGGACGTGCCGCGGTGAAGAGCCGTTCGATCCCCCGCATGATCGCCACCGACATGGATTTCCACTTCTATCTGTACGGCCTGGCGGGAAATCCGCTGGTGGCGGAAACCAGCGCCGCCCACTGGAGCTATCTGCGCCGGGTCATGGGCGAGGTGTTGCTGCATGGCGAAACGCCGACCGACATCTGGGACCAGCACGAAGCCATCCTGGGCGCCGTCGTCGCCGGTGACGCCAGAAAGGCCGAGCGGCTGGCTCGCGGCCACATCGCGGAGGCGTCTGACATCCTGACGGCCGGCCTTGCCAACTTTCCGAAAGTGCAACCGATAGCGGTGGCGTCGCGCCGGGCCAGAAGCAGAAGCTGATTCATTCATTGGTGGTACGAACGCGCGGACATCGTGATCCGGCGTCGATACGGAGGAGAAGATTCGATGAGCACAGTACTGGACACCGCCGGTGTGTCCGCGCAGGCGGCGCTGGAAGAACGCACCTACCGCAAGGTGACCCGACGGCTGGTGCCGTTTCTCTTTCTCTGCTATCTCGCGGCCTATCTCGACCGGGTCAACGTCGGTTTCGCCAAGCTGCGCATGCTCGACGACCTCGGTTTCAGCAACACGGTGTACGGGTTCGGCGCCGGCATATTCTTTCTCGGGTATGTGTTGTTCGAGGTGCCGAGCAACATCATCCTGCACCGGGTCGGCGCCAGGGTGTGGATCGCGCGGATCATGATCACCTGGGGTCTGGTCGCCGGCACGATGGTGTTCGTCCGGACGCCGACGCAGTTCTACATCCTGCGCTTTTTGCTGGGTGTGGCCGAGGCCGGCTTCATTCCCGGCGTGCTGCTGTATCTCACCTACTGGTTTCCCGCGGCGCGTCGTGGCCGGATCGTGGCGCTGTTCCTGGCGGCGATCCCGATGTCGAGCATCATCGGCGGCCCGTTGTCGGGCTGGATCCTGCGCGCGTTTTCCGGCACGGGTGGCCTGAGCGGATGGCAATGGCTGTTCCTGCTCGAAACCATTCCCTCGCTGGTGCTCGGCGTCGTCACGCTGTTCTACCTGGATGACCGGGTCGATGCCGCCAAGTGGCTGGATCCGGAAGAGAAACGCATCGTGTCGGCCGGTGTGGCCGCCGAAGCGAAGGGCAAGGAAGCCCATTCCAGTTTCGCCGATGCCTTCAGGAGCGGTCGCGTCTGGGTGCTGGGCCTGGCGTACTTCTGCTTTGCCAACGGCATCTACGTCATCAGTTTCTGGCTGCCCACCCTCATCAAGCAGAAGGGCGTGGCCGACCCGCTCGAGATCGGGTTCCTGACTGCTATCCCATACACCGTCGCCATCGTGGCGATGATCTACGGCAACGTCCGCGCCGACCGGACCGGCGAACGTCGCTGGCACACCGTGGTGCCGTGTTTGCTGGCGGGGGCAGGCCTGATGGCGAGCGCGGTGCAAACCGACAACCTGGTGCTGGCGATGCTCGCGCTGACCTTGGCCACCGCCGGCACGACCACCACATTGGCCGCGTTCTGGAGCCTGCCCTCGGCATTCCTCGGCGGTGCGGCCGCCGCGACCGGCCTCGCGCTGGTCAATTCGCTCGGCAACATCGCCGGTTTCGTCAGCACCTCGCTGGTGGGCTGGATGACCGACCTGACCGGCAGCACCCAATCGACGCTCTACTACTTCGGCGCGCTGATGTTCGTCGGCGGCGCGCTGGTGCTCACCATCCCGGCGCGGCTGGTCAACCGCCGATAGTCTGTGTCGCCAACTGCATTCGACATCGCCATGGACGCCTTCGAGTACGGAACCCTTTATCAATCGCTGCTGCGCACGGTTGGCAAGCATGGTGAACGGTCAGCCTACGCGGTGCCGCCGATGGCGGGGCGTGCCTATCACCCCGGCGGGCTCGAGATCACGTGGTCGCAGACCCTGGCAGGGGTCGAGGAGAAGCGGCGCATCTACGCTGATGCCGGCTATGGTCGCGGACACCGCGTCGCGATGCTGTTCGACCAGCGGCCCGAGTTCTTCTTTCACTACTACGCGCTGAACGCGCTCGGCGTCGGGGTCGTGCCGATCAACCCCGACTACCGGCGCGACGAGATCCGCTACGTGGTGGAGCACTCGGAGGCGAGTCTCGCGGTGGTGATCGACAGCCGACTGGAAGAGATGCAGGCAGTGGCGGCCGACATCGGCGGCGGGCTGCCGGTGGTGTCGCTGGAGCGCTTTCCCGATCGCCTCCCGACGCCGACAATGCCGGCGCAATCCGGGGTGCCCGATGCCGCGACCGAAGCCGCGCTGATCTACACCTCGGGCACCACCGGGCGCCCCAAGGGCTGCATCCTCACCAACGAGTATTTCCATACGTTCGGTGCCTGCTATCTGTCGCTCGGTGGCCGGCTCGCGATGCGCGAAGGCGAGGAGCGCCTGTTCAACCCGTTGCCGCTGCACCACGCCAACTGCCTGTCGGTTTCCGCGCCGGCCATGTTGCTCAGTGGCGGTTGCCTGATCTTCCCCGACCGCTTTCACGCCGGCACTTGGTGGCAGGACCTGATCGCCACCCGTGCCACCGCGGCGCAGTTCCAGGGAATCATTCCGAACATCCTGCTCAAGCTGCCGCATCGCGCGGAGGAACGCGAGCACCAGGTCCGGTTCGCGCTGTGCGCCGGTGTCGAACCGAGCCAGCACGAGGTGTTCGAGCAGCGCTTCGGCTTTCCGGTGGTCGAGATGTGGGCGATGTCGGAGACCGGCAGGCTGATCAGCGACAACCACGAGCCGCGCTCGATCCACACGCGCGCGTTCGGGCGGCCGAGCCCTTGGGTCGAGGCCCGCGCCGTCGACGAGCACGATGTCGATGCGCCTGCCGATGTGCCCGGCGAGCTGGTCATCCGTCACAGCGCCGCGGCACCGCGCAAGGGATTCTTCTCCGGCTACCTGAAGAATCCGGAGGCCACCGAGGAAGCCTGGCGCAACGGCTGGTTCCACACCGGCGACATGGTGATGCGCGACGCCGACGGCGTGTTCCATTTCGTCGATCGCCTGAAGAACATCATCCGCCGCTCAGGCGAGAACATCGCCGCCGCCGAGGTCGAGGCCTGCCTCACCGCGCACGACAAGGTGAAGCAGGTGGCGGTACTCGCCGTGCCCGACGAGGTGCGCGAGGAAGAAGTCATGGCCTGCGTGGTCCTGAGGGCGCCGCAGGAGGCGGCCGAGCCGGCCGCCCGTGAAGCACTGGCGCGCGAGTTGTTCGACTGGTGCTTCGAGCGCATGGCCTATTTCAAGGCACCCGGCTGGATCCTGTTCGTGGCGAGCCTGCCCACGGGCGCCTCGGCCAAGGTGCAGAAAATCCATCTGTTTCCGGCCGGCACCGATCCGCGCCGCGAAGCGGGGGTCACCGACTGGCGCGCGCTCAAGAAGCAGAAGCGCGCCGCGGCTCACTAAACGACTGATCGAGGAGATCGCGCCGATGCCCCCTGTTGCTCTCACCCCCGACACCGCCGCCGGCATCGTCGCGCGCTTCCTGAAGGCGCGTGGCGTCGACCGCATTTTCGGACTGTGCGGCGGGCATATCATGCCGATCTGGATGCGTGCCGACGCCGAAGGTATCCGCATCGTCGATGTGCGCGACGAGCGCGCGGCGGTCTACATGGCGCATGCGCATGCCGAGCTGACGGGGGGCCTGGGCGTGGCGCTGGTGACCGCCGGGCCGGGCGTCACCAACGCGATGACCGGCATCGCCAACGCCCATATCGCGCGTGCGCCGGTGCTGGTGCTGTCCGGCGGACCGCCCGGACCGCAGGAGAACCGCGGTGGTCTGCAGGACTTGCCGCATATCGATCTGGTGCGTCCGATCACTCGCTACGCCCGCACCGTTCGCGAGGCTGCGATGGTGCTCCAGGAGCTCGACGAAGCCGTGTCGCGCGCTTTTGGCCAGGGAGGCGAACCGGGTCCGGTGTATCTCGATTTTCCGGTCGACACCTTGCGCCGCGAGGTCCCGCGAGCGATCCAGCTCGACGAACACTTCCGGCCGAAGCCGCGCCCGGTGCTGGTTCCCGGCGCCGGCGATGTTGCCGCGGCGGTCGAGTTGCTGTGGTCCGCACGGCGGCCGCTGGTGATCAGCGGCCGCGGTGCCCGTGGCGCCGGTCCGGAACTGCGCGCCTTTCTCGACCGGCTGGGGGCACCCTATCTCGACACCGGTGAGAGCAAGGGATTGCTGTCCGACGATCATCCATCGGTGGTGGCGGCGATGCGCGGCACCATCATGGGCGAGGCCGATGTGGTGGTGACGGTCGGGCGCCGGCTGGACTTCCAGTTGGCCTACGGATCGCCCGCCGTCTTCGGTAGCGCCCGATTCCTGCGCATCGGCGACACGCCCTCGGAGCTGCGCGACAACCGGCGCGGCGCGGTGGAACTGTTCGCGCAACCGGCCGCGGCGCTCGCGGCGATCGTCGCCCGGGCGGGCGACCGCGTGCCGGCGGTCGATCGCGAATGGGCCGGGGGCATGCGCGCCCGGCATGAGGAGCGCGCGCGCAAGCTGCGCACCTCGATGCAGACGGCAGCGTCGGACAGCGAGGGCCGCATCCATCCGAACCGCCTGCTCGCCGAGTTGCAGAACCAGCTCGCGCCCGATGCCGTGGTGATCGCCGATGGCGGCGACTTCCTGAGTTTCGCGCGGGTCGGCCTGGCGTGCGGCACCTATCTCGATCCGGGCTCGCTCGGCTGCATCGGCGTCGGCACGCCGTTCGGCATCGCGGCGAGTCTGGCGTTTCCGGATCGCCAGGTGGTGGTGGCCACGGGCGATGGCGCCTTCGGCTTCAACGCCATGGAGATCGATACCGCCGTGCGCCACCGGGCACCGCTGTTGATCGTCGTCGCCAACAACGGCGCTTGGCAGATCGAGGTGCACGACCAGAACGACACCCACGGCAAGGTCGTCGGCACGCGCCTGCAATTCGCCGATCACGCCGCGATGGCGCGGGCGTTCGGCATGCACGCGGAGCGGGTGACGCGGGCGGAAGATCTGCAAGGCGCGATCGAGCGTGCGCTGGCGAACCGGCCGGCGTTGCTCGACGTGGTGGTGTCGCCGGCGGCGCGTTCGTCCGACGGCAAGTCCGGGCTGGCGTGGGTGCCCGATCTGCAGCCGCTGGCGGCATGGGATACCGCGGAGCGGCAGTGGCGCGGTGGAGAAGCAAAGGAATCGTCGCAACACCGATAGTCGCTCGGGCGACGCAAGCGGCACGCCTGCCGAGACCAGCACGCGGACGCAGTGCCGGCCTGATTGCCATCGCCCAGGCATGTTGGCATACTCGCCAACATGCTCGCCGAGCTGATCACCCGGTTCAAGGACATCACGCCCGAAGGCGGGGTGATCGAGCTGGTCGTGTGGCGACTTCCGCAACCGGTGCCACCCACCACGCACGGCTACAAGTACCGTGCCGTGTATGCGGTCCGTGGTGAGCGGGTGGTGGGATTCGACAACGAACGTGGCAAGGGCGACCACTGCCACATCGGCGGACGTGAGCGACCCTACGTCTTCACGTCGGTCGATCAACTGGTCGAGGATTTCATCGCGGCGGTGAGTGCCGCCAGGAGCGGGACATGACGCAACGCCATCTCACCATCACCCTGCAGACCGATTGGCAGGCTGCCCTGAGGCAGGCCGGTGCCCGCGCAAGGACCGCCCGCTATCAGGGCGAGGTGCTCAACTTCGAAAGCCCGGGTGTCTTCTTCTCCCGTCTGAGCGAGAAGCGCTGGGCGCTGATCCGCGCCTTGCAGGGCCAGGCCGAACTGGCTGTGCGCGAACTGGCCCGCCGCGTGGGTCGCGACGTGAAGCGCGTTCATGAAGATGTGCAGGCCCTTGCCGAACTGGGCCTCGTGGAGCGCGGTGCCAGTGGCGGCGTGATCTGCCCCTTCGCCGAAGTGCACATCGACATGCGCCTGCAGGCGGATCCGGCGCTGGCGGAGTGAGGTTTCCGCGTGAGGGGCTACCGCGCGTGTCAGTTGCGTGGATCGACGACTGGAAAACCAGGGTCAGCTGCGCGATTCCCTCCAACCGGGACTTCCACGTGTTCGAGCCGCCGAGTGAGCTTGCCGAGATCGATGCGGATACGACGCCGCTCATTGACCCCATCGAGGTGATGATCGATGGGCACGGTGGACGGACGATCAATGGTGCCGGAAGCATCTCCGCCGACGGTGCGACACGGAAGGGCCGCAACCTGGCAGTTTTCTGATTGATGCCTTCTCGCAAGGGGTTCCGGAAACCAGGTTGTCCGGTGCCGGGCGCGACCGCCGGGTGCTAGCATCCACGCGCCTCATGCTCATCGACGACATCCGCGAGCGCCTGCGTCACCTCGGCGCCAAGCCCTGCCACGAAGCCGCCGTCCTGAAGGCTTGGACACGCGCCTTGCCGCTCGATAGTGGCCGCCGTCGGCCCGAAGCGTTTCTGCCGGCCGCGCTTCGTGCCGACCTGCCGGCCCTGACTCGAGACCTTGCCGCGCTCACGGCCGTGCGTTCCGAACACGTGGGCGCAGACGACTCGGTGCGCTTCCTCCTCGGCCTCGTCGATGGCCAGACCATCGAAAGCGTGCTGCTGCCGCGCGATGGCGTGTGCGTCTCCACTCAGGTGGGCTGCGCGGTGGGATGCGTGTTCTGCATGACCGGCCGGGGCGGCCTGCTACGGCAGCTCGGGTCGGCGGAGATCGTCGCGCAGGTGGCGCTCGCCCGCTCCCGCCGGCCGGTGCGCAAGGTCGTGTTCATGGGCATGGGCGAGCCCGCGCACAACCTCGACAACGTGCTCGAAGCGATCGAGCTGCTGGGCACGGCCGGCGGGATCGCGCACAAGAATCTGGTGTTCTCGACCGTCGGCGACGAACGCGTGTTCGAGCGTCTGCCGCTCGGCCCGGTGAAGCCGGCGCTGGCGTTGTCGCTGCATTCGACGTATGCGAACCTGCGCGCCGACTTGCTGCCGCGCGCACCGCGCATCGACCCGGCCGATCTGGTCGCGCTGGCCGACCGCTATTCGCGCGCGACCGGGTACCCGATCCAGTATCAGTGGACGCTGCTCGAAGGCATCAACGATGGCGATGACGAAGTCGACCGCATCGCCGAGCTGCTCGCCGGCAAGTATGCGGTGATGAATTTCATCCCCTACAACAGCGTCGACGGCCTCGATTTCCGGCGCCCGTCGTGGGAGCGCGCGGCGGCCATGGCGAGATCATTGCACCAGCGCGGCGTACTGGCCAAGCTCCGGCACTCCGCCGGGCAGGATGTCGAGGGCGGCTGCGGGCAGTTGCGGGCGCGGGCGGCTGCGGGACCAATGACACGCAGTGTGGCCGGAGCGGTAAAGCCCAGCGTCTGACGGAGGCAATTCTCTCTGCGGGTCAGGCCAATGCTCGGTCATGGGATGAGCCGGAACCGATCGTGCAGCTGCGCCGTTGCAGATGCTTGCGC
Source organism: Betaproteobacteria bacterium (assembly GCA_025350245.1). GTDB lineage: Bacteria > Pseudomonadota > Gammaproteobacteria > Burkholderiales. The sequence continues at coordinate 15,411 of JANXYG010000117.1, forward strand.
GCAGCTGTTCCAATGGCTACTGTTCATGCGCCAATGCAAACGGAAGCTGATTACTGACATTGCCCAGCGTCCCTCACCCTCGGTCCCTCTCCCGAAAGGAGAGGGATGTCTCTTGCTCCCCTCGGGAGATGGGCGTCTCCTGCTCCCTTCTCCCTCCGGGAGAAGGGTTGGGGATGAGGGAAATCTGAGCGTTGATGGCGGGGTTGCGTTGTTGTCGGCCAGTCTTGTGATTGTTGCCGTCATCTGGAGGCGTAGTGGCTGAACTTCATCGCTAATCAGGAACGGAAAAGGTAATGGCAGCTTTTGCTCTGGACCTCTCGACCACGCCTGCGGACCTGAAGACCCGGGAAGCGCGGGAGCGACTCGCCAGCATGGTTATGCGGCTCTTTGATCATTGGCGGCTGTCGACCGCCGAGCAGTCAGCCCTGCTCGGCTTATCGGCCTACAATCGAACGGGGTTGTCGCGCTATCGCAAGGGCGAGCCGCTCGCGGATAGTCGTGATCTGATCGACCGTGCTGGTCATCTGCTCGGCATTCACGCGTCGCTGCGCGTCCTGTTTCCCCAGGACCTGGAACTCGTCAATAGTTGGATGACAACGCTCAACCATCGGCTCGGCGTTCGCCCGGTTGATTTGATCATCGAGCGCGGGTTCGAAGGGCTGCTTGCTGTGCGCCGGTATCTGGACTTCGAGCGCGGTATTTGACGCTTGTGCCGAATAGCACCTCAGGGTCCTCCGAGGATGCTGCGCCCCCTTGGGGGAAGCCGCAGCGCAGAGCAGGTTGGGGGCGGGCGTTAACTCAGGCGTTCAGGCCACCGCCCCCCCGCACGACGATCCCGCTCCCGCCGTGCAGCCATAGCAGTGGTTGGCGGTGACGATGGTGCGATTGGCCAGTGCCTGCGCATCGAAGTCGCGGATGTGGGTCGGCGCACCGCCACCCACCTTCAGATCCAGCATCTGGTTGAAGTCGCAGTCGTACAGCCCGCCGTCCCAGCCGATCGAGATGGTGTTGCGGCACATGACGCCGGCGACCGCGGCGGGGTTGAAGGCGTTGGCGAGCCGCTCCATGTAGCCCTCGTAGTTGCCGCTGTCGAGCAGGAACTCAAGGAAACGGCTGATGGGCATGTTGGTGATGGTGTAGAGATTGTCGAACACGATGCCGAACTGGCGGTCGAGCTCGCGCCGGAACTGCTTTTCGAGGCTGGCCTGCGCCGCCGGCAGGAAGGCGCCGACCGGGTTGTGCACCAGATTGAGTGCGAGCCCGCTGCCGGGCCGACCATAGCCCAGTGCGTTGAGCTTGCGCAGGGCTTCTATCGACTTGTCGAAGATGCCGTCGCCGCGCTGCGCATCGGCCTGCGTCGGTCGGAAGTAGGGCAGCGATGCCACCACCTCCACCTGATTGGCCGCGAGGAAATCGGCGAGATCGGCATGCGGCTTGAGCAGCAGGATGCTCAGGTTGCAGCGATCCATCACGTGGCGACCGAGCGCGCGGGAGCGCTCCACCATCCGGCGGAAACTCGGATTCAGCTCGGGCGCGCCGCCGGTGATGTCCACCACCGGAATGTCGGTCTTTTCCAGGGCGGCCATGCACAGCTCGGCGGTCTCGCGCGACATCTGCTCGGTGCGGTCGGGCCCGGCATCCACATGGCAATGGCGGCAGGTCTGGTTGCAGAACTTGCCGACGTTGATCTGGAATACGCCGATGCCGGTGGCGCGCAGCGGCGGCAGGCCCGCATCGGCGAGGCGATCGTCGAAGCCGCGCCAGGCGGCGGGACGGGCCAGGATATCGAGCTGATGCTGGCTGGACGCGAGCGCGGTGCCGCGCGCGGCGAGGGTAGTGGCGGGAGCTGAAGCCATGAAGAGTCGGGCCGCCTACATCGACAGCTTGGTGGCCACGTTGCGCATCTGCACGCCGTGAACCAGCGAGGCGCCGCCGCGGATCGCGCAGGCCACGTGCACGACCTCGGTCATCTCCTCCAGATTGGAGCCGTTCTGCAGGCCGGCCTGGGTATAGGCGTCGATGCAGTACGGGCACTGGATCGCATGCGATACCCCTAGCGCAATCAGGGCTTTCTCGCGCGCGGTCAGTGCACCTTCTGCGAATACCGCGCCGTAGTACGCCATGAATTTGTCCCACAACTCGGGGTTGCCTTTGCCCATGTCGGCGAACTTGCCCAGATCGTGCGGGTGGTAGTAGGTCTCCATGCTGCCGGGTCTCCTTGGGGTGGACGGTTGCGGTGTTCGCCGCGCCGTTTCGATTATGGGGGATAGGTGCCGAAGGCTGTACGACGCCGATGCGCCACCGGATGCGGCGGCCGGCTACCGTAGAATTCGCGTGCCCCAATCGGGGCATCCGCGAGTTCACGCTGCAAGCACGGAAGGCATCGACGCCCATGATCGTCAACCAGATGTTTCCCGCCGACCTGTTCGCCGGCAAATGCGTTTTCGTCACCGGCGGTGGCTCCGGCATCAACCTGGGGATCGCGCGCAATTTCGCGGCGCTGGGGGCGAAAGTCGCCATCTGCGGACGTACCCAGTCCAAGCTCGACGCCGCGGCCGACGAATTGCGCGCGCTGGGCGCGAGCGTTCACGCCCAGGCAGCCGACGTGCGCGACTACGCCCGCCTGGAGACCGTCATCAACGAGACGCAGGCCGCGCTCGGGCCCATCGACGTGCTGGTGTGCGGGGCGGCCGGCAACTTCCCGATCCCGGCCGAGCAACTGTCGTCGAACGGCTTCAAGTCGGTGATGGATATCGACGTGCTCGGCTCGTTCAATGCGGCGCGAGCGGCGTTCGCGCAACTGAAGGCAACCCGCGGCAGCATCATCTTCATTTCCGCGGGCATGGCATATGTGCCGTTTCCGTATCAGGTGCATGTGGGCGCCGCCAAGGCGGGCATCGACATGATGATGCGCAATCTCGCGCTCGAATGGGGCAAGCACGGCATTCGTGCCAACAGCATCGTTCCCGGACCGATCGCCGGCACCGAAGGCATGAAGCGCCTCGGTGGCAGCGAGTACGAAGCTCGGGCGCAGCGCGCCATCCCGCTGGGCCGCTATGGCACGGTGGACGAGATCGGGCAGGCCGCAGTGTTCCTGGCGTCGCCTCTCGCCGCCTACGTCACCGGCACCGTGCTGGTGGTGGACGGAGGCTCCAACCTGACCGGTTCGGCGTCTTTTGGCGAAGCGATCGAGGCCTTGATGGGCTCTGCCGGGTGACGGCGTCGGGTGCCCGGCCGGGCGGCGGCTGCTGATCGGGTTCTGTATTGCTGCCCAGACCGTGCTGGTGCAAATCGCGGTGTCGTGGGCGGTGCTCGGCGAATCGCTGGGCCCGTTGCAGATGGCGGGCGCAGCGATCTGGTGATCGCGGTGATCGCCTTTCAGGCGCGGGGAACCCGCCGGTAAGCCGTCTGTGCGGTGCGCTGCCGTCGCGCCGCCACCATCGCCAGCGCGCCGAGGCCCAGCGCCACGAGGGTTGCCGCGCGCGGTTCGGGGACCACCTGGATTCCCAGATAGGTGCCGCCCAGCGTTTCATCGCCGATCCTGACGTCGAACTCCACGAAGGCCACTTGCCCCGCCACCAGGCCGGTCGGCACGTTGAAACCCGCACCGACGAAGCGCTCGGTGAACGGGGCCAGCAGGAAGCTCTCCTCCGACAACCCCGAAAAGCTCCAGTCGGCCGGCAGTTCCAGTTCGGTGACGACGAGGGAATACGTCACCGGACCCAGACCGCGGCGCTCGATGGCATCGGGATAGGGAAACAGGAAGCTGTCGGTGACGGTGGAGCCACCGGTGTCGAGAGGTATCAGCAGGAAGGCGTAATTGCCGACGCCGACCCAGGGGGCGATGCCCTTCGCGCGATTTGCCGGCGTGTCGTAGACGTCGGTGTACCAGGCGGTGTAACCCTTGCCGTCGGCGGGGGCCGGGTGGTCGAACACGACTTTCTTTTCTTCGCCCACCGCGAAGTCGACCTTCTGTTCCTGTATCGCCGCAGTCTTGCCACCGCGAACGATACCGGGAAAGTCCTTGGCGCCGCTGTAGGGCTGGCTCGTGACGATCGCGCCGGGCAGCGCGCGCCCCGTGTCGTTGCGAAAGGTGACGGTCTCACGCCATACGCGCGTCGGCGGTGGACCCGGGAGATTGACGAAGCCCGCGCTGATGGAAGTCTGTTGTACCTGCTGAGGCGGCACAGCCGATGCCGGAGAAGTTGCCACGAGGCACGCCACCAACGCGAAAACCGCGAATGCCGCGAGGCGGGCACCCGGCATATCCATGGCACGCCGCATCCACGCAGGCATAACGCTGAACAGGCTGGAAAGCAACACGCATAGAAGTCTGGACACTCGGACCTCGCGTAACATTCAGGGAGGGAAAGCATAGGACGCTGGCGCCGCAACGCCAAGCACCAGCGGCACACCACGAACGCACACCGGGAAATCGACCATGATCGAATCGCGTTTCGTCGATCTCGCCAACGGCCAGCGGCTGCATTGCCTGGTGGCGGGAGCGGGGCCGCTGGTGATGTTTCTGCATGGCTTTCCGGAATACTCGGGGATGTGGCGCGGCCAGCTCGAGGCGTTTGCCGCCACCCATCTTTGCGTGGCGCCGGACCAGCGCGGTTACAACCTCTCGTCGCGCCCGCTGGCGGTGCGTGACTATCGGGCCAAGCCGCTGGTCGAAGACATCCTGCAACTGGCCGATGCGCTCAGGCACGAGCGCTTCACGCTGGTGGCGCACGACTGGGGCGGGGCGATCGCCTGGAACGTCGCCGCCTGGCATCCCGACCGCGTAGAGCAATTGATCATCATCAATGCGCCGCATCCCATCACGTTCCTGCGCGAGCTGCATGCCAGCGCGGCGCAGCGCGACGCCAGCGCCTACATGACGTTCTTCCGGCTCGACAAGGCCGAGCGCGTGCTGAGCGAAGACCGCTTTCGCCGGCTGCGAGAAGTCAGCCTCGATGTGTGGGGCAGCAACGGCGGCGACGCCTCGCCCGCCACCGTGGATGCCTACATCAACGCCTGGTCGCAGCCGGGCGCGCTCACCGCCATGCTCAACTGGTACCGGGCGTCGCCGATGCACCCGCCGACCGCCGAGGAGCCATTGCCGGATTTGAATCCGGATCAGTTCCACGTGCGCGTGCCGACGCGCGTCATCTGGGGCGAGCGCGATCATGCGCTGTTGCCGGGCATGCTCGACGGGCTCGACGCCCATGTGGACGAGCTCGAGATTGTTCGCATTCCGGATGCCTCGCACTGGGTGGTGCACGAACGCCCGGCGCGGGTCGATGAGCTGCTGACGGCATGGCTCGCGGCGCCCGGCCGATCGAAGGCGGCGTGACCGCGCCATACTTCACCTTTCCCGATTCGCGACATTGCCCAGCATCCCTCACCCTCGGTCCCTCTCCCCAAGGGAGAGGGAGGTGTCCGGCTCCCGAGCAAAGAGGGATGTTGTCTCCCGCTCCCGAGCAGAGAGGGGTGTTGTCGCCTTGCTCCCTTCTCCCCCGGGAGAAGGGCCGGGGATGAGGGAAACCGGAGGAGAAATCATGAAGCGTCTCGTCAGAATGCTGGCGCCGATCTGCCTGATCGTCATCGCCACAACATCGCAGGCCCAGGATTGCAGCAAGCCCAAATCAAATACCGAGCGCCTCATCTGTTCGAACGATCGGGTGGGCCAGGCGCACGAACTGATGGCGGCCGCCTTCCTGTTCGCGTTTCGCCGGGCACCGGCTGACGACATCCGCGACCGCCTGCGGCGCGAACAACGCGAATGGGAAGTCACCGTTCGCGATCCTTGCGGCGATGTGCCGTGCCTGTTGCGGGCCTATCAAGACCGCACCCTCGACCTGCAGCAAAACTGACCGGAGTCCGAATAACAATGGAAATGCCACGCAACGAATTCAAGCACCGCCTCACCCAACCCGGCGCGCAAGCCGGCTGCTGGCTGAGCCTGGGCAGCCCGTCCGCCGCCGAGATCTGCGCTGGCGCCGGCTTCGACTGGGTGTTGATCGACACCGAGCATTCGCCCAACGACCTGGGGTCGGTACATCATCAACTGCATGCCGTTGCCGGCTACCCGGTGTCGGCGCTGGTGCGCCCACCCTGGAATGACACGGTGGTGATCAAGCGCCTGCTCGATCTTGGCGTGCAGACGCTGCTCATCCCGTTTGTCCAGACCGCCGAGGAGGCGAAGGCGGCGGTGGCTGCGGTGCGCTACCCGCCACGTGGCGTGAGGGGCGTATCCACCAACTCGCGCGCCAATCGCTTCGGGCGGGTGAAGGACTACTTCGGCCAGGTGGATGCCCAGATGTGCCTGCTCGTCCAGGTGGAGTCGCGCAGCGCGCTGGCGCAGGTGGATGCGATCGCGTCGGTCGACGGCGTCGACGGCGTCTTCATCGGCCCGCAGGATCTCGCCGCCGACTTCGGCCATCACGGCAACCCGGGACATCCCGATGTGCGCGCCACCATCACCGACGCCATCGCCCGCATCGCCAAGACTGGCAAGGCGCCGGGCATCCTCTCGTTCGCCGAGGACGACGCCAAGCACTGGATCGCGCAGGGCGCGCGCTTCGTGGCGGTGACGTCCGATCAGTTCCTGCTGGCGCGGGAGTCGTCGAAGGTGGCGGGGCAGTTCCGGGCGGGGTGAGCCGATGGTTCGGCGTGACGATTCGTTTCGGTACCTTGGAGACTGGCCATGCAGTTGACCGCAGTCCTGGTCGTCCGCGCCCTGGAGCACCTCGGCTTTGTGGAACAACGGATCAAAGGGGCCACGGGCCAGGGGCCGGGGGTCACGTTTCGCGGATATCGTTGCTGATTCTTGGTCTGGTTCTGGGTGGAAGGCGCCACATTGCCCCTGACCGCGAGGTCGGTGAGGAATTGCTCGACCGCCTCGGCGCCAAGTTCGGACGGGTGCCGTAGACCATGAAAGCGCAGATAGCGCCGCACCCAATCGACGTAGCATTGCTCGGTGCGATGCTGTAGTGTTTTATTCGCAGGCGGTCGCGCACCCGGTCGAGCAGGCGCGGCGGCTGGGGCGGGTAGGGTGCGACGGGGTCGGGTTCGGCGGCGGGTTCGGCGGCGGCGAGGTGCATGGGAGCGAATCATGAACTGCTTTTATAAGCAGTACATTCGTCCGGAGTTAGGCGTCAAGAGACGCAAAGTTCTGCCCCTTTTGAGTCCGACATTACGTTATACCTCCAGTGCAACCGTCCTGCGTTCACATATAGCCGAAGAATAGAATTCGAATGACGATGACAGACGATCGGGTCGTGCTCTTCGTAGATCTACTCGGCTTCGCCAAGCTAACGGAAGAGAACCCGCTCGATCTAGAAGCAATAAAGCACTCCCAGAAACCTCTCTCCGGAACAATTGATCGGCTACTTGCGGTAGACCGAAATCCGCTAACACGCGCATTCACGCAGTTCCACCACACGCTGAAGTGGGCTATCGAACTCGCCCAGATGCAGCACACACTCACAGCTATCACATTCTCGGACTCCGCGTTTGTCTCGACATCCAAGCTATCTGAATCCGTCAGCGTTGCAACGTACATCGTTCAAACCTTACTTCGAGCGCGTGTACCAGCGCGCGCTGGTATCGCGTACGGGAGTTTCTCCGCTGTAAGATTCAGATCCGATGTATCTTTGGAGGGGGGCGACCATTCCGCTCACTTTCTCGGAACAGGTGTAGTGCGCTCAAACGCGGCCGAGTCCTGCGGAATAAAAGGACTCAGAATTCTCCTGCATCCTTCGGCGGCAGCCTTGCTCGACGACCAAGATCACAGAGCATCCAACGACCAGAAAATTAGCTATGTCGAGTGCTCACCAGAGGAATCCGCCAATGCTGCTGGCGTCCAATTCGAGATTGATTACTGGCGGTTCAAACCGACGGCCCAAGCAGAAGCTTGGCACGCCTTCCAGGACATGTGGAGTGCCGCCCCTCAAGTCGCACTTCCGCATTACGAGGCCACAGCCCAAGCCATTAATCGCATGCGCGTTAGCCAGGGTGAAGAACCGCTACTCAGTTTGCGCCGACGCACGCTTCCCCGAAGGAAATTGGAGGTCTAACCAGCGCATCGACCGGACGCCGGTGAACACGCGGCGGCGCTTCGCGGTTGCCTACTGGGCCGGCGCCGGTCATGCGCAGCGTTAGACCCCTCATTTCGCAATGACTACGAAACAGCGTCCATCCTCAAAGCTCCTCGGTGACGCCGGTGAGCACTACGCGCTGAGTCAGTTCAGCTTTGCTGGAAAGTACGCGGCAAAGATGCCTGACAACTGGGAGGCCTACGACCTTGCGGTCGAAACAGGAGGCCTTGTGCGGGTGAGCGTGAAGACAAGAAGCGAAAGCGAGGGTTGGAAGACCAGTCGTTGGTTTAGCTTCGACGATCGCAAAGACTGCGATTGGATGGTCCTCATTTTCA
>JANXYG010000155.1 GCA_025350245.1 Betaproteobacteria bacterium
CAAGACGCGCAGCGGTTTGAAGGTACGTTCCGAGATCGACTCCAACGCATACCCCAAGGGCGTGACCGTCAGCGATGCCGATTTCGCCACCATCAAGATCGACGCCGATGCGTTCCACGGCGAATGGAACTACTCGATCAAGCCGGCGTGAAGTCATCAACTTGTTTCGGAACGAGCCCTAACTCTTGGCCAGTAGAAACGACCTGAACTACATAATCTGGTTTATCACCTTTGGATATGATAGATAGGTGCCGGGAGCCGGGAAGGCGCGTGTAAGCCTCCACGAAACCGGATATCTCAAAGCTTTCTCTAGCGTTTCTGCAGGGCCATTTCACGCAGCATCTCCTAACAGGCCCAACTAGGCCGTTGAACTAACGAAATCTGATCGGCAATAATGTCGATCATAAGCCGCGTCGGAATTCCCGGTTCGATCCGTCGCTCGCCGTCTACACCACCCGCCCAGCCCGCAACGCAGCAATCCGCTCCACCCCATACCCCAGTTCCGCCAGCAACTCATCGGTGTGCTCGCCCGCACCTGGCGCCGGGCGTTCCACCTCGAACTCGAACCGGGACATCTGCAGCGGTGGGGCGAACTGCAACACATCACCCGCTGCCGGATGCGCGGCGTGCACGAACATGCCGCGCGCCGTGTGCTGCGGATCGGACTGCGCGACATCGAGGCCGACCACTGGCGAGACGCAGCAGTCGTGGCCATCGAACCGCCGCACCCATTCGGCCTGGGTCTGGCTGGCGAAGGTGGTCCGCAGCTCGGGAATCGCGCGCGCCGGGTCGTCGTTCGCGGCCCAGTGACACGGCTTGAGGTCGGGGCGCCCGACGACGTCGCACACCTCTTCCCAGAACTTGGTCTCAAGTGCGCCCACTGCCATGTGCTTGCCGTCGGCGGTGCGATAGATGTTGTAGCAGGCCTCGCGGCCGGACAGCAGGTCGCGCCCGCGGGGCCGGGGCGCGCCGTCGGCGACGACGGCGGACAGCGCCTGCACGTTGTGCACGAGCACGCCTTCGGTCATGGCCGCATCCACATGCCGGCCTTCGCCAGTGCGCGCGGCATCGAACAGGGCCGCGAGAATGCCCATGGCCGGGACGACCGCGCCGCCGAGAATGTCGGCCACCTGGAAGTTGGGGATGATCGGGTCGCCGTCGGCCGAGCCGGTCTGGTCGGTGAAGCCGGCGTAGCCGCAATAGTTGAGGTCGTGGCCGGCCAGCAGCCGATACGGCCCGGTCTGCCCGTAGCCGGAGATCGAGCAATAGACGATCGCCGGATTCGCGGCGCGCGCGGCTTCGTATCCCACGCCGAGACGATCGACGACGCCGGGCCGGAAACTCTCGACGACCACATGCGCGGTGCGCACGAGGTCCATGAAGATCGCCACGCCTGCCGCCTGTTTCAGGTCTAGCCTGAGGCCGCGCTTGTTGCGGTTGATCGCCAGGAACACCGGCGCCAGGGTGCCGGGTGCCGCGCCCATCGTGCGGGCATAGTCGCCCAGGCCCGTGTCCTCGATCTTGATCACGTCCGCGCCGAGATCGGCGAGATGCAGCGTGCACATCGGCCCGGGCAGCAGGCGCGTCAGGTCGAGGATCCGCACACCATCGAGAGGTTTCTTGCTCAATCCGCGCCGACCCTGCCGGCCAGGTAGAAGGAGTGCGCCACCGAATCGAAATGCAGCACGTCGACGTGGGCCGGCACGTAGCAGCCATGGAATCGCGTGATCAGGCCCTGCGCCATGTCGAGGTCGGTCACCACGAGCACCCGCCGTTCCGGGCCTTCCCAAAGGGTGAGCCAGAGCAGCTCCGCCGTGGCGCGGTCCTGCCCGGGGGTGGGCACTGACTCCTGGTGCATGCGCTCGCGCCACGGGGCCACGACGATCACCCCGATGACCCGGCCAGAATCGAACATCGAGAACGCATGGCGCGCGGTCCGGCCGCCGACGAGGGGGTTTGCGGATTGCGCCCTGCAATCGAAGACGGCATTGAACGCGGCACGGGTGGCGGCTTCGAGGCTGCGGCCGGTATCGTCATGGACGAACTCGCCGCCCTCGTTGGCGGCGCTCCCGGTCATCATGACGATCGGCCGGGCGCTCATCCGCCTTGGCCCTCGACCGGCACCGCGGCAATATGAAAGGTTGGCCACCGCCGCTTCACGATCGGGCCGTTGACGGCATACATGTGGCAACTGTCGATGAGTCCGGGACGCTTGCCGTCGGACCCGGCCGGGCGCGCGTGCTCACGCGCGGAATAGACCGTCTGGAACGCCGTGGTCGCCACCGGCCCGAGCAGTTCGACCAGATGGGTGCAGCCGCGCACGCCGCCGAGCAGTTCCCGCACCTTGAGCGTCCAGCCGCTCCTGATCGACAGGCCCTGGAGTTGCTCGAACGCCGGGGTGATCGAGCCGCACCCGTCGTACGGCCCCCAGTCAGTGACCGCTTCGACCGCGTGAACCGTCAGGTCGAGATCGACGGTGAGCCGGATCCGCATCTCGTGCAGCGGCTTGCCGGCCGGGACGACCCGGTCATCGGTGTGCACCTCCTGCGGCTTGATGTCCACGAGATGGCCTTCGATGTCCCACAGGCCGTCGTCGCGGCGATAGCCACAGCATTCGATGGTACGGGTGTGGTGGAGCTTGCGCGGGACCGGTGTGGGCAGGGGCATGTGATGGCGGTGGGAGAATCAGGCCGGGTCGGCGGGCTGGAACCGCAGGCGACGGGCGTCGAGACGATCAAGAACCCGTTGCTTCTGGACCAGCGACCACTGCGACCAGAGCGTGATCTCGTCCAGGTCGCGATAGCAGCCGCGGCACAGTCCGATCGAGGAGTCGAACTCGCACACCTTCACGCAGGGGGACAGTACATCGGCACTCACGGACGCATCGAACCAGGGGAACAGGCAATGCCGAAGCATAACCCGGCGCCGGGTTCAGGGTGCCGTCGGCGCGGCCGCCAGCCGGGGCTGGCAGCGCGTCAAGACCCGGGTTCGGTTGATGGTCTCGGGGGCTTGGAGGCCACGGGTTCGCTTCGGGCGGATTCGTGGCCTCCCGCGGTGGGCCGCCTGGCAACCCGATCAGGTGGTTTTCCGCACCCTTTTCGCGGCGAGCGCCCGGCCCGCGCGAGATGCAGTCGCACGCCCCAGTGCGCCCGAGATGAACTCGCCGGCCGCCACGACCAAGTCCAGATCCACACCCGTCGCGATGCCCATCCCGTGCAGCATGTAGACCACGTCTTCGGTGGCCACATTGCCGGTGGCGCCCTTGGCGTACGGACACCCGCCGAGACCCGCGACCGAGCTGTCGAAAGTGGCGACCCCGAGTTGCATCGCGGCCAGAATGTTGCCCAGCGCCTGCCCATAGGTGTCGTGGAAATGCCCCGCCAGGCTGGCGATCGGCACGTGTTCCGCGACCGCCTCGATCATTTGCTGCGCATGAACCGGTGTGCCGGTGCCGATGGTGTCGCCGAGCGAGATCTCGTAGCAGCCCATGGCGGCGAGCCGTCGTCCGACCGCCGCGACCGCCGCTGGCGCGATCGCGCCTTCATAGGGACAGCCGAGCACGCATGAGATGTAACCGCGGACCCGCACCCCCGCCGCCAGCGCGGCTTCACAGACCGGCGCGAAGCGATCGAGCGATTCGTCGATCGAGCAGTTGATGTTGCGCCGGGAGAAGGATTCCGAGGCCGCGGCGAACACCGCGACCTCGCCGGCCTTGGCGGCGAGCGCCGCTTCGAGCCCCTTGAGATTGGGCACCAGCACCGGATAGCTCACGCCCGGTCGACGCCGGATCCGCGCCATGACATCGGCGGCGTCGGCCATCTGCGGCACCCATTTCGGCGACACGAAACTGGTGGCCTCGACCACCGGCAAACCGGCGTCGGCAAGGCGCTCGATGAGGGCGACCTTGAGGTCGGTCGAGACCGGCACGGCCTCATTCTGGAGACCGTCGCGGGGGCCGACCTCGACCAGCCGGACCCGATCCGGAACTCTCATGCCTCGAACTCGAGCAGGTTGACGCCTTCCTGCACCTGGTCGCCCCTGGCGAAGAACACGGCCTTGACCGTGCCGGCCCGCGGTGCGGCGATGGTGTGCTCCATCTTCATTGCCTCGATGATCATGAGCGCCGCGCCTTTCTCGACCAGGTCGCCCGCCTTCACCAGCACGTCGATCACGCTGCCCGGCATCGGCGCCGCCAGCGAACCGGCCGAGCCGGCGTCGTCGGCCACGCCGCCGCGCGCGAGGTCGATGCGCCGGCTCACGCCGAACGCGAAGATGGTGAGCGTGTGACCGGTCCTGACCACGGTCGCCACCGAGTCGGTGCCGCCGAGTCGGGCCCGCAATGTCACCGCGTCGAGCAGCTCGCCGTCGACCGCCATCGTGCCGCCGGGGAGTTCCAGCTCGAATCCGCGTGCGCGGTAGTGCGCGACGACGGCCAGTTCGCGCTCGCCATCGACGAAGCGCAGCACATGGTGGTTGTCTTCGTTCAGACGCCAACCGCTCGCGTCGTGCCACGGCGAATGCGGGTCGCCCGATACCGCGGCCCTGGCTTTCGCATCGCGTCCGGCATGCAACAGTTCAGACAAGGCGGCGAGCGCGAGAAACTTGTCGGGCACCGGCACCGGTGCGGGCAGAAGCTCGTCGTGGTGTCGTTCGATCAACCCGGTGTCGAGCAAGCCGGCCTCGAGGTGAGCACGCGCAAACGCCGGATGCGCCACCACCGCACCGAGAAACTCGATATTGCTGGCGAGACCGACCACCTGGAATTCCGACAGCGCCGCGCGCAGGCGGCGCAAGGCGGCGGTGCGATCGACGTCCCAGCAGATCAGCTTGGCGATCATGGGGTCGTAGTTGACGCCGATCTCGTCGCCGGCGCGCACGCCGGTGTCGACCCGCACATGCGCCGATGCGCCCGGCTCGCTCAGGTGCACGATGCGACCGATCGCGGGCAGGAATCCCCGCTGCGGATCCTCAGCGTAGATGCGGGCCTCGATCGCGTGGCCGCGGATCGGCACCTGATCCTGCGACAGCGGCAGCGGCTCGCCAGCCGCGACGCGAAGCTGCCACTCGACCAGGTCGAGGCCGGTGATCATCTCGGTGACCGGATGCTCCACCTGCAGGCGGGTGTTCATCTCCATGAAGAAGAACACGCCGGACGCATCGACGATGAACTCGACCGTGCCGGCGCCGACGTAGCCGACCGCGTTGGCGGCGGCGACCGCGGCGGCGCCCATCTGCGCCCGACGTTGCGGCGTCATGCCCGGTGCGGGCGCTTCCTCGAGCACCTTCTGGTGACGACGCTGCACTGAGCAGTCGCGCTCGTGCAGGTGGATGCAGTTGCCGAGCGTGTCGGCGAACACCTGGAACTCGATGTGCCGCGGCCGTATCAGGTATTTCTCCAGCAGCACCTTGTCGTCGCCGAACGAGGCCGCGGCTTCGCGCTTCGCCGA